>JASBUV010000097.1 GCA_030147705.1 Gammaproteobacteria bacterium
GTGGCTGCCTGATACCTGAGCAGCGTTCGCTATTGGCTCACTCAGATGGTGATGTCGTTCTGCATGCGCTTTGCGATGCGTTACTGGGGGCCGCTGCACTCGGTGATATTGGCGAACACTTTCCGGACACAGACGAACAGATTGCAGGGATTGATAGCGCCAGGATACTGGAGGCGTCTCTCAAGCTGCTCGCTGAGCACGGTTTCCAGCCAGTGAATATAGATATCACGGTCGTTGCCCAGGTTCCTCGCATTGGACCGCATCGCCAGGCCATGCGTGCACGGCTCGAAGAACTAACCGGCATGGCCAGTGGCACTATCAACGTGAAAGCGACGACAACAGAAAAAATGGGCTACATTGGCAGAGAAGAGGGAATCGCCTGTCATGCCGTCGTCCTGTTGAGTTCGCAGCGCTAAATGCCCGAACAGTCCCCAGCGTTTGCTCAGATGGATAGCCTTGCCTATGTACAGGGCAAGCCCGTTGCGTCGGCTATTCTCAAGCAGAACTTCACTGATTTTATCGTCGACGAGGAACTGGGTTTTGAGCCCAGCGGCTCCGGCGACCACGTGCTCGTGCGGCTCAGGAAACAGGATATCAGTACGACTGAGCTCGCGAACCAGCTTGCCCGGTCGGCCGGGATAAGTTCTCGCGATGTCGGCTATTCCGGTATGAAAGACCGGCGTGGAGAATGTAGTCAGTGGTTCAGTCTCAAGCTGGCTGGCAAAGAGCCGGCGCAAGTGCGCGGGGCGCTCAGTTCGCTGGAGTCTGACTCTGTTCAGGTGCTGGACTGGCAGCGCAATCACCGCAAGCTGCGTGTCGGCAGTCATCGAGCCAATCGCTTCAATCTGTTGCTTCGCGACTGTTCCGGCCCCCACGCTGCATTCGAAGAGAGATTACAGCACCTGGCTTTGGCAGGAATGCCCAATTATTTTGGCCCGCAACGCTTTGGACGCGATTTCAGCAACATGGAGCAAGTACTAGCCTTTTTTCAGGGGCTGGAGGATGAGTCCGGTGCAAATCAGGCGCCGGGCAAAAGTGAAAGCAGCCGAGATAACAGGGCTGCAACTTCGAAAGGTCGCAAAAGGCAGGGCAAGAAGCATGGCATGCTCTTGTCGGCCGCTCGCGCCTACGTATTCAATCAGATTCTGTCTGAGCGGATTCGGGAACAAAGCTGGAATCGGTATGTTGCTGGAGACGTTCTCAACCTTGATGGCACCGATCGTTTGTTTGCAGTCGGGGCGGATGCCTGGGATGAGCCGCTGGAGCAGCGCTTGCAGACATTTGATATTCATCCAACGGGGCTATTGCCTGGGGTAATCAAAGCGCAAGATAAGTATCTAACAGTTGGGCGGGCTGCCGATATTGAGAATGCGGTATGCCAAAATTATCCGCAATTAGTCACCGGGCTCATGCGCCAGGGTGTAGAAGCCAGTCGGCGCCCGCTACGATGCCGGGTCATGGATTTGCAATGGAGCTGGCCGACTGAAAAAGAATTGCGAGTTCAGTTCACACTGCCTCGAGGGGCATACGCTACCAGCATGCTCCGGGAAGTTTGTGAACTGCGAGAAGTAGAAGGGTTGCACTTTGAATCACGATAAGAATTTGCGAGGCATTGGTATGACCTCGCAGCGCACGCGGGAACGATTGTTGGGGCGTCTTATGGATCAGGGGATCCAGAGTATGCAGGTATTGGACATTATCCGTTCAACGCCACGGCATATCTTTCTGGATGAGGCGCTGTCTCACAGGGCCTATGAAGACGTGGCGCTGCCCATCGGCCACAATCAGACAATCTCCCAGCCGTATGTGGTTGCGCGGATGACAGAGGCAATTGTGAACAGTGGCCCGATTGGCAAAGTGCTGGAAATAGGCACCGGTTGTGGCTATCAAACCGCAGTGATTGCCCGCCTTGCCGAGAAAGTGTATTCGGTAGAGCGTATCAAGCCATTACTCGATCGGGCGCGGAAGAATCTTAAAATCCTGGGCGTGCGCAATGTCGATACGAAGCACACGGATGGAAGTCTGGGTTGGCCGGAGAAAGGGCCATTCGATGCCATTATTACTACCGCGGCGCCGCAACAAATTCCGACTGAATTGCTGGAGCAGCTGGCTGATGGCGGGCGACTGGTCATCCCGGTAGGTTCTGATCACCATCAGGAGCTGAAACTGATCACTCGTCGTGGCAACGACTTCGAGTCGCAAACCCTGGACATGGTGCGCTTTGTTCCGCTGTTAAGGGGGCAGGTACAACACTAATTTTGAATCATGCCAAATTCCTCGCAACCAGAGCATCCAGACCGGCAGAGAGCTGCAACGCCTGCCGCTAGCGTAATTCTGTACTGCAAGGGAATCGCAATGGGTCTGGGTGACTCTGTGCCGGGTATCTCAGGTGGCACTATCGCTGTTATTGCCCAGATATACGATGAGCTGATCTACTCGATTCGGTCTGTCGACCTTGATGCCGTGCAATTGTTTGCCGCTGGCAAGTTTCGGGAACTGTGGCGGCATGTGAATGGTACCTTTCTGCTGCTGGTTGCTCTGGGTATGCTCAGCGGACTTCTGCTTTCCGCCAATACGGTACTCTATCTGCTTACGGAACAGAGGGTCTTGTTGATGGCCTTCTTTGTCGGCCTGGTTCTCGCGTCCGTGGTGCTACTGAGCCGGGAAATTGCCTTGCAGCGCGTTTCTACATGGTGCTCGCTGATACTCGGTGCCTGTCTGACTGTCGGGGTTGGGCTTCTGGATGGAGTGCAGGTGACGGTATCTGCCCCCTATCTGTTCCTGTGTGGCTCGCTGGCCATCTGCGCAATGATTCTGCCAGGTCTGTCCGGCGCATTTCTTTTGATCCTGCTTGGCGCATATGAACATATGCTGCAGGCACTGGTCAGCTTTCAATGGATTGACATCCTCACCTTCTCAGCCGGCGCGGCGTGTGGGTTACTGGCTTTCTCCCGGGTGATTGCCTGGGTTCTCAAGCATTATCACGAGATTGCCTATGCCTTCATCTGCGGTCTGTTGCTGGGTTCTCTATATGTACTCTGGCCCTGGCAAGAGACGGTCAGCTCTTATCTGGATACCAATGGTGTCACTCACCCCTTGAGAAATGTGCCAGTCTGGCCGCTAAACTATGCAGAGGTGTCTGGCGAACAGGCCAATGTGCTCGCGGCAGTGCTGGTTGCGCTGGCGGCGATCGCGTTGGTTATTGTCTTGCACAAGGCATCGACACGAAATTCCAGAAATGTTGCTCACCGCATTGACGGTGAATGAGTGAACCATGTTACTCGCAGCTTTGACTCTGCAAAGGCGCGCGACAGGCAGGCGAATTCTCGTCGCCTCGCTGTGTTGCGTGATGATTTCCGGGTGCGGTAATAATTATCAGGCCCCTGTCACCGAAGCCAGCGAACGGCAAGTGCTCGTGCCACCGGAAATAGTGGTCAGCTCGCGGGGCGAAGCTAGTCGTCCTGCGCGTACTTCGACAGCGCCTGCGACGCGTAACTCTACTGTGAGCACACCAGTGGCCAGCCCAGCTCGAACCCCTGCCAGATCCGGTTCTGTGCATCGTGTGCAGCCCGGAGAGACGCTGTTTTCCATCGCGTTCGAATACGACCTCGATTTCAGGAGTCTGGCGATAGCCAATAATTTGCGACCTCCCTATACCATCTACGTGGATCAGGAACTGCGGCTCGATGTGAGTGCGGTTGCCGCGCCTTCGAGTAGCAGTGGAGTCAGTCGCAATGCCGCAGTGACCGAAACCGGGGTTGTCACTACCCGGGCCGCAAGTGGCGGTGGTGGTGTTTTTCGGCAACCGATAGGCAGTCAGTCGGCACCGAATTGGCAGTGGCCGCACCGGGGCGCAGTGCTGCGCGATTTCTCGGTAGGTGGTAATGAAGGGCTCGACATCGCTGCCAATGTTGGCGATCCGGTACTCGCTGCGGGTGACGGAGATGTGGTGTACACGGGGCGCGGTGTACCCGGTGTCGGCAACCTGATCATCATTCGTCACAATGATCGCTATCTGAGCGCCTATGGTCACAACAGCACCATACTCGTGGCTCAGGGAGAGCATGTCACCGGTGGGCAGAAGATCTCCGAAGCGGGGCAGAATGCTGCGGGCGTTCCGATGCTACATTTCGAGATTCGCGAAGAAGGTAAATCAGTGAACCCCGGGCGACTGTTGCCCAGATAGGTGAATCCCTGACTTCACTATCCAGGCTGATGTGGATTGGCGTAGACGGAGGATGGAGAGAGGGGATGGAGAAACTGGATGAAGAAACTGGATGAAGAAAGGGCCCCGTGCAGCAGCTCAGGCTGTGCGATCGGAGCCCTTCAGTAGCAGGCACTGACGAATCAGTACCGTTGAGCCGCTAGTTCAGGACTAACGCTCCAGATATTGAAGCTTGTTTGGCTTGTCTGCCCATTCTTCCGCATCGGGCAGGGCGTCTTTCTTCTCAGTAATATTCGGCCAGGTTTCCGCGAGCTCTGCATTGAGCTGCAGGAATTCCGCCTGATCTTCCGGAAGTTCATCTTCTGCATAAATCGCATCTACCGGGCACTCAGGTTCGCAGAGCGCGCAGTCGATGCACTCATCAGGATGGATGACCAGAAAATTGGGACCTTCGTAAAAGCAATCCACTGGACAGACTTCCACACAATCAGTGTGCTTACACTTGATACAATTATCACCAACTACGAATGTCATGTTCGTTCTTCCCTATTCACTATTATCCTGCCGCTGACAGCCCTCGCTTCGCGCCGGGACCCGCATTCTAGCAGCTTTTACGCCGATTTACCCACCTGGCCTTTACTGGATCGCGATACTGGCGTGCCAGTATTAGCTGGTTTTCTTCTTCAGCTGATAGAGAATATCCAGCGCCTCGCGGGCGGTGATTTCATCCGGATTCAGCCGTTGCAAATATTCAACGGCAGGATGCGGCTCACTCCCAAAGAGTTCGGCCTGCTGCGGTTTTTCTGGAGCACCTTGTACGCTCGGAAGCGCTGCATCGGCCTCGAGTTGCTGCAATTTGCTTCTGGCATGGGCAATGACAGCTGCTGGAATGCCGGCCAATTGTGCGACTTGAAGACCATAGCTCTGATTTGCAGGGCCTTGCTTCAGTGCATGCAGAAAGACAATGCCGTTATCGTGCTCAACCGCGTCGAGATGAACATTGCTAATGGCGTCATAGCTATCGGGCAGGGCCGTTAACTCGAAATAGTGGGTTGCGAAGAGGGTGAAGCAATGCACTTGTTCGGCGATGTGCAATGCTGCCGCCCAGGCCAATGACAGGCCGTCGAAGGTGCTCGTGCCGCGTCCGATCTCGTCCATCAGCACCAGACTATTGGCGGTAGCATTGTGGAGGATATTGGCAGTTTCGGTCATTTCTACCATGAACGTCGAGCGGCCGCCGGCGAGATCGTCGGACGATCCTATGCGCGTAAAAATGCGGTCTACCATGCCGATTCTGGCATGCTGCGCGGGTACAAAACTGCCACACAGAGCGAGCAGGGTGATGAGCGCGGTTTGCCGCATATAGGTCGACTTACCACCCATGTTGGGTCCGGTGATGATTAGCATACGCCGCTCGTCATTGAGCTCCACATCATTGGCGACGAAGCTCTCCTCAGTCACGGTTTCCACGACCGGATGTCGGCCAGCAGTGATGCTGATTCCTGCTTCCGCAACCAGTTCCGGGCGGCTGTAATCGAGCGTAACAGCGCGTTCTGCGAAGGTGGCGAGTACATCGAGTTCGGCAATCGCAGTGGCGCTGGTCAGCAATTCGCGCAATGAAGCTGCCAGAGTCTCCAGTAATTCATCGTAGAGCGCTTTCTCTCTGGCCAATGCCTTGCTGTTGGCCGAGAGCACTTTATCCTCAAACTCCTTGAGTTCCGGAGTGATAAAGCGTTCTGCGTTCTTCAATGTCTGGCGGCGTACATATTCGGCGGGGAGCTCTCCACCTGCCTGGCCTTTGCTTATTTCGATGTAGTAGCCGTGAACCCGGTTATAGCCGACTTTGAGTGTAGACGAGCCGGTACGTGCTTTCTCTTTCTGTTCCAGATCGACGAGAAACTGGCCAGCATTGCTGCTTAAATTTCGCAGTTCGTCCAGTTCGGTATCGAAGCCCTCGGCGATGACGCCACCTTCGCGAATGACCACTGGTGGATTGTCGATGATCGCGCGTTGCAGCAGCGCCGTTTGTTCCGGGAACTCCGCAATACGCTGCGCAACAGCGGCAAGCTGTGCATTGTCTATGCGCGCCAGAAGCGCCTGCAGGTCGGGGAGCAGAGCCAGGCCGTCGCGCAAGCGAGCGAGATCCCGGGGGCGAGCAGAGCGCAGGCCCAGCCTGGCCAGGATGCGTTCAAGATCGCCGATATTGCCAAGTATTTCCCTGACTGTTTCGAAGTGATAGTCGTGCAGAAGCGCGGCGATCACTTCCTGACGATCGAGTAGCGCTTGCCGGTCCCGCAAGGGGCGGTTGAGCCAGCGAATCAGGAGTCGGCCGCCCATCGCGGTAGAAGTCGTGTCCAGTACCGATGCGAGCGTATTGTCACGCGTGCCGGAAAGATTGGTGTCGATTTCCAGATTGCGCCTGCTGGCGGCATCCAGGATAACTGCGTCATCCATGCGCTCGAGCTGGATGCTCTGAATATGCGGCAGATCTGATTTCTGGGTTTCTCTTGCATAACTGAACAAACAACCCGCCGCGCCCAGTGCAGCATGGAGATGGTCGCATTCGAAGGCGCTGAGATCGCGGGTTTTGAAGTGCTGGTTGAGCAAGCGTCGCGCATTGTCCAATTCGAAATCCCAGACAGGCCGCTTGCGCAGAGCGCTGTGCCGAATACGACTCATCAGTTCTTGCAAGTCGTCTGCGATGAGAATTTCGGATGGCTTGATGCGCTCCAGTTCGGTCAGCACCGCTTCAATGGAGTGCACCTCATTCAGCACCAGTCTGCCGCTGCTGATGCTGAGCAGTGCCAGACCATAGACTGTTTGTTGTCCTGCGCCGGGATCGACGCCGCTGCCAATGGCCAGCAAAGAATTTTCCTGCCGGGAGTCCAGCAATGCTTCATCGCTGACGGTTCCCGGAGTGATCACCCGGACTACCTGGCGCTCTACCGGTCCCTTGCTGGTGGCCGGATCGCCAATCTGCTCGCAAATCGCGACAGCGACGCCTGCTTCAACGAGTTTGCCGAGGTAGCGATCAGCGGCATGAAAAGGTATCCCGCACATGGGGATTGGCTGGCCTCCGGATTTGCCTCGCGCTGTCAGCGTGATGTCAAGGATATCGGCGGCGCGTTTGGCGTCGTCGTAAAACAGCTCATAAAAATCGCCCATGCGATAGAACAACAGGTCATCAGGGTGCTGTGCCTTGATGCGAAGAAACTGCTGCATCATGGGGGTGTGAGATTGCGAATCGGCCAAGGTAGGCGCTACTTCCTGTTGCGGTTGGTTGTTGTTTTCAGTGCTGCTGACGACGTCATTTGCTGCATGGGATTCTACACGGATTGCATGCATTCTTGGACACCTTCTTGGACACGTTAAGCGGATTCTTTATTTTCGTCCGGGGATTTGCCTCACTCATGACTGGCGTTAAGATGGCTGTATGACATCCGCTATTGAGCAACAAATTGAAAACTCTGCACAGCAATTGGCAGAGCGGCTGCTGGCCGACGAAATCCTGTTGGCGACGGCAGAGTCTTGCACCGGTGGTGGCATAGCGGCTGCACTGACGGCATTGCCGGGTAGCTCACGCTGGTTCGACTGCGGATTCGTGACCTACTCCAACGAGGCCAAATCCCATCTGCTCAATGTTCCCGAAGCACTGTTCGAACTGTGTGGCCCCGGCGCCGTGAGTGAAGAGACCGCTCTGGCGATGGCAAAGGGCGCTGTGGCGAATAGCCGGGCGCAATTGGCGGTGGCTGTCACCGGTGTTGCGGGCCCCGATGGCGGTACGCCTGAGAAGCCGGTAGGGACCGTATGGATTGCCTGGCACTGGCAGGGGCATGGCACGGCGCAATGCTTTCGTTTCGACGGAGACCGCGCAGCGGTGCGCCTGGCGACACAGGCCGCGGCACTGGAAGGCTTGCTAAAAGTGCTCAGCGCTACGGCCTGAAAATTTTCTGTCAATCGCTCTAAAGGAAATTCCGCCTCGGCCAATATACTGGTTGTATATACAGTAAAATTCTGTTTTAATTTTTACTGGTTGGATATACAGTGGTTTGCAACAAGTGTCCCGGCGTTAGAGCCAACGAGAGCTCTGAGCCAGGACATCCACCGGAAACAGTGACCGGAAGATGTCGGATTAACCACGCTATAGACAATTTCCCGGAGAAACCGGGCAAGCAGTTAGGATTGGACTATTCTTAACTCAACATGCTGCTGTATTCAGGTACAGCGCGGGGACAACTGCATTACTCAAGGAACCAGGATCAGTTGTAGTGTTACTTACAAGGAAACAACTATGATCGAAGATAACGCAAACAAAGAAAAAGCACTCGCAGCGGCGCTGTCGCAGATTGAACGCCAGTTCGGCAAGGGCTCCATGATGCGCCTCGGGGATTCCGAGCGCGTTCAGATTCCTTCAATTTCCACTGGCTCACTGGGACTCGATATTGCCCTCGGTATCGGCGGCCTTCCTCGCGGCCGGATCGTGGAAATCTATGGCCCGGAATCGTCTGGTAAGACCACCTTGACGCTACAGGTCATCGCCGAAGCACAGAAGGCGGGTGGTAGCTGCGCCTTTATCGATGCCGAGCACGCTCTCGATCCGATCTATGCCGGCAATCTCGGTGTGGATGTTGATAACCTGCTCGTCAGCCAGCCAGACACCGGTGAACAGGCACTGGAGATTTGCGACATGATTGTGCGCTCTGGTGCGGTAGATGTTGTGGTCGTTGACTCGGTAGCGGCGCTGACGCCCAAGGCAGAGATCGAAGGCGACATGGGCGACAGCCATATGGGCTTACAGGCTCGCCTGATGTCACAGGCGCTGCGCAAAATGACCGCCAACATCAAGAATTCCAATACGCTGGTAATCTTTATTAACCAGATCCGCATGAAGATTGGTGTGATGTTTGGATCTCCCGAAACGACTACCGGCGGCAACGCACTCAAATTCTATTCTTCCGTCCGTCTGGATATTCGTCGTATAGGCTCAATCAAAGAGGGCGACGAAGTAGTGGGTAACGAGACCCGCGTAAAGGTGGTCAAGAACAAGGTTGCACCGCCATTTCGTCAGACCGAGTTCCAGATCATGTATGGAGAGGGCATCCATCACCTTGGCGAAGTCATCGATCTGGGTGTCAAACAGGGTCTGATCGAGAAGTCCGGAGCCTGGTACGCGTACAAGGGCGACAAGATTGGTCAGGGCAAGAAGAATGTCTCGCAATATCTCGAGGAGAATCCGGAGATTGCGGCTGAGATTGAGACCCAGATCAGGGCGCAACTCCTCAAACCGGCCAAAGGGAAAGGTGAGGAAGAGGCTATCGGGGCAAGTGATGACGTAGTCGTCCTTGCAGAAGCCAAGTCCAAAAAAGGCTGATTCACCGGGCTCGCTGCGCAAGACCGCTACCAGTACAGTGCTACTGTGCGGCCACGCAGACGCATCGAGCCAATCGGCCGCATCTAGCTGACCATGGCTAGCGAACAACCTATCATCGATGTCCCCGTTCTCCGGCGGGCCGCCATGGATTTCTTGGCCCGCCGGGAACACTCTTTCTTTGAGCTACAACAAAAACTCTCTCGAAAATTCCCCGAAGCTGATCAGGAAATGCTGGAAGCTGTGCTTGCTGCATTGCGTAGTGAAAATCTACAGTCCGATGAGCGCTTCGTCGAATCCTATGTGCGCTACAGGAAATCACGCGGATTTGGAATGCTGCATATTCTGGCGGATCTACAAAGCCGCAAGGTAGGAGACGAACTCATTAGCAGGCATCTGTTCGCAGATGATGAAGACTGGTTACACATTGCTGAAGAGCTGACTGAGCGTCGACTGGGAGATATCCCGGTGGGGTTTGGTAGCAAAGCACATAAGAAACACCTCAGATTTCTGCAATCACGCGGTTTTTCTCCTCGCGAAATACGCGCCGTGTTGGACAAAAGAGTCAAGTAATCCGGTCACTAGCACTCAGCTTGGCGTTACGTACGCTCTCCTTGTGCGAGAAGCCTCAAAGGGACAACACGTGTGTGCTGTTCAAGAGCTGCGTGTCATCCATCGATAACTTATACTTGCCACACTAGCTGGAAGTCAGCCTGGAATGAACTGATGTATTCGAAGACAAGGATTCTGCACACCGCGCTATTGATTCTCGGCGCAAGCGCTACTCATCACACGAGTTGGGCGAACGAGACTATTCAGCTATCGCTATCAGCTGGTAGCGAAAGTAATGTCACCCGTGGTCTGCATGACCCCCATATCAAACCGTCCGGATTCCTGAGTGCCCGATTGGAAGCGGGTAAGCTATTTCAGCTTGGTGTAAATGACTCGCTGTTGTTGGGAGTCGGCGCCAGTAGCAAGCGATATGGGAAGCTGTCCGGTTTTGACCAGACTGCCGCATCGCTATCCGCAACGTTTGTGCACAAGTTTGGATTTGGTGCCTATGCTCATCAGCTCAGTCTATCCGCGTCGCATCAATGGTTGGCTGCGCGAGGAACAGCAAGAGACAGGGAAACCTCAGCGATAAATCTGGGGTGGAGCAAACGACTCACGCCGGCATGGTCTTTGTTCGCGTCTGTATCCGCCGAAGAGAATCAGACGCAGGAGCTACCAATGCAGGCTCGTCTGAATGCACTGGGCTATGATCCTCTGGTGGCATTGCCTTTCAAGCTCTATGACTACAGCAGTAAAGCTCTGCAGATTGGCGCGGATTACACCTTCGCCAACGGATTAATGCTCACGGGGCAGTACGAGCGGAGTGATGGGTACTCCATCTCGAGCACCGCTCACCCTTCGCAGTCCATCTATAAAATTGCATCGGCATTTTATATTGAGCCTGCGTTTGCAAATGATTGGTACGCCTACCGGCTCAAGGCGGATATCGATTCCTATTCGCTGTCAGTTAGCATTCCACTTGCGCAAGATATGGCCGTGGATATTTCCGGTAACTGGTTCGATATCTCAGCTCCGGCAGGAAAGCATTATGATAATTCCGAGCTATCGGTTGGTCTGACCTGGGGATTCTAACGCATGACTTTAACAGGGATTATACGTACGCAGTTGCGCCAGTCAGGACGATTTATGGTATTGCTCGTTCTGGGCTTTTGGCAGCAGTACGGGCTAGGGCAGACAATTCAATTTTCTTTGATTGATAGTGAAGGGCAGCCAGTAGAAGAAGCTGTCATTGAATTGATATTACCGGAGGCGATGCGAGGCGAGTATCAAGCGACAGCAATCCATGAGATCGATCAAGTGGACAAGGAGTTTGTTCCCCACATTAAAACTGTGGTTGCGGGAAGCCAGATTGGATTTCCAAATAGCGATGCCATCCTGCATCACGTGTATTCCTTTTCTGCGCCTCGACCGTTCAATATTCCGCTCTATGGCAGGGGCGAAAATGACGACTTTTTTGAGACATTTCCGCAGCCCGGTGTTGTCGAAATAGGTTGTAACATCCATGACTGGATGCTTGCCTATATCTATATCGGAGAAACCTCGCTAATGAGTATCACTAATGCTGAAGGCGCTGCGAGTTTGAGTGGGCTGCCAGGCGGAGATTTTCAGCTGCGGATCTGGCACGCTCGTCTGGATGCTCCCGGGAATGTTATGCAAGTGCCTGTTAGCCTGCAGGGTGGCCAGACGAGTAGTGTAGATCTGCAGGTCTCATTGCAAAGAGATCGCAGGATTCGCCGGGCGCCGTCTGCGAATCGTACGCGATATCGCTAAGTGGAAGCATCGAAGTGAGTGCAAGCAGAAAATTCTTTGCGTTCACCTCATTTCGCGCTCGCCTTCTGACATTTCTGTCCGCGCTTCTCATCCCCATTCTCGGTGGAACGCTGTATTACGTAAATCGCAATAACACGGACTACACAGAAGAAACGATCAATACCTATTTGCAATTGGGCGCCGATGTCTTCGATTACACCAGGAGGCAGGAAGCTGAAAAGCTCACATCTATCATCTCCAGTCTGACCTGGGACTATGGTTATCGTACTGCATTCGCAGCCAATGATCCGGCCACCTTGTTTGATGCCTCCCTGAATGTGATTGAGAGATCCATGGAAAGCACACACATGCTCATGGTAGTCGACCTTAATCACGAAGTGATCATCGATACCGCATTGCAAGGTTTTTCCCGAGTACAAGGCGCGTTCGAAGAGCTGCTCGTTCGTGCAGAGAACTCGGTTAATTTCCAGGCGGAAACGATTACTGAAGTCAATGGCGTGCCATACCAGCTTATTGCGCACGGATTATACTTACCCCGTCAGGTCGCCTGGATCATCGGCGGTTTTGCACTCGATGATGCATTTGTTGAACGTGTTGCGGAAAGTGTTGTTTCTGAGGTCAGTATCGTTCGGCATTTCTCCAGTGGTGAGAGGCAAGTTATCACTTCAACGCTTCCGGATGCAGAAAGACAGTTGCTGGCTGAGCAATTGGAGTTTGCTGGTGTTATAGACCGGATTCAGCTGATCAGCTATCCGAACGAGGATTGGAGCACGCTGTTGCGACCATTGTTTCAATCCGAAACTGATGGCAGCGAAGTGCTGGCAGTCATTCAGCGCTCCTATGATGAGAATCAGGAAAATGTTGTGCAGTTCCGGCAACTGCTGATCCAGTTTTATCTACTGGTATTTGCGCTGAGTCTGTTCGCGGTATTGCTGCTGGCGCGCTCTATTTCTCAACCGCTTACTCGGCTGGCAAGCGTGGTGCGCCGTATCGAAGCGGGCGACTATCTGAAGCGAGCAGAGATTGAGTCCAGCGACGAATTGGGGGAACTGGCCGAGTCGGTTAACAACATGGCTAGCGGCCTCGCGGAAAAAGAGAAAGTAAGGGATCTGTTAGGCAAAGTCGTTTCACAGGAAATCGCAGAAGAGCTCTTGAATAACCCGGTCGAGCTGGGTGGTGAAGAGCGTGTAGTGACAGTGCTTTTCTCTGACATCAGAGGCTTTACTTCCTATTGCGAGGGTTTGCCGCCGAAAGAGGTTCTGACCGCTCTCAATGAAGTGCTCAGCAGCATCAGTAATATTATTGAAGCGCACAGTGGGGTGGTGGACAAGTTTCAAGGAGATGCGGTGATGGCGTTGTTCGGCGCGCCCGTTACCGGACAGGACGATGCGAGCAACGCTGTGGCAGCTGCAGCGGAGATCGTTGCGACCCTGGACAGTCTCGATTCCAGACTGAGTGCTTGTGTCGGCATCAATACGGGTTTGGTTGTCGCCGGAAATCTCGGTTCAAAGAATCGACTGAATTATTCTGTCATTGGCGACACTGTCAATCTGGCAGCGCGCCTGGAAAGTCTCACGCGCTACTATGGAACAGCCTCGATCGTCAGTGAGGCTACGGTTCAGGCCACACCGGAATTTCTGTTCCGCGAGCTGGACGAAGTCGTGGTGGCTGGAAAGCGGAAGCCAGTGAAGATATTTGAGCTCATAGGTCGCAAAAAGGAAGTTTCTGATGAGAAGAAGGCGGAAGTGAGCCAGTTTGCTTCAGCGCTGCAGTGTTACCGGGAACAAAATTGGCAATCTGCCCGGGAGCAGTTTATTCAGCTGCAGCGATCATGCGACAATAGCGCTCTCTGCCAGATATTCCTGGATCGTATAGCGCATTTTTCCACGAACCCGCCAGCCGAGAATTGGTCTGGCGTCTACGTTTTCGACAAGAAGTAGTTTTCGACAAGAAATGCAGCCGCGTGTGCCCGACACTGGCTTGCTGGCTAATACCATTGGTTTAACTGAATTAACATAACCGCGCTTCGCGGAGAATTATTGGACAAACAAATGAAACTGATCAAACCGTTCCGAGGTCTGCGCCCAACTCGCGAACTTGCAGCGCGAGTCGCTGCTCATCCCTATGACGTACTCAACAGAGAAGAAGCTTTCGAGTTGGCGAAAGATAATCCGTATAGCTTCTTGCACATCAATAAGCCAGAGGTCGACGTCGACCCGGAAATCGATGTCCACGACCCTAGGGTCTATCAAAAAGGGCGTGAGAATCTACAGCGCTTCATCAGCGAAGGCATTCTGCACAGGGACGCAGAAGAGACGCTGTATGTGTACAAGCAGGTGATGGGTTCCCATGAGCAGGTCGGTTTGGTCGCAGCTGCGTCGGTAGATGCCTATGACAAGAACCTTATCAAGAAGCATGAATTCACCCGCCCGGAAAAGGAAGACGACCGGGTAAATCATATCGATACCCTGTCCGCTCAGGTGGGCCCCGTATTCCTGACTTACGAAGCGCAGGCCGAGATCGACGAGATGATAGGCGGCATTGTCAAAGGGGAGCCGGTTTACGATTTCCAGGCGGACGACAATACGCGGCATGTTTTCTGGGTGATCGAAGACAAGGCGCTGGTGCAGCGGATCGAACAGGCGGTAAACAGTCTCAAGGCGCTCTATGTGGCCGATGGTCATCACCGCTCCGCAGCTGCATCCAGAGTGCAAAAGCTCCGGCAGCAACGCCAACCTGACTTCGATGGCACTGAGTCGTTCAATTATTTTCTGGTTGTCCTGTTTCCGCATAATCAAATGCAGATTCTCGATTACAATCGCATCATCAAAGACCTGAACGGTCACGAAGCTGCGGAATTTCTGGATAAGCTATCGAGGCACTTCGATATTGAGGCGGTAGCAGATGCGAGCGCGGCGAAACCAGGCAAAGCTCGGGAATTTGCCCTCTATGTGCAAAAGCAATGGTACCGACTGACGGCCAATGCAGCGCTCGAAGCGAGCATCGATAACAATGACCCGGTGCTGAGCCTGGATGTAAGCATTCTTCAGAACACCGTGCTTGAGCCTTTGTTGGGGATTGTTGATCAGCGTACAGACAAGCGTGTTGATTTTGTCGGTGGCATCCGTGGCTTGAAAGAACTCGAAAAGCGAGTCAACAGTGGCGAGTGGGAGTTGGCTATTGCGCTCTACGCAACGTCTATTGAAAGCTTGATGGCTATTGCTGACGCCAATGAAGTAATGCCACCGAAGTCGACCTGGTTCGAGCCCAAGCTCAAGAGCGGCCTGGTTGTTCACGTGCTCGACTAGTCTACGAATCCCTACACACTGACAAGTAAGCTCTGCCAATAAAAAAGCCGCGGTAATTACCGCGGCTTCAGTTCAAGGAGTTGAAGCAGTTTACTGCGGCTTCAGGCAGCGGAGCGTTTGGCCATATCGATCAATTTGCTACCACCATTATTAATGGGGATGGACTTTGGCTTTTCTGCTTCCGGAATTTCTCGTGCCAGCTCGATATGAAGCATGCCGTTTTCAAGGCGGGCATTCTTGACTTCAACATGATCTGCTAGCTGAAATCGGCGCTCAAAATTGCGTGCCGCAATTCCGCGATGCAAGAAATTACGCTCTACCTCTTCCTGGGCCTTCTGGCCTTTCACAGTCAAGGTTTGCTTCTCTGTCTGGATGTTGAGTTCGTCTTGATCGAACCCGGCCACCGCCATGGTGATTCGGTACTGGTCTTTCTCCAGCAACTCGATGTTGTAGGGCGGGTAGCCATTTGAATTGTCACTGCGATTTACGGCGTCGAGCAATGAAGAAAGGTGGTCGAAGCCGACAGTGCTGCGGTACAGGGGTGAAAAATCTAAAGTTCTCATAACACATATCCTCTAGTTTAAAAGCAATATGAATGGCGCCCATCGTTTGATCGGGCCGAATGTTCAGAGCCTCGGTTGAGCGCTCTGTATGAGAGTAGGTAGGGGCTGTGTTGGGGATTTCAAGGGGAGGGATTGCAGAATTTTGCCAATTCGCTGTAGCAGCCTGAGAATCGGCGGGCACGAGTCAGGCGTAGACAACGCAGCCCCCGATAGAGCGAGGTGCTGCGCCGTGCTGCGTTATTTTGCTAGATGACCAGCAGGTCCATGAATTCATTGACCGGAGTCTGCTCCAGCTTCTGTTGATCCTTGCAGAGCGCGAAGATGGCTTCGCTACGCTTGGCCGGGAAGCGCGTTGCCAGATTGCTGCGGAATTTCGCTTCCAGCAGGGGAATGCCTTCTTCGCGTCGCCGACGGTGACCAACAGGATAGTCGATAGCGACTTTGTCAGTGCAATTGCCATCCTTGAAGTAAACCTGGAGCGAATTGGCGATTGATCGCTTTTCAGGTTCCAGATATTCCTTACTGTATGTAGGGTTTTCGTGGACTTCCATTTTCTCTCGCAATTCATCAATGATCGGGTTCGCTTCGTGGAAACTGTCCTCATAGTGTTCGGCGACCAGATTGCCGAAGGCGAGGGGAACCGCTGTCATGTATTGCAGGCAATGGTCGCGATCGGCGGGATTATTCAGAGGGCCTGACTTGCTGATGATGCGAATTGCTGACTCGTGGGTGTGAATGACGATCTTGTCGATTTCGTGCAAACGATCCTTCACCACGGGGTGCAATTTAACCGCTGCCTCTGCGGCGGTTTGAGAGTGGAATTCCGCCGGGAAGGAGATTTTGAAGAGGATGTTTTCCATTACATAGCTTCCGTAAGGCATTGGAAAGCTGAAACATTTCCCTTTAAAGGAAACGTCATAGAATCCCCAGGTCGGGGCGGTCAGGACGCTGGGGTAGCCGATTTCGCCGCGCAAGGTCAGATCGGCCAGACGCACCGCCCTTGAGGTGGCATCGCCTGCAGCCCATGACTTGCGAGGGCCTGCATTCGGGGCATGGCGGTAAGTCCGCAGGCTGGAGCCATCCAGCCAGGCCTGAGACAAGGCATCAATGACCTGCTCTCGGGTACCACCAAGCATTCTCGTTACCACCGCTGTTGAGGCGACGCGCACCAGGAGGACGTGGCACAGGCCGACGCGGTTGAAGCTGTTCTCCAGTGCGAGAACTCCTTGAATCTCATGAGCTTTGATCATGGCGGTGAGCACATCGCGCATGTTGAGAGGGGCTTTTCCAGCAGCGATTCGCGTCTGGGAAAGGTAATCCGCAACAGCCAGTATCGCGCCAAGGTTGTCTGACGGGTGGCCCCACTCTGCGGCCAACCAGGTGTCGTTATAGTCCAGCCAGCGCACGATACAGCCGATGTCCCATGCCGCTTTGACCGGATCCAGTCGGAACTGGGTACCTGGGACACGGGCCCCATTGGGAACCACCGTGCCCTCAACCAGGGGGCCCAGCAGCTTGGTACATTCTGGAAAGCGCAGAGCCAACAGGCCGCAGCCCAGAGTATCCATCAGGCAATTGCGGGCGGTGTTATAGGCTTCGTCCGAATCTATCTCGTAATCACAGACATAGTTAGCGATATCAACCAGTACCTGATCTGGCTCTGGTCGCTGGTTCATGTCAACATTCGCGCTCATAATAGTCCTTTTATAACAATGGGTTACTTTGTTTAATTTATGTAAAAACTAGATTTAGTAATCAGGCTCCACGCTGCTCAATATCGACCCATTCTGCAGTCTCAGGGCCCGTGTAGTCGGCGCTCGGCCTGATGATGCGGTTATTGGCTCGCTGCTCCTTCACATGAGCCGCCCAGCCGGTCAGTCGCGACATCACGAAAATTGGGGTGAACAGCTTGGTTGGAATTCCCATGAAGTGGTAGGCAGAGGCATGGAAAAAATCTGCGTTGCAGAACAGCTTCTTCTCGCGCCACATCACCTCTTCACAGCGCACAGAAACAGGATACAGCACTGTGTCGCCAACCTGCTCAGCGAGCTTCTCAGCCCACTGCTTGATAATGACGTTACGCGGGTCTGATTCCCGATAGATCGCGTGTCCAAAACCCATGATTTTCTCTTTGCGTTCCAGCATCCCCAGGAGCGCCTGCTCCGCTTCGTCCGGGGTTTGCCACTGCGCGATCATGTCCATGGCCGCCTCGTTGGCGCCGCCATGCAAGGGACCGCGCAGACTGCCAATCGCACCGGTTATACAAGAGTGCATATCGGACAGAGTCGAGGCGCACACGCGTGCGGTAAATGTCGAGGCATTGAATTCGTGTTCAGCGTAGAGAATCAGGGAGACATTCATTACCCGGGTGAAGAGCTCGTCTGGCGCCTTACCATGCAGCATGTGCAGGAAGTGGGCGCCGATAGATTCATCATCCAGGGCGGTTTCAATACGCTTGCCCTCATGAGAGAACGCGTACCAGTAGCAGATAATGGAAGGCAGGGCGGCCAGAAGACGGTCGATGGTATCGTCCTGTTGGTCAAAGCTGGTCTCTGTCTCCAGATTGCCAAGCATAGAGCACCCGGTACGCATCACGTCCATGGGGTGGGCGCTGGCAGGAATGCGCTCCAGAACTTCTTTCAAGGGTTCAGGAAGTGCTCTCAATGCTATGATTTTATTGTTAAAATCTGTCAGCTCCTGACGAGTGGGCAGATGCCCTCTGAGGATCAGGTATGCCACTTCTGCGAAACTCGCCTTCTCGGCGAGCACGCTGATGTCATAGCCCCGGTATGTGAGTCCGGTACCGGTCTTGCCAACGGTACACAGCGCGGTTTCTCCAGCTACCTGGCCTCTCAAGCCAGCGCCGCTTAATTTCTTCTCAGTCATGGTAATTTCCCCCGAAAATCTGGTTAGCAATCCTGTTCGACAGCTCATTTCTAGCGATGTTTTGCGCTAGATATGCGCTATAACCTTATGTATTTATGGGTTTTTAAATAGTTCGTCGAGTTTCTGCTCATACGCGTGGTAGCCGAGAACTTCATAGAGTTCAGCCCGAGTTTGCATGCGCTCCAACACAGCTTGCTGGTCGCCGTTGCTGGCGATGCTGGTGTACACCTCAAGTGCTGCCTTGCTCATGGCACGAAATGCGCTTAGCGGGTAGAGCGCCATGGCGATGCCGGCCTGTTTCAGTTGTGAGCAGTTGAAGAGCGGTGTCTGTCCAAATTCAGTGATGTTTGCGAGCACCGGAACCTCGAGAGCGCTGGTAAAGCGTTCGTATTGAGAGAGATCCTGCATCGCTTCAGGAAAAATCGCGTCTGCGCCCGCTTCGACGCAGGCCAAAGCGCGCTCAATGGCTGCGTCCATGCCTTCGACAGCTAGTGCATCAGTGCGTGCCATGATGACGAAATCCTTGTCAGTTTTGGCGTCGACAGCGGCTTTGACCCGGTCCACCATCTCTTCTTTTGACACTATCGCCTTGTTAGGCCGATGACCACAGCGTTTCTGCGCAACCTGGTCTTCGATATGCACAGCAGCTGCGCCAGCTTTTTCCAATGTGCGAATGCTTCTTGCGATATTGAAGGCGCCGCCCCAGCCTGTATCGATGTCGACCAGTAGCGGTAACTCGGATGCGGAGCAGATGCGCTCCACATCGATTGCGACATCATTCAGGCTGGTAATGCCCAGATCAGGGAGTCCGTAGGACGCGTTCGCGACTCCAGCTCCGGAGAGGTAGATCGCTTTGTGTCCCGCCGCCTCGGCGAGCATGGCGCAGTACGCATTGATCGTGCCTACAACCTGTAAGGGCTGTTCCTCTTCCAGGGCGATGCGCAATCGCTTCCCGGCGCTAAGATTCGAAGTGGGCATAGTCGTTCCTGTATTGCTTGATGATCATTCTGTAAGTGTCTGATTTAGCTTGTCTAAAAGGGTTTTCTTGGCGCTGGCAATATGGCGCTTCATGAGCAGTTCGGACAGCTCTTCATCTTTGTTTGCGATGGCTTCGACAATTTGTTGATGCTCTTTCAGTGCTTGCTCTGGCCGGGATGGCTGGGCACCCGTTTGGCGCCGATAGAGGCGTAGCAAGTGATAGAGTTCGCCACACAGCAGCTCGAACAAACGCGCATTGCCACTGAGCTGAATGATTTGATAGTGAAAATCCAGATCACCTTCTTGTTGATGGTAGGACATCCAGTTGTCTGAGCGGATTTGCGTTTCATGGCGCTCCAGCAGCTGTTGCAGCGCCTGGCAGTCCTCGGCTGTGGCACGGGCCGCGGCGAGACGGCATGCAAGCCCTTCGAGAGATTCTCTTATTTCATAAATTTCAATGGCTTGAGGGATATCCAGAGAAACTACTTTAGCGCCAACATTGGGTTGAATCTGAACCAGTTTGCTGCCTTCGAGGCGGCGTATCGCCTCACGCAGAGGGCCTCGGCTGATGCCGTACTGACTGGCCAGACTGGCCTCGCTGATTTTTGAGCCAGGGGGAATGTCGCCACGCACGATGGCGGCACGAATCTGCCGAAAGGCTTCGTCGGCGCGTGTGGCTGATAGTTGTTGCTCGATTTCAGGCATGAGCTAAATTGTCGACAATTATTGCGTTCGAGGCGGGATTATCGCGAAATCTTCCGATTTATTCAATGCTATTGTCGACAATATGGCCTTGTTGGCTATCGCGATGCCACTGTTGTCAGCCGCAGCTGTTGCCGCGACCGCCATTGCTTGAGCGGGCGGACGACGCTGGAATAGTGTGAGCAATTGCCGCGGGATTATTGTTTAATTTACAGTGATAGTGCGGCGGTTACTGTTGTACGGCGGCTCTGAACAGAGTCCGAGGGACAAAGAAGAGGCTTCAAGGGAGAGTCAGGCGTTGGCGTTTGCGCGATTTCAGGATTTTTTGAGCGGTTTGGTCAGTCGCCAGCGTGCATTGTTCACCGGCAGCGAACAATCCCCGATTGAAGAGCTGTTGGAGCGGCTGATGACCAGCGTTGGCGAAATTTCGGCCATCGTGTTGGCGCGGCAGGTTCTCGATCATTACAAGGAGCTGGACGAAGAGCAGCAACTGGCCTTTTTCGCCAATCTCGAAGCGAATTTCAATGCCAATGAGGCGCTGGTCAAAGTTGCTTATGATGCGTATTCGCGGGACCCTTCCAGTATTAACCTGAACAAACTGTCCAGGGCCACTGAGCCCTCGCGTTTGTCACTCCTGCGTCGACTCAATCAAACTCCCGGGGCAACCCACGATCTGGTGGCTATGCGCACCGACTTGCTGAATCTGCTCAAGGATCATCCAGAGCTTGCGGCGGTGGATGAGGATTTTCAGCGGGTGTTTCGCTCCTGGTTTGGCAGGGGCTTTCTGCAGCTGCAGACTATTAACTGGTCGACGTCAGCGGCGATTCTGGAGCGCATCATTCGCTATGAAGCGGTCCATGCGATTCGCGACTGGGATGATTTGCGTCGCCGAATTGATCCACCGAATCGGCGCTGCTTCGCTTTCTTTCATCCAGCGCTCATCGACGAGCCGCTTATCTTTGTTGAGGTTGCACTTGGCCAGGAGATTCCTGATTCCATCGCATCGATTCTCGATAGCCAGGGAGAAGATGCCGACGAAGAGGGTGAATACAAGACTGCCACCTTTTACAGCATCAGCAACTGCCAGCCAGGTCTGGCGAATGTGTCCTTCGGAAACTTCCTGATCAAACAGGTGGTCCAGGAGTTACGCAGTGAGTTTCCCGGGATCAAGAATTTTGTCACCTTGTCACCGATTCCAGGCTTCAATCGTTGGCTGAAATCGGATGAACCGGAGGAGTCCAGCGAACTCGCTCAGCTGAAGGCGGAAGTATTGGCACTCGATCGCAGCCAGGAAGCTATTGTGGAGAATGAGGCCGTTCTGCGCCGATGTGTTTTCAACTACCTCTATCATGCCAAGCGGGGAAAGCATCCACTGGATCCTGTTGCACGTTTCCATCTTGGTAATGGTGCGTCAATTTTCAGATTGCATGCTGGTGCAGATCTCAGCGATAAGGGGATGCATCAGTCGTTCGGCACAATGGTCAACTACCTCTATGATCCTGCTCAGATCGAAAGCAACCACGAAGCTTATGCCGGACAGGGGAAAATCGAATTCAGCAGCAAGTTGAAATCCTTGCTGCTCAAGCTTTGATCTCGCCGACTCCGGTAGCACCTCGTTTGAGCGCATTGCCCGACAAGGTAAGGCCATCGCTGGTACAATGCATGCGACTAACAATCTGATATCGCTACTCTTACTGTGAACACTTCTTCATCAGCACATTCTCCTGACGGCGCACAAGGCGGCTCTGCAGGCAGCTCAACCGCTTTGATGCTCGATGCGGAGCAGCTGCTCTCGCTGAAGGGGCGCATTATCGAGAGCGGAGTTTTGGGGCGTTCGCGCCACTACGCACGGCTGTTCTCATTTCTTATCGATTGCACAATCGCAGGCCGTTCACCACGCGAGATTGATCTGGCTACCGAGGGACTGGGGCGAGGCGATGACTACGATGTCGGTTCTGACTCGTCGGTCCGCGTCTATATTCATCAGCTACGTAAAAAACTCGATATCTATTACGAACAGCATGAGCCAGAGGCAAGGTCTCGAATCACGATTCCCAAGGGGCAATACAGAATTGCGGTTGAAGCATTGCAGCCCGAGGCTGGCCGCGAAGCGTCGCATCAAGAGAAGGGAGGCTGGAATCTTAACTCTGTCTTGTTGGGTGTTGTTGCGTTGCTATTGCTTGCGAATCTCTATGTGATGCTCAGGCCTGAGAACGAATCGCGCATGTTCGAAGTGTCGCAAACGGTTTCCCATCCTGTGTGGCAATCCTTGTTGGCCGATGATCAGCCGATATTGCTTGTTATGGGGGACTACTACATCTTTGGCGAATTGAATGCCAACGGCAATGTGGCCCGAATGGTCCGTGAATTCAATGTCAATTCCAGTAGCGATCTCGAGGAACTTCGGTTCAGTGATATCGCCGCGGCTGAGAGTTATCTCGATCTGGATCTGAGCTACATGCCGGAAAGCAGTGCGTTCGCACTGACCAAGATCGTTCCGATTCTTGAGGCGAGCAAGAAGCCGGTGAGTATTACCATGATGTCCGATTTGACCATGGCCGATGTACGCAACAACCATATTGTCTACATAGGCTATCTCTCGGCGTTGGATAAACTATCTGACTTGATGTTCGCGGGCTCGGAACTGGGCCTGGGCCGCAGCTACGATGAGTTGATCAACAAGCGGACGCTTGAGTTTTATACGAGTGATGCTGGTTTGCCCGAGCAAGGACAGCGCTTTCGTGATTACGGATTCTTCTCCACGTTCTCTGCCAGCGCCTACAGTCACGTGATTCTGATTTCAGGTATGCGCGATGCGGGAGTGATGCACACCGCGCAAGCGCTTTCAAATATCGATTCTATCAACGAGCTGGTGGCCTCTATCGCTGATGACACAGATGAATCATTGGCGAATTTTGAGGCGCTATTTGAAGTGTATGGCGTGGATCGAATGAATTTCGACGCCAGCATTGTGCACGCCGCTACACTCGATAAAGCAGCAGTCTGGTCGCGCCAGGGTACTGTAATCTACGATCAATAATTCAAAGGCTTCGCTCAGCTAGCTGATTCGGTTGGCTGCTACTGATTCTCTGCGCTTTTCAATCGCAAGGCGTTTGGCTTTGCTGTCGCCATATTTGTTGATGGAGAAGTACGCGTTCTTTTGCTTGCGTCTGGCGCCTTTTCCTTCCTGCCAGGTAGCGACCCAGGAGTGATCCTTTTCAGAATAGCTCACTCCGATTTCTCCTGATGAGTTTAGCGGAGAGATGCGGCGTGGGCTGTATTTGGCATAGGGCCAGTTGCTGCCGTAGATCTTTCGGCCTTCTTCATCTCTGCGTTTTTTAGCAGCGGCTATCGCTTTTTGCTTGCCGCCATATTTTTTGAACGGAAATGATTGTTGGAAGCTTTTGCCGTCGTACTTGATGCGCACCCAGGCGCAATTGGTGCCACGGGACTCGATAATGCTTATATGGTGAAGTGCGCTGAGTTTTTTCACGAGAACCTCGCTGTCGATCTTGGTCGTCAATGAAAGCCCTGTATTTACAGGCGTTGAATGACTACTACAGAAAGCTACGAAGGATTCCAGAACGGAGTATCGCTTCGCGAGTATGGAAATGCTGCTCGTTCTCACAAGTCGGTTTGCACCGACCAACTAGCAGTTTACACCGATCAAACGGGCGGGGCTAGGGATGTGCTCATCGCCGTGCTCAGGCGTGAGCTGCCATGTGCTGGATAACGCCCGGTTTACGACTTTCCACGTGCGAAATCGTGTAAGTGTAGTCTTTGGCGCAGGGATCAATACCCATGGCCTCATCAATGGCGGCGGCAAGGTCAGCCTGGGCGGCCTGACGCGTCAAGTAGGGGCCAGATATTTTGACCTGGAGACTGGGCTCGTTTGGAGCAGATGCAACTATGTAAAAATTCTTTGCGTTCACTGACTTGGTTACCACCAGCCGGATCACTGACATCAGGTGTACCGCCGGCCGAGAAAACTTTCGTACTCAAGACTTGCTGTTGGCGGCTTTACGGCTATTATCGGCCGCGTATTAGAAACCAACAGCCCCTGTAATACAAGATATATAGACTCGAAATTCGTGCCTTTTCTTACCTGTAGATGTCTGTCTACAGTGTCAATCGGCAGCCATGAATCGAAGCTTAATCCCTATTGCACTTTGACAGATGTGTCCCGCATCACAGCGCTGCGCATCTGGCTCGAATACCGCTAAAATCGGGTCTCTTGATGTAGTTTACGACTCCGAAGGGCTGTGGGTTCAGTGAAATCGATCGAAATTGTTGAAAAATGCCTCCAGCCGTCTCCCTCAATGCGCCTGCAAGTCATGTGCCACCCGCCATATTCCGGAAATGATGCCAGCTGAATCGACGCGACCTTTATCCTCTATCAGTCTGGTGATACCGGTGCTGAATGAGGCGGCCCAGATGAGAGCGCGACTGTCCCGTTTGCAGGCGTTTCGCGAGCAGGGCGTTGAGGTCATTGTGATTGACGGGGGAAGTACGGATGGCAGTCAGGAGCTGGCGGGCCCGCTGGTGGACAAGCTGCTTGTCTCGGGTCGCGGCCGCGCACTGCAAATGAATACTGGTGCTGAATCGGCGCAGGGCGAATGGCTGGTTTTTCTGCATCTCGATACTGAGTTGCCCGAGTTGGCACTGAGCGTTCTGAGGCAGGCCACTGCCGACGCAACATGCTCGTGGGGGTGGTTTGACGTGGAAATGGAGAATCGTGCATGGCCCTTCAGGATGATCGCGGCCTGCATGAACGCACGCGCCCGAGTGACTCGCGTCTGTACAGGAGATCAGACGCTCTTTGTGCAAAGGAGTTTGTTCTCGGCTGTCGGCGGTTTCCCTGCCATACCCCTCATGGAAGATGTCGCAATCAGCAAATTGCTTCGCAGTCGCGCTCGTCCTGCAGTTCTCGACTCGCGCGTGAGAACGTCGAGTCGACGTTGGGAGAAGCACGGCATCTTGCGAACGATTTTGCTGATGTGGCGTCTCAGGCTACTTTATTTTCTCGGCGTGGAGCCTGAGCGCCTGCTACGGCGCTATTATCCGCATCAAGGTCCTGAGCAAGCCAGCTCCGGGAGAGGCAAGTCATGACGCTATGGCGCTATCCAAATGCCAGAATTCTGGTGTTTGCTCGCGCACCGGAACCAGGCCGGGTAAAAACGCGTTTGCAACCTTTATTGGGTGAGCAGACCTGTTTACGCCTATACCGGGAACTGCTGCACTCGGTAATTGCGACCGTGCAGTCTGCAAATCTGGCACCGATGCAATTATGGGTTGACCGAAATCCCGATCATGAGGAATTCACAACGCTGTGTGACAGAGACTCGATACACGAACAGCTTGGTGCCGACCTTGGAGAGCGCATGAGTCACGCGCTTCACACTGCCCTGAGTCAGCCTGGCGTTGACAGTGCCGTTTTGATCGGGTCGGACTGCCCGGCCATGGGCGCGGAACATCTGGAGGCTGCGCTAGGCAGGATGCAAGGGGTTGGTGAAGCGGTGATCACTCCCGCCAGCGACGGCGGCTACGTCCTGATTGGCGTTCGGGGCTTTGTTCCTGATGTGTTCAGCCATGTGAAGTGGGGAGAGGCGAGTGTCTATGCGCAGACTTTGCAGCGGTTTGCCCAAAGCGAAGCACTTTTGCATGTGCTGCCAGAGCTCTGGGATGTGGATCGGCCTGAAGATCTGGGCAGGCTGGTGGAGCTTGATCCCGGGCAATACAGCTTCATCAATGATGTGCTATCACGAGCGTGATGCGCGGCTTACTCTTTATTGAGGGTCGATTCCAACGCCAGCAGCTTGTCCGTGAGCCTTTCCAGATCGATCACGTATTCTTCAGCCACGATGCGCTGATGTAACTGCACGACGCGAGTGGCATTGATCTCAGGGAGTTGGTCGATGGTGTCTCGCAAATCCTTGAGCGTCTGCTCTGGGATATCTGTCCTGGCAGTGCTTGCATTGCGCTGTTCTGCTTTAGCTGCTTCGGCTCTTTTTCGTCGCTTGGCCTGAAACGCAGTAACAACGCCGGATTTGGATCGCGGCGAGGCATTTTTTGATGATGAGGGGCCTGGCTTATTCACTGCGCTGACACTTTTCTGAAGCAAGAAATCTTGTTATCCGGAGAGAGAAGCGCTCTGCCAGAGTCCTGAATACCGCACCTTCTGCTGCCCTGAATTGCTGCTCTGAGGCGGGTTAAATCTATAACGACTGGTGCAATAATATCTTTATAGCAGCATCCGGATTGATTCCAGAAAGCCAATCCAGCGGCTGGCAATTCTATTGATGCTGCATTGCCTGTTATTTTGAGATCACAGCTGAACCGTACACTGCAACAAATTCCGGGGGAAAGCGGGCAGGTTTACCGGTTGTGAGATTGATGCCGATCAGGACCCAATGGCCGCGCAGCAGGGTTTGTGCGGTTTCGGCGTGCCGAATCTGGAAGCGCCTTTCCAGACGAAGACGGCCGTCACAGTGGACGAGCCAAGTTGCGATTTCCAGTGGCTCTCCTGCGAAGCTGGGTAACAGGTACTCGTATTCGGCGCGCTGAATTGCAACGCCGCGATTGAGTCTGCGGTAGTCATCCATGCCCAGACCCAGACGTCGTGAATGTGCCCATGCGCAGTGCTCACACCAGACTACATAGCTGGCGTTGTTGGTATGTCCCATCTCGTCTATGTCGTTTTCCGACACAGTAATCCGTTCGATGTAAGGGTTGGCAAAATCCCAGTGCATAGTCGTTCTCCGTGGCCGCGAGGATTCTAGCACGGTCGAACGGCTCATGAAGGGGCTGCCCAACCGCCTGGATGGGGGGTTCCCGGGTAAAAAACGTGTCTTTTGAAGGGAATGGTTATCGCAAATGCGTTACCGAATCCCTGAATTGTGCCATTCTTGGCTCAAGTTCTGATATGACTGAAGCCGTACAACATCAGGGAAGGTTGCGTTGTAGGAGTAATCTCGACAGATCGGGCCCAGAGAGGAAGCCGGGTCGGGAATGACAAGCAGGTCGAACAATTGCTCGCCAAAAATATCTCGCGAGCCATGGTTTGCAGATGTGCCACGCCTGTCACAGTATTTGTGGGTTAATTGCAGCAATATTTGCATCAGATCCATTGCCAATATCGGAAAATAGTGCGGAAAACGGGAGAGAACAGTGCGCGTGCATGCCGTAATAGAGTCCTCAGACAATCAATTTCAGCAGTATTGGGACAAGTTGATCGCTTCTGATCCACTACAAAATCCGCTCTATGCCCCTCCAGTATCACTGTCCGCAAAATCAGCCGTGGACACTGATCGTTATCAGAATCATTCGTTTATGGTGGTCAGGGAGGAAGAGCCGGTATTCGGTTGTTCGGTGACGTCGAACACGGATGCCAATGGGCGGCGACGACTCGGTTTCTATGGCCGCGAGGCATCCACCTTGATGAACCGCGGGCAGATGGCCGCGCCCAGCAATAGTTTCGCGCCTGAAGCCATCGAGTTGCTCATGGAGCATTTTACCAAGCTGATGCAGGACATCAGTCCTGATGTGCTTGAGTATCTGGATCCTGTGAGTTGCGGTCTCATGTCTCCTTTGACGCAGGTCTTATTGGAAAAAGGGGCGCGGCCACACATCCATAAGAGCCAGGTAATTCGTCTGGGGCTTTCCGAAAACGCCTTGCTCGCTTGCATGGATGCCGAATACAGCAGGCAGATCAAGTGGGGGGTTGAACACATTGCCATGAAAACACTTGCTGGTGAGCGGACCGGCGAAGTGGACTCCATTCTTGCTGATCTATGCAATGCTTACTGCGCGAATCTCGAGTGTGGTCAAGCGTTCTTTCATTCCTGCGCGAACCTGATCAGTAATCGACAGGGCTTCATTGTTCAGAGTGGTCTGGAGTCAAATGACAGGGCTTTGTTTGTGCACAACTCTCATACCTGCCACCTGGTGATTGCGGACACGCCTGGTCAGAGTGAAAACCTTCCAGCGCTTCAGGCGATACTTTGGCAGGCAATCTGCTATAGCAAACTTTCCGGTTGTACTTACTTCGATCTCGGCGGCAAGCTCATTCCATCTTCGGATTTGGATTTGAAAAAATTTGGTGGTTCAGAGCACACCAAGATTCGGGTTTCCTATTCCCAGTAAGCGTTTGTGTTCACTGTTTTCAGTGGCTAATCGAAACGTGTGATTTTAATTCTCAATGCCGTTTCGTTGCGCGTTGACTATCTTTTCGCTTGCGGTTCTAATGACACGGGCAGTGTGCTGACGCATACTGCTCGCTTCTTGTATAGGTTTCGAATTCACACTTCACAATCGTAAATAGATGACTGCCACCAACAAAGTTTTAGTTATTGACGACGACGCGAATCGTCGCCATGACTTGAGCACGATTCTGAATTTTCTTGGTGAGAATTTGCTCACTTCTCAAAGTTCCGACTGGTTGTCAGTTTGCAATGAAACAGAAACTTCGCCGACCGAAATCTGTGTCGCATTACTGGCAAGTTCTACCCAAGTCGCGTTGCCGGATCTCATGGCAGAGCTCTATGAATGGGATGCCGGGATTCCTTTTGTATTGCTTGGTGATCAGGAACCGGATTCGGCGTTACCGTCACCTTTGCTAACCCGTATCACTGCCAAGCTGCCAGACCCTCTGACCTATCAGTTACTTCTCGACGCTCTGCACAAGGCAAAGCTGTTCCACGAGCACTACAATCGTTTGCGCGACGTCGGTGGCATCAAAGATTTCAATATGTTTCACAGTCTGGTTGGCAAATCAAAACCCATTCAGAAGATCAGACATATGATGGGGCAGGTGGCTGCCAAAGAAGTTAGCGTACTGATCACGGGTGAGTCGGGAACCGGTAAGGAAGTGGTAGCGCGCAACTTGCATCTGAATTCTCCGCGAGCAGACAAACCGTTTATCCCGATCAACTGTGGTGCGATTCCAAGAGAGTTGCTGGAGAGCGAGTTGTTTGGCCACGTAAAAGGGGCATTCACGGGTGCGATCTCGGACCGGGCCGGTCGATTTGAGCTGGCTGATGGTGGAACACTTTTCCTTGATGAGATCGGTGATATGCCACTGAGCATGCAAGTGAAACTGTTGCGTGTGTTGCAGGAGCGGAGCTTTGAACGCGTGGGTGGTGTCAAAACCATTCAGTCAGACGTGCGAATCCTCGCTGCGACTCACAAAAATCTTGAGGCGATGATCAGTCAGGGAGAGTTTCGCCAGGATCTGTATTATCGATTGAATGTCTTCCCCATCGAGATGCCGCCATTACGCGACCGGGCCGAGGATGTTCCTCTCTTGCTCAATGAGTTGCTCACTATTATGGAACGTGAACAGCGCGGGTCGGTACGTTTTAATTCTGCCGCTATCGAATGTCTGTGTCGCTATGACTGGCCTGGCAACGTTCGTGAGCTGGCCAACCTGGTGGAAAGAATGGCTATCCTGTATCCACACGGGATCGTCGGTGTGAACGACTTGCCAGAAAAATTCAGAAACCTGACTGATGCTGCAAGTAGTAGCAAGCAAGGAACAGAGCCCACTCCGGTTGCTGAACCACAAGCGCAACAAGAGCCTGCAGAATATGCCGAGCAAGTACTGCCAATTGAGAGCTCGTCACTGCTGCCCTTAAATGGCATAGACTTGAAAGAGTATCTTACCAATCTTGAGAAGGACCTGATTGAAAAGGCGCTGAATGATAGCGAAGGTGTTGTTGCTCGCGCGGCCGACCGATTACATATCAGGCGCACGACGCTCGTGGAAAAAATGCGAAAATTCAATCTGAGCAAACAGCAGTTTGATGAATCAGAGCAATACGATCAAGCTGACGATCAAGAGGAGGGAGCAGAACAAAGCCCGCATACCGATACCGGACAGGCTGGCACTCTTAGACATTAGTCAGGCATTAGTCAGGCACTGGGCTCACTCAAACCAAGCCATAATCTACGCTTCAATCAGTAAGCGCCATTACCTCTTCGCCCGCCACCAGCGCATTTTCCAACTCCAGTTCTATGCGCAATCCGGAAGGATTGATCTGTTCAATTCGCGTTAACAGAAAATCCCAGTCATCTGCCAGCCAGATCAAGGTTTTTCTGCCATTGTTCTCTTCGCGCACCCTTTCGAGCTTGGTGGTATTCAGCAGGCCCAGGGGTGTTTCCAGCTTCTCACTGCCGAGCACGCGATAGCGATGCGTTTCAATGCTGCTACCATCCACGAGCCTGAATTCGAACTCTTCTTCGCTGTGCTGTTTTAGTCGCAGGGCAAGTGCTGCCTGATAACTGAGTTGATCGAGTACGCCAGACTCGAGCTGTAATGACCAGCTCTGCTCATCTTCGCTGCTAAGCGCAACTTCGTCTTCCCAATTGAAGCTGACAGACTGTTGCTCTCTCCTGATCCCTTTGACCAGATAGCTATAGTTATGAGGAATGATCTCACCATTGGCGATACTGAATTCGCTGCTTTGTTCCAGATCGCCGATGCTGATCAATGCGAGCTTGGCTTCCAGAGAGATATTCAGCTTATAGTGATCATTGTCCTGGCGAATCAGATGGCGCTCGGCCTTGCCGCGCAAGCCATTGGTATTGGCCTGATAGTAAGCTGAGAATTCCTGTAGCTCTGTTGCGTTTGCCAGGCAACAAGTGCTGAGCAGTGCGAACAGTGAGCTACGCAAGAATTTCATTACTGGTTCGCCTCTGCCCCATGGGGAGGCAATACAGCATTGTCGAGCAATGCTTTGTTGTCAGCCATCTGTAATCGGCCCGTGGCAAACCAGTTGACGACTGCTGGATAAAGCAGGTGCTCTTTCTCGAGGACACGAGCTGCCAGCACCTCGGGCGTGTCATCTGCGCGTATTGGCACCCGTTGTTGCGCGATAACCGGGCCGCCGTCCATTTCTTCAGTAACGAAGTGCACGGAAACGCCATGTTCTTTCTCGCCTGCTTCAATTGCACGCTGATGAGTGTGAGTGCCCGGGTACTTGGGCAGTAGAGAAGGGTGGATGTTGATAATTCGGCCAGCGAAGTAATTGACGAAGTCACCGCCCAACAAGCGCATGAAGCCTGCCAGGACTACCAGCGCGGGCTGGTATTCATCGATAGCGGACCGTAGCGCAACGTCAAACTCGTCGCGATTGCCAAAACCAGTGTGATCGACAACGCGGGTAGCGATACCCGCGCGGGCAGCGCGCTCCAGTCCGTAAGCCTGGGGCCGGTTGGAAATCACTGCGCTGATCGTATAGTCAGACTTCTCACTGGCATCGATAAGCGCTTGCAGATTCGAGCCATTCCCGGAGATCAGGACAACTATTGGGCATTTGTTCAATGTCATGTCGATAAATTCGCCCATTACGTAAACCGAATTGCTTCTTTGCTAGCGCCGCGTTCTTGTATCTGACCGATCAGGAACGCGCAATCTTCCGTGCGATTCAGTACGTCGAGTGCCACCTGACTGTCTTTCTCGGGCACGCACAGCACCATGCCTATTCCGCAGTTGAATGTGCGTAGCATCTCATGATCAGCGACGTTGCCCTGCTCCTGCAGCCAGTTGAAAATAGCAGGCCGAGTCCAACTGTCCCGGTTTATCACAGCACAGGCGTTGTCTGGCAGAACCCGTGGCAAATTCTCTATGAGGCCGCCGCCGGTGATATGGGCAATTCCGTGAATGCTGACAGTTGCCGCAAGCTCTCTGACAGTGTTGACGTAAATAATAGTCGGAGCCAACAGGGTTTCTCCAAGCGTGCTGCCTTCGAATGGTTCGGACAAATCAGCACCGCTGACTTCGAGGATTTTCCGAATCAGGGAGTAACCATTGGAGTGTGGTCCGGAAGAACGTAAACCGATCAGGCAGTCGCCGATCTGCACATCATTGACATCAATGATCTTGCTCTTCTCCACTACGCCTACCGAAAAACCGGCCAGGTCATAATCGCCAGGCTGATACATACCGGGCATTTCGGCAGTCTCGCCCCCGATCAGCGCGCAACCTGCTTGCTCGCAACCGACTCCAATACCGCTAACGACAGATTTGGCCACCGCGACATCAAGCCCGCCTGTTGCATAGTAGTCGAGGAAAAAGAGCGGTTCAGCGCCACACACGATCAGGTCGTTGACGCACATCGCCACCAGATCAATGCCTATGGTGTCATGCTTGGCCATCTGCATCGCAAGCTTCAGTTTCGTTCCGACTCCATCTGTTGCCGAGACCAATACCGGTTGCTGATATTTGGCGGGAATCTCGCAGAGTGCGCCGAACCCGCCGAGTTGTGACAGGACTTCCGGTCGGTGGGTGCGCTTGGTGATCTGCTTGATCTCATCTACCAGCGTGTTTCCGGCATCAATATCCACGCCTGCATCACGATAGCTCAGTGCCTGCTTTGCTGCCGATTGCGTGGTGCCCTTGTCGCTTGCCATGCTTGTTTTCCTTTGCTTGATTTCGCGCTGTGCGCAACAGGCGTGAAGTTTACCAAGAAGCGCGCACTGAGTCAGGAATCTTGCAATCTGCTTACAGTTCAACAAATCCTTGATGAACCCTGGCTGAAGCTGCCTTGTCCAGGTCCAGCTTGGCGGGATCAGGAGGGGTGAAGTATTATGCCGCCCATGAAGAAATTTGTGACATCAGTCAGTTCCCGGTCTTTCAGGCTGTTGCTGGCCGTGGCGCTCGTGGTCATGCCACTACATGGCTGGGCGCTACCCGTAACTGGCCTCTACAGTCATCGTGTCGCGGTTGCCAATGAGAGCGATGGAGAACGCAACCGGGCGTTCCGCGAGGCGTTCGAGGCAGTAGTGCTGAAAGTGACTGGGGATCCACGCTGGCTTGAGCACGCCGCCGTGCAGTCTGCAGTAGCGAATGCCCAGAGCTACGTAGAAGCCATAAGCTATACCAGTCAGATGGTGCCGGTGGAGCAAGTGCCGCAGGAAGCGACGCCCGATAACCAGGGCGATGCCGTGAATGGCCAGGCAGACACATCACAACTTGATGAAAACCTTGCTGACCAGCAGCCTGCCAATCCCGTTCCCACGCCAACTGAACGGGAGCAGCGCTTTATCAATGTGGATTTCGCACAGAATCTGATCAATCAGATGCTCGTTTCCGCCGACATTCCAATCTGGGACAACAACCGACCCAGCGTATTGGTGTGGATGGTCTTGCAGGACCCTGGTGGTCAGCGCACCATGCTGACCGCCGACGGCAACCCGGAAATTATCTCGATCATGCAGGATTTTGCACAGAGCCGCGGTTTGCCGATTATTTTCCCCGTACTGGATTTTGAAGACCGGCGAGCGCTGAGCGAGGATCAGGTCTGGGCACTGGAAACTGACGCCATACGTCAGGCGAGTGCGCGCTATGGTGCAGACAGCATGTTGGCTGGTCGTGTCTATTTTACAGCAGCGGGGCAGCTAGTCGGGCTCTGGCAGTTCATTTTTCAAGATCAGGTAGAGATGTTCGACGGAGTGGATACCAGTTTACAGAGCTATCTGAACGCACCGCTCAACAGAATCACCAGCAATCTGGCTGCCTATTTTGCGATCACGCCGGAGGCAGCGCTGCGCGAGAAAGTGCTGGTTCGGGTCGATGGCGTTGACAATATCTCTGAGTATTCCGCGCTACTAGCCTATGTTCGAAACCTCGGTCTGGTAGAGTCAGTTGCCACTACCGGGTTGGATGGAGAGCGCATCGAACTCACCCTCAGTCTGATTGGTAATGCCATGCAGCTCAATGAACTGATCGCCCTGGATCGCGGCCTGCTGCCCGTCGGTGGAGCGGTAGCGCCAGATTCGGGTCTGCTCCATTACCGATGGACGCGTTAGACCAGAGAGTTTGATGCACTAGTTATGCAATCATTACAACTTCCCCTCGGCATTCGTTTAAACGATGAAGCCAGATTCGAGAACTACTTCATCTCAGCCAGCAATCAACTGTTGGTTGAGCAACTGCTGGAGCAACCCCGGTTAATCTATATCCGCGCCAATGCTGGTGTCGGACTCAGTCATCTTCTGCAAGCGATCTGTCATCAGAGTAATCTCATCTCCCACTCGGCAATGTATCTACCATTGGCGGAGCGGGATGCCTTTACTCCGGAAATTCTTGAAGGGTTGGATTCGGTGGATCTGGTCTGTCTGGACGATGTTGACAGCATTGCCGGGGATGCGGATTGGGAGGCTGGCTTGTTCAATGCATTCAATCACATCGCAGCGTCTGATACCTGTCTGGTGCTGGGCGGCAAGCAAGCGCCGGGAACTGCGCAATTTGCTCTGGCCGATTTGCAATCCCGCTTGCAATTGGCGCCCATCTACCAGTTGTGTGAGCTCGATGACAACGAGAAAAAACAATTGCTGCAATTGCGCGCGCACGGGCGAGGGATGAACCTCAGCCCAGCGGTAGCGGACTACATTGTTGCCCGTACAGAGCGAAGTGTGGGAGCTCTGATCTCGGTGCTGGACAAGCTTGATGCCAGCACACTCTCTCACCAACGTCCTCTGACGATACCGCTGGTGAAAGACACCATGAATTGGTAGTTGCCCTTGTCAGATTCCGGTATTGAAGTGCGTGCGATACGCGCGGATGAACAGAATCAAATACACGAAAAGGGCAACGCACAATAAGACCTCAATAAAGCCCAATACGCGTCGCTGTGCATCGAATGCAAGCAAGACGCCGTGAATAAAATAAAGAAGAATGACAAAACTGAGCCAGGCATAGCTGCGTGCGTTTCCTCTGCGCAGCCCGGGAAGAAAAATTAACAGAGGCACTGTTTGCAGTAACCAGACAACTGGTACAGCAATACTGGCACCTAGCGCGACAACGCTGTTCACTGCGAAGTAGACGAGGAGTGCATAGTACAGGGTCAGGATATAGCGGCGCGTCTGCGCCAGCTGCGGTGGGAAATCATTAAGCTCAGGCATGGTTACTCAATCGGCTAGCTTGCTGGCGAGCAGAGCCAGACGCTTGCCCTGTGCGATGCAGAGATCGCGTTCTTCATCGGTGATCGCGAGTTTGCTGTCAACGCCAGCGAGGTGACTGGCTCCGTAAGGCGTTCCGCCACTCCGCGTTGTATTGAGTGCAGCCTCTGTGTAGGGAATGCCGCAGTACACCATGCCATGATGCAGCATGGGTATAGCCATGGTCAGCAACGTGCTTTCCTGCCCGCCGTGAAGGGAAGAGCTGGAAGTAAACGTCGCAACAGGCTTGTCAATCAATGCACCTGAGGTCCACAGTCCGCCAGTGCTCTCTATATAAAACTTGAGTGCAGCAGCCATGTTCCCGAAGCGAGCGGGGCTACCGAGTGCGAGCCCGGCGCAATGGCGCAAATCGTCTTCAGTGCAATAGACCGCGCCTTCTTCGGGCACCGCGGGCGCGGTGGCTTCGGTAGTGGCCGATACCGCCGGCACGGTGCGCAGTCGTGCTTCAAATTCGCCGCTACTCTCTACGCCCCGCGCAATCAGTTTTGCCATTTGCGCGGTCGAACCGAAGCGGCTGTAATACAGCACCAGAATATAACGTGGATTCATGCTCAGTCTTCCAGAAGCTGCAATACATTTTCAGGAGGGCGGCCGATAATGGCGCGATCGCCACGCACCGCGATTGGCCTCTGAATTAACTGAGGATGCTTGCAAACCAGGTCGAGTTTTATGCTGTCGCTCAAGGTGCCGTCGCCCAGACCAAGTTCCTCGAATTCCGGTTCACCGGTTCGGAGTATGTCATCCAGCGACATTCCCAGTTTGCTGAGAAGTGCCTTTAATTCTGCTGGGGTAGGGGGTTGATCCAGATACGGTACCAGTTTGGGGCTGACATCATTTTCTTCCAGAAGCGCCAATGCGGCTCGAGATTTAGAGCAGCGTGGATTGTGATAAAGCGTAATGTCAGTCATTGGTAACCTCGTGGGCTAGCGGCTGTTTATTCGGCAATTCGCACATCGCCAAGTCGTTCTTCAATGGTAGCATCCAATTGTGCCTGGAACTCCCTGATTCGCCGCATTTCCGCAGAATCACCCAATGGGTCGATCTCATCAGAGTTGGCCATCCGCAACGCCTTCCAGATTGCTACCATCGAGTTTTTCTCAACGCTATGGGTGGGCAAGAAGCGCGGGGGGTCCCCAGCAGTGGCCGTAATTATGCCAATTTCCAGCAGAGAATTCAGAGCCAACTCCAGTGCGGCGGGATTGCTATCGAGCAACTCCAGCAGTTCTTCCTCATCGAGCGGATCACCTCCCGAATTGAAGCGGCGGATAATGGCTTCAGCAACGGCCAGTGCAATGCTCTCTTTTTGAGCAGTGCTCATATTGAGCTTTTCTCTCCCTGTACGCGCTTTGGCAGGATGCTGGTGGTAGAACGCGATACTGCTGCCAACCAATGCAACCAGCCATCCGATATAGAGAAAGAGCAGTATCGCAATAGGTGATGCAAACGCGAGATAGATAGATTCCCGTGCAGAGGAAACGAAATACTCCTGAAAAAACGTGCCCATCATTTTCCAGATGAGAGTTGTTACGAGGCCGCCAATGAATGCGGAAGCAAACTCCACCTTGGTGTTAGGCAAGAAGCTATAGGCGAATGCGAATGCGAGTGACATCAGGAGAATCGGCGCCAGAACTGCCGTGACCTGAATGATCACGCTGCCGTACACGAGATTTTCCAGAAACGCTTCGAAGAAATTGGTGTTCACATAGGACGTGATGCTTATCGAGATAAAGAGCAGCAGCGGGGAGACGATGACCGCAAACATGTATTCACTGATTCGGTTTGCCCATGTCCGACCCTTCTTCACCGCCCAGATATAATTAAACGCCGCCTCGATTTTGCGCATCATATCAATGACAAAATACAGAAGGAGTCCGACGCTGGTGATCCCGATGATTTCAACACGCAAATTATCGACATAGGAGAGGATTTGGCTGGTCACCTCGGTACTGCGTTCGCCGAGTGGTTCGAGCAGTGTAAGTAGCGTCGGTTCCATCGCATTGTGTGCACCAAAACTCTTGAGAACGGCGAAGGTGAGCGCAAACAGCGGAATAAATCCGATGAGTGTCGTGAACACAAGACTCATGGCGCGCAGAGAAAGTTGCTCCTGGAACAGATCACGAATAATCGCGATGCTGATCTGAGCGCTCCGGATCAATGTGCGGCGCCACAGTGGAGCGTCTTGCAGATGAGGTTGCCACAGGAGCGATTTGAAGCGTTTGAACAGTTGTCCAGCTTGCTTCTGAAGTTCTGCTAATTGCAAAGCCATGAATAGGTCCGTCGCGACGATGATTCCGCCATTATAAGGCATAGCGTGAGCTCGCATGCCAGCCTCTAGCGCGTCTCGGATCACATTACTGAGCAGGAGCGGGGTGATATAGTGCCGGGAAAGTACTCTTAATGAGGCTGACAAGTATGCAAAAGGCGCTTAGCGGCCGCATCACTGGTCGGGTGCAAGGGGTTTGTTTTCGTGCAGAAACCTGCAAGCTGGCCCGGCGCCTGGGTTTGACAGGCTGGGTGCGCAATTGTGGCAATGGTGATGTTGAGCTGCTGATCGCAGGGCCAGACGCCATGCTCGAGCAAATGTGTCACTGGCTGCAGCAAGGCCCTGATCATGCCAGAGTCGACACGGTCTCCTTACAGAGCTGCGCTGATCCTGGCCTGACCGGGTTTGATATTCTCTCAGACAGCCGCTGAATCGAGCTGAACGGCGTCGCGCAAAAAGTCGAGGATGGCCTCTTTTTTGATGAGTTGTTTCTCACCCTCTCTGCGATTGGTGTATTCAACGACGCCATCGGCAAGGCTGCGTGGCGAAATGACCAGGCGATGAGGGATACCCAATAGTTCAGATTCAGCGAATTTCACCCCAGGACTGGTTTTCTTGTCGCGATCATCCAGCAGGGTCTCAATGCCATTGGCCTTGGCCTGTTCATAGAGTGATTCAGAAAACTCCACCACCTGCTCAGACTTCTGTGCATCCAGCACAATGATCATGAGGTGAAATGGGGCGAGGTTGTCTGGCCAGATAATGCCACGCTCATCATTGTTCTGCTCAATGCAGGCGGCGATGATGCGGGTGACGCCAATTCCGTAGCAACCCATCGTCATCAGGACAGATTTGCCGTTCTCATCAAGTACGGATGCATTCATCGCTTCGCTGTATTTTTTGCCCAATTGAAAAATGTGGCCTACTTCGATGCCGCGTTTGATGGCGAGTGTGCCTTTGCCGTCGGGGCTCAGGTCTCCTTCATTGACATTGCGGATATCGGCTGTTTCAGTGTATTTGCAGTCCCGATCCCAATTGGCATTACGCAGATGCAGACCGTCCTGATTGGCACCGCAAACGAAGTTTTTGCATTGCGCTGCGCTCAGATCGGCGATGACACGTAGCGAGAGTTGCGGACTATCAAGTGGCCCCAGACAACCGGCTGGGCATGAAAAAGCAGCACGAATAGCTTCATCGCTCGCAAATTCCAATGGGCTCGCTATTCCTTTGAGCTTGGCAAGTTTGGTCTCGTTGAGTTCTTGATCTCCCCGTAGAACCAGAGCGACAAGCTCTTCGGTTCTGACACCATCCTCATCTGCAGCATGAACGACCAGCGTCTTGAGAGTGGCACTCGCCGGAATATTGAGCAGCGCACACAACTCATCAATAGAGTGTGCGTCACCGGTCTGCACAGTTTCACTCTCGAGAAGCGCAACATCAGTCTGCAAGTCGGGTAGATCGCCGACAGCCAGTTCGCGATTGGCTGCATAGTCGCTGTCGCTGGCAAAGACAATTTCATCTTCACCTGACTCCGCCAGCACATGAAATTCATGAGAGGTGCTGCCCCCTATGTTTCCCGTGTCTGCCAGTACCGGACGGAAATCGAGACCCAGTCGGCTAAAAATTGCGCAGTAAGTCTGAAACATCTGCTGGTAGGTGTTTTCCAGGCATTCATCGCTGATATGGAAGGAATAGGCGTCCTTCATTATGAACTCACGTGCACGCATGACGCCGAAACGGGGGCGGCGCTCATCGCGGAATTTGGTCTGAATCTGATAGAGATTGGCGGGCAATTGCTTGTAGCTGGCATATTCGCCGCGCACAAGATCTGTAATGACTTCTTCGTGGGTTGGGCCAAGACAGAAGTCACGCTCATGCCGGTCCTTGATGCGCAGTAATTCGGGCCCCATGGCGTCCCAGCGCCCGGACTCGTGCCAGAGCTCAGCGGGTTGCACAACCGGCATGGACACTTCCATTGCGCCGGCTTTGTTCATTTCATCGCGGACGATCTCGGTCACTTTATGCAATACGCGCAGCCCCATCGGCAGCCATGTATACAGGCCGCTGGCGAGTTTGCGGATCAGTCCCGCTCTGAGCATAAGTTGGTGGCTGACGGTTTCAGCGTCGGCCGGTGTCTCTTTGACTGTGGCCAGCAAGAATTGAGTGGTGCGCATTGCTATTCCTATATGCAGAAAAAAAGAAAGGCAGCCTATGGCTGCCTTTCCGTTACTACTTGTACTGTTCGAGCTTGCTAGAAAGAATGCCTGCTGTCGAAACAGCAGGGCAAACCTCATTAAACAGCAAATTCTTTCAGTTTCTTCAGAGGCAGAACCTTGACGCGAGTAGTAGCTGGCTTCCGTGGAATGTCCATGGTTTCACCTGGACGGAAGGGATTAGGTACGTTCTTGCGAGCAGGTCGTGCTGGACGAACTACAGATTTGATTTTCAGCAAGCCTGGCAGTGTGAATTCGCCAACGGCACGCTTCTTGATGTGACGCTCAATCAGTACAGCCAGTTCGTCGAGAACCGCGGCTACTTCTTTCTTGCTGACATCAGTATTCTGCGCGATTTCGTTCAGAATCTCAGTCTTGGTGTACTTCTTTTGGATCGCAGGAGCTTTACGCACTGCGGTTGCTGCTTTTTTCTTGGCAGCGGTCTTAGCGGATTTTTTCTTTACAGCCATGCCCAGTCTCTTTTTATTTCCAGTTAACGAGTCATTGGCAGTGATCGGTGTCTTCGCGAGTCACCTGACAGCTGCCGGTTTTTGGTTAGTGGTAATTCAGCGGGTGTTGCCACTCCATGTTGCTTTCTTACAACCTTCCTGCCTTGCCTAACTTAATCACGATCGTCCCGTTTTTTTAATTAACTCTATGAGTAATCGAGACACTCATCACACTTCAACTTAAAGTTGTTTCTGAGGTTCTGGTGAACTCAGTAGCAAGCAATGGGTGAAGTATAATTCGATTGATTCGTAAAGTCGCCTGATCAATGATTTTGTTGCTGCGCCATTTACACTACCTGCAGGTAAAGTGTCATGGCTGTCAGGGGGTGTAGTTATAAAACATTCACCCATGCCAAGCAAGCATATTCAAGCAGATTGGATAAATTTGCGATAGACAAAAAGCTCGGAAAATTTAGTGTTATTCGTCTAGTTGGAAGTTTTCTTAAACCTGAATTACGTGCCTCTTAGCTTCCTTGAGAAATGTACAGAATCCATTCCTCAAATTCAGGCAAAACCAGAGAAGACCAGAGTGGCCAATAATCTCAAAAAGTCGGTTTTTGAAATTCTGAAATTTGTACTCTTTCGGATTGCGCATCGAGTGAAATGCTTCTGGCAGAGTGTGCGCGCGAGGTCTTGCTCGTCATTTCAGCTATCAAAACAAGCGGACACTGTCGTTCATTCAGGGAGTGATCAGGGTTGGTGCTTGCCCTGCATCTGGCGGCTTCGTCTGGAATTCAGGAGTTAATGGTCAGGGCGTGTCCCGTGGCAGAAGTCTGGCTCCGGGGACCGATCAGGCTGACTCCCGCATTGAAACAGGTATCCTGCATGTGTCAGACACCGGACAAATCCCCATAATCTAGCCAATTACGCCGGAAAACAGGGTGCGTGGCAAAAAACATATAAGGTATAATCGCCGGTTTTCGTGGCTCGGCCGCCTGCTATCAGAAACTCATTTCCGAGGACTTCTCCGAGGTTTTCACAATGCTGGGGACGGTATGCACAAGCGGTCAGATCAAAACCAGTTGGGTTAGAAATCAGGATCATTTCGGGTAATGCCAATCTACGAGTATCAATGTTCAAAATGTGAGCATCAGTTGGAAGCAATTCAAAAGTTCAGTGATGCCCCTCTGACTGATTGTCCAGCCTGTCACGAACCCGCTTTAAAAAAGCTGGTTTCTGCGGCCAGTTTCAGGCTCAAGGGCGGCGGCTGGTATGAGACCGACTTTAAAAAGGAAGGTCGAAAGCAGTTGGCCGAGTCTGATTCCGCAGCGTCGACGCCTTCTGCGACTGACAGCTCGGGTACCGGCAATGCCGCTACAGGCAATTCCAAGAGCGCGACAGCGGCAACTGATTCGGGCAAGAAAGCTGACTCAGCAGCGAAGAAATCCGGTAGCGATACAGTAAAAAATTGATTTGAAGTGGGCAGCGGTGCGTACCGTGTACCCGGGAAAACAGGACAGGAAACCAATATGCGAAGTCACTATTGTGGTGAATTAAACGAGTCACACGTCGATCAGGAAGTCACTCTTTGTGGATGGGTGCACCGTCGACGTGACCACGGCGGCGTAATCTTTCTCGACGTGCGCGATCGGGATGGCATTACCCAGGTGGTCTTTGACCCGGATACTAAGGAGAGTTTTGCCACAGCCGAAGGCGTGCGTAATGAATTCGTCCTGAAAATTGTCGGTCGCGTCAGACTTCGCCCTGAAGGAACCGTTAACAAGGATATGGCAACTGGCCAAATTGAAGTATTGGGCAAAGAGCTCGAAATCCTGAATGCGGCTAACACGCCTCCAATGCAGCTGGATGAGCACGAAACTGTTGGCGAAGACGTGCGCCTGCGTCATCGCTATATCGATCTGCGTCGCCCTGAAATGTTGCAGCGGCTCCGTTTCCGTTCAAAAGTCGTTAATACGGTACGCAACTTTCTCGACGAAAATGGCTTTCTTGATATCGAGACGCCACTTTTGACCAAAGCAACCCCGGAAGGCGCGCGCGACTATCTGGTGCCCAGCCGTACTCATCCGCATCGGTTTTTTGCCCTGCCACAATCGCCGCAGCTGTTTAAGCAGATTCTGATGGCCGCTGGAATGGATCGTTATTACCAGATAGCCAAGTGTTTTCGTGACGAAGACCTGCGTGCCGATCGCCAGCCAGAATTTACCCAGATCGATGTCGAAACATCGTTTATGGATGAAGAAGGCATCATGTCGATTATGGAAGCACTGATCGTGAAGGTGTTTGCAACGCACCTGAATGTAGATCTCGGTGAATTTCCACGTATGAGCTATGCCGAAGCCATGCAGCGCTACGGCTCCGACAAACCCGATTTGCGCATTGACCTGGAATTGGTCGACATCGCTGAGCAGATGAAATCGGTCGACTTCAAGGTCTTCAGCGGGCCTGCCAATGATCCCGAGTGCCGGGTTGCCGCACTCCGCGTGCCAGGTGGTGCGAGCCTCAGTCGCAAGGTAATTGATGACTACACAGATTATGTCGGGATTTTTGGTGCCAAAGGTCTGGCATGGATCAAGGTCAATGATCTGAGTGCGGGCATCGAAGGGCTGCAATCTCCCATCATCAAATTCATTGGTGAAGACGTGGTGAGCAAGTTGGTTGATCAGCTTGGTGCAGAGACCGGTGACATCATCTTCTTCGGTGCCGACAAGACCACAGTAGTTAACGAAGCACTCGGCGCCTTACGCTTGAAAGTGGCTGCCGATCTCGGGCTGGTCAAGGACATATGGGCACCGCTCTGGGTCGTCGATTTCCCCATGTTTGAGGCGGACAGCGAAGGTGGGCTTACCTCTCTTCATCACCCCTTTACGGCGCCTTCCTGCAGCGCTGAAGAGTTGGCCGCCAATCCGGCAAATGCCTTGTCTCGCGCCTACGATATGGTTCTGAACGGGACCGAACTCGGAGGTGGATCGGTGCGTATCAACAAGCCAGAAATGCAGCAGGCCGTCTTCAAAGTGCTGGGTATCGGCGAAGAAGAAGCTGACGAAAAATTCGGATTCTTGCTCAACGCGTTGAGCTACGGCTGTCCTCCGCATGGTGGCATCGCGTTTGGTCTGGACCGCCTGATCATGCTCATGACTGGTGCGAGTTCCATTCGAGACGTGATTGCGTTCCCCAAAACACAGTCAGCGGCCTGTCCGCTGACAGACGCGCCGGGCGCCGTGTCCAGCAAGCAACTGCGTGAACTCAATATCCGGCTGCGCGAACAAGCCAAGTAGAATTGGAGTCCCCAACAGTTCGCTATACACAGTTGTGAATAGCGAACTGTAGTTAGTCAAAACAAGAATAAACACACCAGATCGAGCCGGTACTCGACAGGTGTGAGCAGTAGCAAAGCAGTTGGAGAGAGCGATGGCAGGTCACAGTAAGTGGGCCAATATCAAACACCGCAAGGCGGGCCAGGACGCCAAGCGCGGGAAGGTTTTTACCAAAATCATTCGGGAATTGACGGTTGCTGCCAAAATGGGTGGCGGCAATATTGCTGATAATCCGAGGTTGCGAGCGGTCGTCGATAAGGCGCTTGGCGCCAACATGACACGGGACACAATTGATCGCGCAATTGCCCGAGGCGCAGGAACTGCCGAGAGCGACAATCTCGAAGAACTCGTTTATGAGGGTTACGGCCCCGGTGGTGTCGCGGTCCTGTGCGAGTGTCTTACCGACAACAAGAATCGAACCGTTGCTGAAGTGCGCCATGGCTTCAATAAATATGGTGGCTCACTGGGCACAAGTGGCTCTGTTGCCTATCTGTTCGAAAAAACCGGGGTGATTTCGTTCCCAGCAGGTACCAGCGAAGAGCTGCTGATGGAGATAACGCTGGATGCCGGCGCACACGACGTGGTCAGTTATGAAGGTGGTGGCGTCGAAGTGCATACCACACTCGAGACATTTGGTTCGGTGCTGGATGCCTTGAAAGCGAAGCAGCTGGAACCCGAGCGAGCTGAAATGACCATGCTGCCTTCTACCGAAGTTGATCTGGATCTCGATGGGGCAGAAAGCCTGTTAAAGCTCACCGAGCACCTGGAAGAATTGGATGACGTGCAAAACGTTTATACCAATGGCAACATCTCCGACGAGATCGCGGCTCAGCTCTGAGCGCGAGAAATTCAGGGGAGCCCAGGCGACACATTGCTGCTTCCACGACGAGACTGATTCTTCATGGCCATTATTCTGGGCATCGATCCTGGATCGCGAGTTACCGGTTACGGCCTGATCAACAGCGTCGGTAACAAGCTGCAATATATCGATTGTGGCTGCATCCGCACCGAGAGCAAGTCATTCCCGCAGCGACTGCATACAATCTTCAACGACTTGAATGACTTGATTGAGCGACATGCGCCTCAACAGGCTGCTATAGAAGAAGTGTTCATGGGCAGGAATGCCTCATCAGCACTGAAGCTGGGTCAGGCTCGTGGCAGCGCGATGGTGGCCTGCCTCTCACATGAACTGGAGATCGCCGAGTATTCTGCTCGCCAGGTGAAGCAAGCAGTCGTTGGTGCAGGCGCAGCAGACAAAACACAGGTGCAGCACATGGTTAAAGCCTTGCTTGGAATCAGTGATACACTGGCAGAAGACGCAGCAGATGCGCTGGCAGTTGCAATCTGCCATGCCAACACGCAGGCCAGTCTCATTCGCATGGCTGGTGCGAAAGCCTTTAGTCGAAAACGACTGCGTTAGCACGCAACAGGAGCAGGGCAGCTTTGATAGGACAAATTACCGGTATTCTGGTTGACAAGACGCCTCCAGAAATCCTCGTCGATGTCGGCGGTCTTTGCTACGAAATCCAGGTTCCGATGAATACCCTGTTTCAGTTACCTGAAGCGGGCAAACAAGTCACCTTGCATACCCATTTTGTTGTACGCGAAGACGCGCAACTTCTCTACGGCTTTATCGCCGGTAAAGACAAGGCGCTGTTCAGGGCACTGATTAAGGTAAATGGTGTCGGCCCGAAGATGGCTCTGGCTATTCTGTCGGGAATGGATGCTGACGAGTTTGTGCGCACGGTACGTGGTAACAACGTAGCCGCGCTGACGACTATGCCAGGAGTCGGCAAGAAGACAGCGGAACGGTTAATCGTGGAAATGCGGGATCGCCTGAAGGAGTGGGGTGACAGCGGCGACGAGAGCCTTGTAGCCTCGGAGAGCGGTGCTGGACGTAACTCGCTGATGAGTCAGGAGGCTGAGTCCGCCCTGGTGAGCCTGGGTTACAAGCCCCAGCAGGCAACGCGGGCGATTGACCGTGTACTGAAGGACAATCCGGGCCTGGCCGATAGTGAAGCGCTGATACGTCTCGCGCTGAAGAGTATGTTGTGATGATGGAAGAAGACCGACTCGTGATGCCTGGCTCCATGCCGATGGAGGATTCGCAAGATCGTGCGATACGCCCTTTGACCCTCGAAGATTATGTGGGTCAGCAGGAGATGAAGGCACAGATGGATATCTTCATCAATGCGGCACGCAATCGCAACGAGCCACTCGATCACACTCTGGTGTTCGGGCCTCCTGGACTCGGCAAGACGACTCTGGCCAATATCATTGCCAATGAACTCAAGGTAGCGATCAAGACAACTTCCGGACCGGTGCTGGAAAAGGCCGGCGACCTCGCAGCCATGTTGACCAATCTCGACGCGGGCGATGTCCTGTTTATTGACGAGATCCACCGTTTGAGTCCTGCCATTGAAGAGATTCTCTATCCGGCCATGGAGGACTATCAGCTCGACATCATGATTGGAGAAGGGCCAGCGGCAAGGTCGATCAAGCTCGATCTGCCACCCTTTACCCTTGTTGGTGCAACTACTCGGGCTGGCTTGCTGACTTCGCCGCTGCGCGATCGCTTCGGCATTATTCAGCGTCTTGAGTTCTATTCGGTGGATGAGTTGAGTCGCATTGTTTTGCGCTCGGGGCGAATTCTTGGTTCGCAGATCGACGAGTCCGGTGCCAGGGAGATCGCACAGCGATCCCGCGGAACGCCGCGCATCGCCAATCGCCTGCTGCGCCGGGTGCGGGATTTCGCAGAAGTCAAAGCTGATGGCTGTGTCAATTTCGATGCGGCATCGCAGGCGCTGGACATGCTGAATATCGACACGCATGGATTTGATCAGATGGACAGACGCCTGTTGCTGACGATGATCGAGAAATTCGAGGGTGGGCCAGTCGGCATCGATAGTCTGGCTGCAGCCATCAGCGAGGAACGGGATACGCTTGAGGATGTCATCGAACCGTATCTGATCCAGCAAGGGTTCATCATGCGCACGCCAAGAGGGCGGGTTGTTACCCAGTTCGCGTACCGTCATTTTGGCCTCAAGCCTGCCAATCAGGCTCAGGATTTGTTCAATTCCGAGCAGTCAGAATAAACCCATTGAAAAAACGTCAATTGCCACAATTAGGTCAGAATTAACCTGTTTTTTGCCCTAATTGATCGCTTCGCGGCAAGTTTTTGGCAGTTAAATGCCAATTCCCGAAACTATTTCATAATTTGGCCGAATTAATGCCTTAGACTCGCGGATTTCGGGCAGAGAGGAACTTCTTCAGCAGGAAGTTCCTCAAAAGGTCAGGCAGGTGAACTGCTCGCCGCGATGAACGCTTTGGAGAGGCATTAGAGTGAATGAATTAAGTCCGATACAACTGATTCTTGACGCCAGTTTTGAGGTCAAGATCGTCATGATTATCTTGTTGGCGTTATCTGTGATTTCCTGGGTCATTATTGTGCAGCGCTATCTGGTGCTCAATGCTGCAAAATCTGGCGTGCGCAGTTTTGAAGAGCGGTTCTGGTCCGGCATGGACCTGAGTCAGCTCTACAAAGAAGGCACGCAGATGCAAAAGGAAGACATCCAGATCGTCGGCATGGAGAACATCTTTCGGGCGGGATTCAAAGAATTCATGCGCCTGCGCCAACAGGCGTCAGTCGACAAGGAAGCGATCATGGAGGGTGCTCAGCGCGCCATGCGCGTGGCTTTTGCGCGTGAGGAAGAGAAACTGGAGCGACATCTCCCGTTTCTGGCAACAGTTGGCTCGGTATCGCCCTACATCGGACTGTTCGGCACGGTAATTGGTATCATGTATGCCTTCATCGGACTGGCGGGACAATCTCAGGCCACGCTGCAGGTTGTTGCCCCCGGTATTGCTGAGGCGCTGATTGCAACGGCTATGGGCCTGTTCGCAGCGATTCCTGCGGTTGTTGCCTATAACCGCTATTCCGCGCTGCTGGATGCAATTACCAGCAGCTATGTCACATTCAGTGATGAATTTTCCAGCATCCTGCATCGCCAGGTGCACAGCAATTAAGCGTACCGGATAGAGGGCTACTGACGTGGAAACAATGGTACGCAAAAAGCGCAAGCCGATGGCCGACATTAATGTGGTGCCTTATATCGATGTCATGCTGGTATTGCTGATTGTGTTTATGGTGACGGCTCCCCTGCTGAATCAGGGGATCGAAGTCGACTTGCCGCAGGCTAACAACGAACCGTTGGATATTGATGAGAACCTCGAAACTCTTGTGGTCTCGATTACGTCTAACGGGGAGTATTTTCTGAGTGTTGGCGCCACCGGAGAGGAGCGGCAATCGGTCACGCTGGATACTGTGGGCGAGCAGGTGAGTCGCATAATCGGCGCCAACCCGCAAATCCAGGTTCTGGTAGAAGGTGATACGAGTGCTGATTGGGGTGCCATGATCAATCTCATCACCACACTGCAGCGAGCTGGTGTGAGCAACCCGAATTTCATTACTCAGCCCATGGATTCATTGTAAGCGGAATTTATCAGGAACAAATGAATAACGCGTTTAACAATCTGGTGATCTTCAACGGCTATCCCCTCGCGATAGTGGTTGCGGTAACCATGCATGCAGGTCTGTTGATGCTGCTGCTGTATCTGCAGTCGGGAAATCGGGTGGAAGCGCTCGAACTCGTCCAGCCGACTGTCGTGAAAGCGTTGTTCATCGACGAGAATCCACAAGTGCGCAATCAGCGCGTGATCGAACAACGGCGAATCCAGCGCGAGCAAGAGCAGCGTCAGGCAGCTGAGGCGCAGCGCCGCCGTGAGGAGCAACAAGCCGAACAAGCGCGCCGCGACGCCGCGGAACAGGCTCGGCAAGAACAGGCAAGGCAGGAAGAGGCGCGCGCTGAAGCACAGCGTCAGGCGGCGCTACGGGAACAGGAGTTGCGCGATCAACGCCGTGCAGAGGAATTGCGCCAACAGCGAGAGCAGGAAGTGCGCGACGCTGAACAACGTCGTCAGCAAGAGCTTGCCGAGGCTGAACGCCGACGCCAGCGTGAGGAAGCCGAGCGGGCACGGCAGGCAGAAGCGGAGGCGGCAGCTGCAGCCGAAGCGGCTCGTAACGAATTTGAATTGGTGCAAAGTGCGACCGGTTTGATTCAGCAATTGGTGCAGGAGCACTGGTCACGTCCGCCGAGTGCACGCAATGGTATGCGTGCCATCATTCAGATCAGGATGCTGCCTACTGGAGAGGTCACGGAAGCGATTATCACCCAGTCGAGTGGCGACCCGGCATTCGATCGTTCTGCGGAAAACGCAGTGCATCGGGCCGCGCCTTTTTCTGAATTGCAGGATTTGCCAATCAACGTGTTTAACGCCAATTTTCGAAGTCTTTCACTCATCTTTGAACCCCAGGATTTACTGAACTGATCATGCGAAATTTTTTACTGACCTTACTACTGACCGTCTATTCCGTTTCAGTGATGGCGGAGCTGAGTATTCAGATCACGCAGGGCGTGGATAACCCGATTCCAATTGCTGTTGTTCCATTCTCCTGGCAGGGCGATGGCGTGCTGAGTGAGGATATTGCACAAATCGTGGTTAACGATCTGGAGCAGGTGGGAGAGTTCCGTGCGCTGTCGCCGGGCAACATGCTGTCCATGCCCAGTGAAGAAAATGAGGTGTTCTACCGTGATTGGCGCGTGTTGGCGCAGGATTATTTGTTGGTCGGGAAAATCGATCGCGCTCCGGGCAGTCAGCTAGTTCAGGTGCAGTATGAGTTCTTCGATATTAACCGCGAGCTGAAACTCGCTGGTGAAATCCTGACGGGCAGTGTGAGCCAGTTGCGCGACATCGGCCATGAAATCAGCAATGTGGTGTACGAGGCAGTTACGGGGACACGTGGCGCCTTTACCACGCAAATCCTCTACATAGTCGCGGATTATTCACCCACCGGAGAGGTTCTCTATCGCCTGGAAAAAGCAGACTACGATGGACAAAGAGCCCAGGTGCTCCTGGAGTCAGTAGAGCCGATTATGTCGCCGAGCTGGTCGCCCGATGGTGAGGACGTGGCGTATGTGTCGTTTGAGACAGACCTGCCGAGAATCTATATCCAGAATATTGTATCAGGCCAGCGCAGACAGATTACCAATTATCCGAACATTAACAGCTCACCCGTGTTTTCCCCGGATGGCACGAAGCTGGCGATGGTCTTGTCCAAGGATGGCAGCCCGGACATCTACGTGCAGGATCTGGTCAGCAATGAGTTGATTCGGGTGACAGAGCATCCGGCGATCGATACGGAGCCGAGTTGGTCGACCGACGGTCGTTCCATCGTGTTCATGTCTGATCGTACCGGTCAGCCGCAGATCTATCAGCTGGAACTGGGTGCCCCTTCCTATCAGGTTGAGCGACTGACGTACGACTGCTTTCAGTGTCTGAAAGCCAAGTTCCTGCCTGATGGGGTCAATCTGGTGCATGTGCGCCGGGAAACCCGCCAGGATCCGAACTATCAGATCGCGATCATGAATATCGATACTCTGCGGGTTATTACCCTGACGGATACGGCGCTCGACGAATCGCCGAGCATTGCGCCGAACGGCAGCATGATCATGTATGCAACAAAGTTTGGCGGAAGAGGGGTGCTGGACGCGGTCTCCATTGACGGTCGAGTTAAGTTCCGTTTACCATCTTCACGAGGCGACGTGCGGGAACCGGCATGGTCGCCGTTTTTCAATTAGGAGCCGGAAAAAACCGAGGTGAAAAGCACCTCAACCGGAGCCTGATTGACGCGATCACCTTGCCCTGACCAAGGGCGGAATCGCGGAAAAAGGTGTTGTTGTAAATCGCCAGCGCAAGCGCGTTGGCAAAGCACAGAAGCATGGCAACATGTTTCATTTTCGATGTTTGATCTGTTGGATAGCCCTGGTGCTATCGGAGGAAGAAACGAGTGGTAACGCAAGGAAACAAGCTTATTAAGCTGAGTTTTGTTGTAATTTCAATGCTGGCGCTGGCAGCGTGTAGTTCAAGCAGCGAAACTGATGACGCAGATGGCTCTGCAATGACATCAACAGGTGGGTCCGGTTCCGGTAATTCCGCTCAGCCTTCTGGTGCGGGTAACAATCAGGCGCTTACTCAGGAAGAGATTCGTGCACAGAATGCCCTGCGTCAGAATGTTTTCTATTTTGATTTTGACGTTGCAGAATTCAAGCCAGAAGATCGACAAACGCTGACTTACCATGCGCGTGATCTGGCAGGTAATTCAGGCAAGCGTGTACGTCTGGAAGGCCATGCTGATGAGCGCGGCACCAGAGAGTACAACCTCGCCCTGGGTGAGCGTCGTGCGAACAGCATTCTGAACTACCTGATTGTAAATGGCGCTTCGCGTTCACAGATTGAAGTTGTGAGCTATGGTGAAGAGCGACCTGATGCAACTGGTCAAACTGAACAAGCCTTCAGCCGCAATCGTCGCGTTGAAGTAGTCGTTCGCTAATCGCTTAGCGCGCAGAGTGACTGGACAGGCAATAGTGAGTCAGTGATTGAACATCAATGACAGAAATGCAGTTAACGAACTGCAGCGAATATAGAGAATCATGATGAAACAAAACCTCCTGAAGATTAAGCTGGCATCGGTGGCGATCAGTGCCGCTATGCTTAGTCCATCTCTACAGGCGCAAGTCGGTGGCGATTCCAATAGTGATGCTCTGGCACTGTTGCTGGAACAGAATCAACAATTGCGTGCTGAGTTACAAGCATTGCGGGGGATGATCGAAGAGCAGGGTTTCGAGGTTCGAAAACTGCAACGCGACTCTCTCAATCGATATACCAATATCGATGACCGCCTGACGGCACTGGAATCAGCTGCCGTCAGTGCTCCTGCTG
>JASBUV010000077.1 GCA_030147705.1 Gammaproteobacteria bacterium
ACCATGACATGGCGCCCAACCTTCAATACTGTCGCTGAGCCAATGGCTGGCGTCACTTACACGCTGACACCGAATGGCGTAACTCCTCCGGTCCAGTGGACTGAAGGCGGCACCTGCCTGACCAACGCTCTCTGCTAATCGCAGCTAGCTTTGAACGTTGCCACGCCCTGCAACACGGGCGTGGCAAATTTCAGTTTAGTATCAATCATTCAATAGCACGACCAATCACTGCTTGCTTCAACACCAGATAACTATCAAGCTTATGCGATAGGTCTGGGCTTCCAAATCAGAGCGTCAATCCAGCAATCAGCTTCGCCTGTATTGATCGAATCCAGAGACTCATTGCTGACCCGTTAGAGGTAACCAGCCATGCGCAAGCAAAATCAACAAGGCTTTACCCTCATCGAATTAATGATTGTGACTGCAATCATTGGCATTCTTGTTTCGGTAGCGCTTCCCGCATACGACCTCTATCGCAATCGCGCCCGGTTTTCTGAAGCAATTCTGGGAATAGGCTACCACCGCGCGACAATTGAAACACAGGCATTCTCTGGTCGATTTACCGCATTAACGGATGTTGATGCCGGCACTTTTGGTATTCCGGCGACCACACTTCCGACCCCCACGGCGCACGGCATCGACGTGGAAGATGGGGCGATCACGATTACCTGGATGGACGATGGCACCGATCTCGACGGGGTGACCTATACCCTCACAGCTGGAGGTGTAACACCACCGATCACATGGACCACAAGTGGGTCTTGCGTAGGTTTGGGATACTGCTAGATATTACCGGCAGAGCAATCGCAATTCTGTCTTTCTGATCTGTCCTTCTGATCTGTCATTCTGAAAAGTACTCAGCCAGATCTGCAGCTCTGCAAATCAGGATTCTTCCTCAGTGCTTAAATCTTCTTCACTTAAAAAGTGTGAGAGTTTTTTCGTAACCGAATCAACACATACATAGCCACTCGTCAAAGCAGAAGTAAATCGCGAGAACAAGCAGGTCTCTGGCAATTGCTCCTCAACGTCCTCCGCCAGAATCTCTCTGAGTGCTTCGCTATGCGTAAATACACGCGCGAAGTTTTCATCCGGCAATACGCGATAGCGATCAGTCTGCATAAAAAGCGGATCGTTGAAGAACTGACTTCGGATGACTTCGATTTCAGCGCTAATGTAGTTATCCGGTAATTCCGTGTAAATAAACTTGGGGTAGGACCCTGGAAATTGGCCCAGAATTTCCGGGTCTCTATCGAAGTCGCGAAACTCATCCGCCGCAAGTGCGTAGACCGTATCGTAAGCCAGTATCAAAGCAACGGGTCGCTCGGCGTATACGACAGCGACACCACCTGCGAGACAGAGCGTCTGGAATAGCGCAATGCAAGTCAGATCAAATTTCAGGCTGGGCTTGTCTGCCTTGAAAACGATGAGCGTCAGAAGAGGCCCCAGTACCAGATCTACACCAATGATTATCTGTAACCCTGTCCAGCCGCCATCAATCTGAAACAAGAGACCAGGAAACCAGAAGCTCAAGATAATCGTAAGCAGCACCAAAAACACTGCTGCACTTATTGCGAAGTGAATCGCAAACGCTCGCCATCGGCTCAATGCGCTCCCTCCCCTGCTAACGCCTTCACGGTTATGCGATGAAATTCAGTCATGCCGACCTTCTGATTCCTCACGTTTATTTTCCGGAAGATTAAGTAAATTCAGGCATTTATTCTATATTGCATAACATGCAATGCCCAGAGACACGCGAGTCGAGAAGGTACAGATTTGAAGAGCGTCACACAGGAATTGATGAAGCGAGGATTGCTGCAAGCTGGCACTGAGCAATCTATGCTGGATCAATGTCCTGACGATCAATCCAGAATCAGTTGGCTGCTCGAACAGGGTGTGGGCGACGCAGCGGAAATTGCGAGTTGCCTGGCTGACCATTTCCGTTTGCCTCTGTTAGATATTCGCGCTCTGGCAGTTCCTCGTTGCCCAATCGAACTGCTCGACGAAAGCCTTATTCGCCGCTTCTGCTGCCTGCCAATACTCCTCTCCGGCAAGGTATTACTTCTGGCGGTAGCAGATCCGTGCCAGAACGATCTGATTTCAGATATCAAATTCCACACGGGAAAACATGTTGAGCTGGTGATCGTGGAATTTCAGTCATTGCGAGCGCTTATCGATGCAGTTCTGCTGCCTGGCAAAGCATCAGACTATGTCGACAAGGCGCTCCATGAGGAAGCGAGATCAGATAGCGACTTAATGCTTAATCTTCAGAATTCGGACACTGATCTGGAGGACAAGCCGCTCGTGCGATTCGTGAATCGCTTGCTGTCTGACGCAGTAAAACTCAAAGTCTCAGATTTGCATTTTGAGCCTTATGAAACGTATTACAGAGTGCGTTTCCGTCGGGATGGCCAACTTTATGAAGTTGCCAGACCGCCATTAAGAATGGCTGGAAGACTCGCCTCTCGCCTGAAAGTAATGGCGCAACTGAACACTTCAGAGCGGCGCATTCCTCAGGATGGCAGAATTCGCTGGCAGAGCGCTGAGGGCAAGAAAATAGATTTTCGGCTCAATGTCTTACCTACCCTTTGGGGTGAAAAACTGGTGCTGCGTAATCTGGATACGTCGCATCGCCTGATGAAACTGGACGGGCTCGGGCTTGGCGCATCACAACTCGATATTGTGAATGACGCCCTGCACCGTAGCCAGGGACTTATTCTGGTGACCGGCCCAACAGGAAGCGGCAAGACCCAGACGCTCTATACTGCAATCCATTCCCTCAATATCGCTAACAAAAATATCGCTACCGTAGAGGACCCGGTTGAATTCAATATTGATGGCGTGAATCAGGTTGCTGTCCATAACCAGAACGGCCTGACTTTTGCCCGCGCACTGCGCGCCTTTCTTCGTCAGGATCCCGACATTTTGATGGTGGGCGAAATCCGCGACGCCGAGACTGCAGAGATCGCTATCAAAGCAGCCCAAACCGGGCATCTGGTGCTAGCCAGTCTGCACACCAACGATGCCCTTGGCGCTCTCGACCGTTTGGCCAACATGGGAGTCGCCCCCTACAACCTGGCAGCCGCGTGCAGCTTGCTGGTCGCCCAAAGATTACTCCGCAAGCTGTGCGAACATTGTAAAGAGCCTTTGCAGTTGCCCGATGACGTCCTGAAAGCGCAGGGGTTCGACGAAGCGGAGCTTAACCAACTGACACTCTTTCAGGCCAGTGGCTGTAAGCATTGCCAGCATGGATACAAGGGAAGAATTGGAATTTATGAAGTAGTTCCTGTGTTTGAGGAGCTCAGCCAGCTTATCATGGCAGGGCAACATGGTCAGAGCCTGACGAGTTGTGCAAGAGCTAACGGCTACCCTTCTATGAGGCATGCGGCTCTCACCAATGTAGGCCTTGGAATAAGCTCGCTGGAAGAAGCTAACAGGCTGACTTAATTCACAAATTTCCCAGACGTGCTATAGTGGAGCACGTGCGGAAACAATGCCGTTTAGCGGGCTGGTTATCCGGCTCATGCGGAGAGTGCCATGGCAACAGATGCTTCACAGAATATTTATCTCTGGCAGGGAACAGACAAGGGCGGCAAAAAAACCAAAGGCGAAATTCAAAGCGCCAGCCAGGCTCTGGCTAAAGCGCAGCTTCGCAAACAGGGCATTATCCCTTCCAAAATCAAGCGCAAGCCAAAATCCCTGTTCGGCCCCAGAAAGCAAAAGATCACCCCGGGTGACATAGCGGTATTCACTCGTCAGCTCGCTACAATGATGAAGTCAGGCATCCCACTTGTGCAATCCTTTGAGATTGTCGGTGAGAGTCTAGACAACCCTTCCATGCGCGATCTTGTGTTATCAATCCGCAACGATGTGGCCGCGGGCAATAATTTCGCGGACTGTATTCGCAAACACCCACGCTATTTTGATGACCTGTTCTGCAATCTTATTGATGCTGGCGAGCAATCGGGCGCCCTCGAAACCATGCTTGATCGACTTGCAACCTATAAGGAAAAGTCGGAAGCACTGAAAGCCAAGATCAAGAAAGCGATGAACTATCCAATTGCCGTAGTATGCGTGGCGATTGTCGTGACCGGTATTTTGCTGATCAAGGTCGTGCCGCAATTTGCGGAGACATTTTCCAGCTTTGGTGCCGACCTGCCGGCGTTTACACTCTTTGTATTGAACTTGTCAGATCTTGCCATAGCACATTGGTGGAAGGTACTCATTGGCGGCGGCTTGTTCGCGGTGGGTTTCCGTGAAGCAAAATTGCGTTCACAGGCTGTTCGCGACGCAATTGACAAAGTCGCCTTAAAATTACCGATCGTTGGCCCAATTCTAAATTCCTCCTGTTATGCACGGTTCACGCGCACATTGGCCACTACGTTTTCAGCTGGCGTACCACTGGTAGACGCACTCGAGTCGGTTGCCGGCGCCACGGGCAATGTCGTCTACTCCAGTGCAACAAGAAAAATCAAGGAAGACGTGACTACAGGGCAGCAACTTGCGTTTTCAATCAAAAGCACGGGGCTTTTCCCTATCATGATCACCCAAATGGTAGGCATAGGCGAAGAGTCAGGAGCGCTAGATTCGATGCTCGACAAGTGCGCGATTTATTACGAAGCAGAAGTCGACAACGCGGTTGATGGACTTACCGCACTCATGGAGCCGATGATTATGGCCGTACTCGGTATTCTTGTTGGTGGCTTGATGATCGCGATGTATCTCCCGATTTTCCAACTCGGATCAGTAATGTAAGCAAACAGTACCGAATGGAAATCATTGACCTCATACAGGCCAGGCCAGCTGTCCTGACATCACTAACTTTCGTTCTTGGATTACTCGTCGGCAGTTTTTTGAACGTCGTCGTATATCGGCTGCCCATTATGTTGCAGCGCGAGTGGAAGGCGCAGTGTTGCGAGTATCTCGAGATTGACAACACCGAGCCCGACAGTAATTCAAGCTCGGCAAAATTTTCCGTATTCAATCTGCAAACGCCTGGATCACATTGTCCCCAGTGCAATCACAAGATACGGGCCTGGGAAAACATTCCTGTTATTAGCTATATTTTGCTGCGCGGCAAATGCAATGCCTGCAGCACGCCCATCTCTCTGCGCTACCCCTCTGTCGAACTCGTATCGGGCTTGCTCTCCGCGCTGGTTGCCTACAGTTACGGACCACAGTGGCTGACGCTCTTGCTACTGGTTCTCACCTGGTCTCTTATCGCAATGACACTGATTGATTTTGATCATCAGCTCCTGCCTGACAACATCACTCTGCCGCTGCTCTGGTTAGGATTGGCCGTCAATGCTCTGGATTTTGGTTTCGATGTGTCTGCAACTGACGCCGTGATTGGCGCCTGCGTTGGTTATCTCTCACTGTGGAGCTTTTATTGGATATTCAAGCTGGCCACAGGCAAAGAAGGCATGGGCTATGGCGATTTCAAACTACTCGCAGCATTAGGCGCCTGGATGGGCTGGCAGAGCCTGTTACCAATAATCATCCTCTCTTCCCTGGTAGGCGCAATCTTCGGAATCGTGATGATTATGGCGGCAGGTAGAGACCGCTCTCAGCCGATGCCATTCGGGCCTTTCCTGGCTGGAGCGGGATTTATCATGTTGATCTGGGGCAGTCAGGTCACAAATGCGTACATGACTATTTTTGCCTAGCGCTCGGGGTAAACTTTCGCTCACGCAGCCACCTATTCCAGAGTACGCCAGCACGACTCTCAATCAAAAGTGATCAAAACCAGATAATGTTCATAGTTGGTCTCACAGGTGGAATCGGAAGTGGCAAGACTACGGTCGCCAACGAGTTTGCGGCATTGGGAATTGATCTGGTGGACGCCGATCAGCTGTCCCGGGAAGCGGTTTTGCCAGGAATGGATGCACTCAATTGTATCGCTGAACGGTTTGGAGAATCGATTCTCACACCAGAAGGTGAACTCAATCGCACGGCACTCCGCAATATTGTCTTTCATGCGCCTGAAGAGCGGCGCTGGCTGGAGGCATTGCTGCACCCGGTCATCAGAGACATGATGATAGCGGCTCTCGAACAGAGCACTTCTGACTATGGCATACTGGTCTCTCCACTTTTACTGGAAACATCGCAACACGAATTGGTCGATCGCATTCTGGTTGTCGATGTAACTGAAGAAACTCAGCTGCAACGAGCGATGAGAAGAGATGGTAGTGACGAGTCAACAATCCGCGGCATCATCGAAGCGCAAATCAGTCGCAAGGCCCGATTGGGTGCTGCCGACGATATCATCGACAATGAACTACCGATGGAAACCCTGCCGGACAGGGTACTGATACTGCACAAACGTTATTGTGAAATGGCCGAATCCAAATGAACAAGCAGAACCCCAAAACCACCACGGTCAATTGTCCGACATGCAGCAAGACAGTGGAATGGACTGGCGCAAATGAATATCGCCCATTCTGCAGCAAACGCTGCAAGCTGATTGATTTCGGGGAATGGGCCACAGAAAAGCACAGCATTGCCGGAGACCCGGTATTCCTGGAAGACGAAGAGCTCGACGGACCGATTCAATAACACACTGCCCGAATTTTATTGCTGGACCGCCCCTTGGTTTAGTATCCCGGTTCGATCTCCAGACCCTCTACCAGCCCCTCATCCAAGCCAGCGTCGGGCGGACATCACTCCTACTGATCGCAATTCTGTCAGTCTGACCGGCAGGATAATTCAGTGCTAAATCTGCTCTGCCTACAGGGGAGAACCACTGATTGCCGGTGTACGCATCCAGTAGAATTTACTGTTGTCTGCGTGAAATGCATTATCTACAAACAGATAGATCAGTTGACCGTCGCGAGAGAATCGCACCTGTTTGACTGTCTCTCCGTCAAGCAAGCCCAACTCAAAATCTTCAAGAAGCAAATGGGTTTTGACATCAAACAAATAGATGCGCTGATTGTCTGCACCCAGCATCAGGGTTCCGTCCGCACTGAAAGTCGAACTGATCGGAGTATCCGCAAAATACCACTCGCCATCGTTGTTGAAATACTGTCTTGGGTCCATATCAACAACGCTGAATTCCTCTTCAACATAGTTACCAAGCGGGCAAGTGAAAGCCAGCCGACTACCATCTGGCGCAATATCAAAGTCGGTGCAGTTTGCTCCTACCTGGGAATCGGTTCCCTGCACAAAAGTATGAACGTTCGAAACCGGATCGAAGTCAAAAGTTGCCAGATGGGTTTCTGATGCCAGAAACAGATGCCGGCGAACCGGGTCATATTCGATGCGGCGCGGCTCTGCTAGCGGGAGTGGATCGGTGAGAAAATTACCGGCCGTATCGAACAATCCCAACCACAGACGAGTCGAGGTATAAGGGATACTGTTGCCAGGCTCTCCCTCAGTCTGCCCGTCGTACATAATCGAAAACAGATTCCCGTTTTCGCCGAGTGCCAAGTCCCGCAGGGTAAACCCATACTGGTAAGTAAATGCATCGACGCCAACGAATGTGAAATTTATCGGATCCCAGTCAATCGCTCCGGTCGCGAGATTCAGTGTATAGATTCTTGCCGATTCCGGGTGCACAGTCATGTGCACCAGATTTCGATCACTGTCGAGAACGAATTGCTCGGGTCTGGTGTTGAATTGATAGACGCCACCGGTTTCACCCGAGAGTATGTTCCGCTCGACAACACGATTGCGAATGAAGTCACCGATCAGAACCCAGCCATGACAAAGCGGAATAAAATCCTGCGTCGGTTCCAACAAAATTCCGCCATCGAGTTCGGAGACAGATGCGCCTTGCGTACCAGTTTGCACGGCTGTCAGAGACAAAGTTTCAAACTGCCAGGGATTCGAACCTTCAATGTACTCGAGGCGTATTGCAACCTGATCGCCGTTCAGATCAACGCTTGGGATATCAAGGATTCCGGAAGACTCGGAAAAACTCGCGATCCCCTCGGCCACATCAGCAACAACCGGCTGGCTGAATGCACTGCAATTCAGTAGTTCGATTCCGGAACGTGGAGGCGTTCCTGTTCCTGCACTCAATACTTCAGCAGCACTAAGTTGAAAAATGAGGTTGTTGGGATCGACCAGTTGCAGCGTAGCCCGCCCTTCACCAATTGTGCCAGCGTCAATCGTTGGCACTTGCAGTGAAAAACCATCGAAGCGTGCCTCATCGACTGGCAGCGAAGGTGCTGCACCTGGCACAAACTCCAGCGTGGGGTTGAGAGCGAGACGCACCCCAGCGTAGGGAGGAAACAATGAGGTCTGCACATTGGCCGGCTCGATAGCACTCCTGACACGAAAACCGACAAAGCGTCCTGACTGAAGAGCGGCATTCACTGGTCCTGTCACATCGACAACGATTTCAGTGAGTCCAGCGGCATCGATTTGCGCCAGAGGCTGCACGAAGCCGACGGCGTAGTCGTCGTACTCGATAGAACCATCATCAGAGAAAAAGGAGATCCGCAGTGGCGCCGCTCCATTTTGCAGATAAATCTCTTCAATCTGGTAACGAAGCGTCGCAGCCGAAACAGAAGTCGTATTTACAAAATCAAATGAAGATGTCGCGACGTCGATGAAACCAGTGCCAGAAACGGCCCACCCACCAACACCGACATAGGAAGCAGTTTCAACTTCACCTGGCTCCAGAGCCGCTGCGGCCTCCGGATTCGTTTGCACCAGTGTGCCCTGATCTACCAATATGGCGAAGTCAGCGAGAACACTTGCAGGCATGGCGATTAACAGACTGCTAACTACGCCTTTTAGACCTGTCCAGAACATTGGATTTGACTTCATGTTGGGCATTCCTGAATCTGTATAGCTACCGTAATAGTAGTCGCAATAACTACCGTATTTTCAACAAGTTAGCAAAATTCTCAGTGAATTGTGTCACAAAACAGAGTGGCGCCGGCAAAGAAGCAGACTTTTTTGCTATCCACTCTGCTGTATCTGCTAATGACGGGAATACTTTATCACAAGTGGGCCCAAAACCAACGTAGCCTGGCAGCAGGAAGTCTTTTTAATTCAGTAGCTTGGCAGACTTATTGAAAATCGGTGTGAGATTCTTGCCAGAGCGAGAGGTGCATGTCGCTCAACGCACATTGGCTTAATCGGAGGGCAGGAAAGCGCTTATTCCTGCTACCCCCTGTGCACCCGCAGCGAGAGCCGAACTAAGTTCTGCTTGAGAAACTCCACCCAACGCGAAAACCGGCAAGCTCACAGCACGCCTGATTTCTGCAAAGCCACTCCAGCCCAGCAGGCGATCCTGGGGATAGGATTTCGTGGGAAGCACCGGCGAGAGTGTCGCATAGTCCGCATTCAACGATTCCGCCTTCACCAGATCGCTGAGGGAATGACAGGATGCTCCGAACAATTGCGTTGCACTGACGGGCCTGCACTCAAGCTCTTGGAGTGTATATGAATCACAATGATACCCATCGAGAATTTGCAGATCATCGCGGGATGGCATGGCGCCACTGAACATGATCCTCAACTTTCCTGCACTCGCTTCTTGCGCGAGGCGATACCACTCGGAATACACGTCGGCACCGAGTGTTTTTTGTCGAAACTGAAGCAACTCTACACCTGAATTCAGATAGTGATCCAAGAGCTTGCTCAGGGAATGCCAGTCTTTGCAATCCGGCGTAATTGCCAGCTGCTTTGGCAGCTGGAGCGTATCAACAATTGGCGCATTGGCAGCTGGAAATTTTGCGGGATCAAGATCCGCTAGTGCTGACCAGTAAACCGGCTGACCCTCAAGGCCCCGAGGCTGGCCCGAATAGGCAGTGATTTTCCAGACATCCAGCAGGACTGATTTGTCCTGATAATGATGAATAATTTTTTTGAGAGGGAAGGCTGTTTCAACGAGGATACCAAGCTCTTCTGTGAATTCACGTTGCAGTCCGGTGAATCGGTCTTCACCTTCTTCCAGCTTTCCGCCAGGAAACTCGAGCAGTCCACCTTGGTGGAGATGATCGTGGCGGCGAGATACCAGTACATTGTTGCTGTCATCGACCAGCACTCCAACGACAACATGTAAAGGCGAAGCGATCGATGATTCGCTATTCATGACACGGTGCAAACCAATATAGTTGCCTAGCTTCGATACTCTGCATTGACGCGAATATACTCGTGCGACAAGTCACAAGTCCAAAAAGTTTCTTCTGCTTCGCCACGCGCCAGATTAATACGAATAGAGATTTCTTCTTTACTCACTTCGAGTTGGCCCAGCTCTTCCTTGTAGGTCGCAGCTCTGCCACCATCACTCACCAGCAACGTGTCCCCAAGATGAATCTCAACGAGACTCAAGTCGAAATCCTGCAAACCGGACCTGCCAACTGCTGCCAGTATGCGGCCCCAATTCGGGTCTGAGGCGAAGAGTGCAGTTTTGACTAACGGCGATTCAGCGACGGCGTAACCCACCTGCAGGCACTCTGCGGTATCTCTCCCTCCCGCAACCACGATAGTAATAAATTTGCTCGCCCCTTCAGCGTCGCGAATCAATTGTTGGGCCAGATCCTGACACACCGATTGAACTGCTGCGTGAAACGTCTCTCTATCCTGGTCAGATTCGATTACAACCCCCGACTTGCCAGTTGCGGCCAACATGCAACAGTCATTGGTTGAAGTATCGCCGTCTACAGTAATGCGGTTAAACGATTGCGCCACCGAAGACGTCAGAATTTCCTGGAGGTCTTGCTCTGCCACCTTCGCGTCAGTAGCAATAAAAGCCAACATCGTTGCCATGTTCGGCTTGATCATGCCTGCTCCCTTCGCAATACCGCTCAGGGTGACATCCCCACCGGAGAGGCTAACCGTGAGCGACTTACCTTTGGGGCGAGTATCGGTCGTCATGATGCCCCGCGCTGCGGTTTCCCATTCGGTTTCGCTCAAGGCTCCAAGCCCGGTTGGCAGCCCTGTGGAGATGCGTTCGACGGGCAGTGATTCTCCAATGACTCCGGTTGAGAACGGCAACACCTGGTCCGCGTTTACGCCGGCAAGCTTTGCCAGTGCCTCGCAACATGCGAGCGCATCCAGATCTCCTTGTTTTCCCGTGCCTGCATTTGCATTGCCGGTATTGATCAAAAAGTACCGCACATTGCTCTGCTTGAGATGTTTCTTTGCCAGCGAAACAGGCGCCGCACAAAAGGCGTTCTGTGTGAACACTCCTGCTACATTGGTTCCCTCTGTAAATTCGAACAGCACCAGATCAAGTCGATCTGGGTAACGAATTCCAGCTGCAGTAGCCGAGACCCTGACTCCTGCGATTGGCTGACAATTTACGGCTATTTCCTTACCTACACTCACTGCCTGATTCCTTGCTCATTACTTCCATTATCGAAATTAATGCATGCCTCTATGCAATTTGCCCATGGCAAACTTTGTACTTCTTGCCTGAACCACAAGGACAGGGTTCATTGCGCCCAACCTTGGGAACTTCTCGCACGAACGGTGCCTGCTGCGGCTGACTTGCCGCACCCTGTCCCGCGCCCTGTGGAGCAGCAGGTCTTTCACCTTCACCGCCGGAGAGCGCCGACACATTCTGGTGCTGGAAGTTCATTCTGGCACGTGCAGTTTCTTCTGCGCGTTTGCGCTCAATGGCATCCACTTCGTCTTCCTGTCGTATCTTCACATGACAAAGAATCTTGATAACTTCGCGCTGTAAATTCGACAGCAGCTCCGTGAACAGGGCAAATGCTTCGCGCTTGTATTCCTGTCGAGGATTCTTGCCGCCATAGCTGCGCAAGAAAATGCCCTGACGAAGATGATCCATGGTAGCCAGATGCTCTTTCCAGAGATTGTCGAGAATCTGAAGCGTGATCTGCTTCTCGAAGACACGCATCTTTTCGCCGACAAGAGAACTCTTCTCCTCATATTCTTTTGCCAGTGCAGAAGCGATGCGCTCCTTCAGCTCATCCTCGTAGAGTTGATCATCATCATCCAGCCACTGCTGGACCGGTTGCTTGCTGTTGAACTCAGATTCGATAGCTGCTTCCAAACCCGCAATATCCCACTGCTCTGGCACGCTCTGGGGCGGAATGTATTCATCAACCAGCTGATCAATCACATCGATGCGCATATCCACCAACAAATCAGAAATATCATCGCTGGCCATTAATTCATTGCGCTGTCGATAGATGATGGTGCGTTGATCATTGGCCACATTGTCATATTCGAGAAGCTGTTTGCGAATATCAAAATTGCGACCTTCAACTTTGCGCTGCGCCTTTTCGATAGATCGAGTGACCATGCCATGCTCGATGGCCTCACCTTTCTCCATGCCGAGACGACGCATAAAGTTTTTGACGCTTTCCGATGCGAAGATGCGCATCAAATTGTCATCCATCGACAAATAGAAGCGCGAGTATCCCGGATCACCTTGACGGCCTGCTCGCCCGCGAAGCTGATTGTCTATGCGTCGTGATTCATGACGTTCTGTACCGATAATATGTAAACCGCCCGCTTCCAACACCTGATCATGACGCGCCTGCCATTCACTTTTGAGCTTTTCCACCAGCTCAGGGCTTGGATTGTCCAGCTTTGCAAGTTCGGCTTCCCAGTTGCCGCCCAGGACAATATCCGTTCCGCGCCCAGCCATGTTAGTCGCGATCGTTACTGCGCCAGGACGCCCAGCCTGGGCAATGATCTCTGCCTCTTTCTCGTGAAACTTGGCATTGAGAACTTCGTGTTTAATCTTGTTCTTGGTGAGAAATTTCGACAGCATCTCTGAATTATCGATCGAAGCAGTACCTACCAGTACAGGAGCGCCGCTCTTACTGATTTCAGTAATATCATTAACGATCGCTTCAAACTTTTCTTCCATCGTAAGATAAATCAAGTCATTGGCGTCGATGCGAACCATCGGTTTATTGGTTGGGATGACGACCACATCCAGGCCATAAATTTGACTGAATTCAAAGGCTTCGGTGTCCGCTGTACCAGTCATACCGGACAGCTTGTTATACATACGGAAATAATTCTGGAATGTCGTCGAAGCGAGCGTCTGGCTCTCACTCTGAATCTGCAGCTTTTCCTTCGCCTCCAGTGCCTGATGCAGGCCCTCTGACAATCGACGGCCTTCCATTGTGCGACCGGTATGCTCATCGATAAGCACAATTCGCTTGTCCTGAACAATGTACTCAACATCCCTGTGAAAGAGGTGATGCGCTTTGAGTGCCGCATAAACATGGTGCAACAATGACAAGTTTGTTGCTGCGTAGAGAGACTCCCCTTCCCCTAATAGCTTGCGCTCAATTAACAGAGATTCGATGTACTCATGACCGGATTCGGTCAGCTCGACCTGCCGGCTCTTCTCATCGACAGTGAAATGGCCACTCTCTTCTGGCACGAAGTTCTTGTCCATCATCTCCATTTTGGAGCGCTCTTGCTTCACGCCTTTTTCAAGCTTCGGCACGAGCTTGTCGATTGCCAGATAGAGCTCGGAGCTGTCCTCTGCGGCACCAGAGATAATCAGCGGCGTTCTCGCTTCATCAATGAGAATGGAGTCGACCTCATCGACTACGGCGAAGTTCAAACCCCGCTGCATCTTGTCATCCAACCGGAAAGCCATGTTGTCGCGCAGATAGTCGAAGCCGAATTCGTTATTGGTGCCGTAAGTAATATCAGACTGGTACGCGGCTCGTTTCTCATCGGGGTGCTGACCCGATTTGATTGCACCGACCGTCATCCCCAGAAACTCAAATATTGGCCCCATCCATTCTGCATCACGAGTTGCCAGATATTCGTTCACAGTGACTACATGAACACCCTCGCCACTGAGCGCATTGAGATAGACAGGCAAAGTGGACACCAGCGTTTTACCTTCACCAGTGCGCATTTCTGCAATATCGCCCTGATGCAATACCATCCCGCCTATTAACTGCACGTCGAAGTGCCGGAGGCCCAATGTACGCTTGCTCGCCTCTCGGACTGCGGCGAAAGCCTCAGGCAAGAGTGCATCGAGAGTAGAGCCTTCCTGCAGCCTTTGCCGAAACTCTTCAGTCTTCGCTCTCAACTGCTCGTCACTGAGAGAAGCAAACGATTCCTCCAGCTGGTTGATCGTTGCCACGGTGCGCTGCATGCGCTTAAGCTTTCTAGAGTTACTGCTACCAAATAGCTTGCTAAGAATATTCATATTTCACACTTTCAATTGGGTTGTGTTCGAACAAACACGACAAAAAGATACCGGTCAGCTTGCTGACCAATGGAGTATTTACTCGGGGAGGTAATTATCTGGCGGTACGGTGGATGTATGCAGCGGGGTCGACAACCCGACCGTTCTTATACACCTCAAAATGGACATGTGGCCCGGTCGAACGACCGGTGGAACCTACGAGAGCAATATTCTGCCCTTTGCTGACAACGTCGCCTACTTCGACAAAGAGCTTTTCGGCGTGTGCGTATCGCGTAGTGAAACCATTGCCGTGATTGACTTCAACCATCAGGCCGTAGCCAGATCTTGGGCCCGACCAGGTCACAACACCAGCCGCAACGGTATTGATTTCCGCTCCTGACTTGCCAGTAGTAAAGTCCAGACCTGCATGGAAGGTCAATCTTCCGGTAAACGGATCAGGCCGCTGCCCGAATCTGGATGCAATCCAACCGCGTTCCAGAGGTCGACCAGCGATAAACACGTCCGACTGGATCTTGCGATCCACCATCAGCCCTTCGAGAATTTCGAGTTGTTGCTGCCTGTCTTCCAGCTGTTGCTCCAGTTGTTCCAGAGCGCTGGTAAATCCAGACGAAGTATAGGGTTGAGAATCGCCTATATCTGGCCCCCCTATTGCGACCGGTTGGCTGAAATCGAATTCGCCATTGTCCAGATTCGCGATAGAGGTAATGCGCTCACCTACTGCATCGAGGCGCACCAGCCTTGCCTGAAGCATCGCCAGTCGCAGCGTCAGCGCTTCAAGTTGTTGTTCTGAATCCTGTTTTACCAGCTCAAGCTGTTCTGCTTGCAGCTTGATCTGACGCTCCCAGTTCTGGGCCGTTTCCTCAGTAAAGACCTGAGCGTCCTGGGACACAGCGAGCTGGTAGCCAAAATAGCCCAGCGCGACAGGTGCACCGAGCAGGCATACCGACAAAAGGCCTTTCAACCATCCTTTCAGGACAATAGTTTTGGTATGACCATGACGCTGGTCTACAAGAATAACTTTCATGAATTCATACTTGCCTCAGTGATCTTCAAAGTCGCAGATCCCGAGGTCTCATTCCTTTTTGTCAGCCTTGTGGGGCAATGAATAGCCCCTGGGCTTTCCTGTTCTGCCCCTAAATCCTGCCTCTCGCTGCGCACAGCTGACCGGCATGGGAGCACATTCTCTTAAATAGCTGTCCATATAATACCTATATATTACCAGCTTGCGATACCCACCCCCTTGATTAAATCTTGCCCATAAGCGACGAACTCATCACAGTTGAGCAAATTTTGAGGTGTGTGCGGGTTTGAGGGGCACCGATATTGACTGGCTTTTTGAACGGCAAAGAAAAAGGCGCTGAAATATCTTTATATTTCAGCGCCTTGGATGGGGTAGAGCCCGGTTCAGGCGGCTAGCACAGGCTTCATATAGGAAATCGGTACATGGGTTTCATTGTCGAAACTGACGATTTCCCAAGCGTCTTTATTGACTTCAAGCATGCGCAATAGCGCGTTATTCAGTGCGTGGCCTGATTTGTGCCCCTTGAATTCACCAATGAGGCTATTGCCCAGCAAGTAGAGATCACCAATCGAATCGAGGATCTTGTGCTTCACGAACTCGTCTTCATAGCGCAAGCCGTCTTCATTAAGCACTTTGTAGTCTCCGACCGCAATCGCATTGTCCATACTGGCACCGAGGGCGAGATTGCGATTCCGCAGTTCTTCGAACTCGTGCATGAAGCCAAATGTGCGCGCGCGGCTAACCTCTTTGACAAATGAAGTGCTGGAAAAGTCGATCGTAGCGCTCTTGGTGTACTTCTTATATACAGGATGATCGTAGAGTAAGGTATAGCTGACCTTGAACCCGTCAAATGGCTCCAGGCTGACTGACTTATCGCCTTGCTCCAGACGGAGTGGCTTTTTGATTTTGATGAATTTTTTGAGTTCGGACTGCTCTTCGATACCAGCTGACTGGATCAGGAACACGAATGGGCCAGCACTGCCGTCCATTATTGGAACTTCTGGTGCGCTGACGTCAACAAAGCAATTATCAATGCCAAGCCCGGACATGGCCGACATGAGGTGTTCAATGGTGGAAATTCGCACATCACCCTTAACGAGAGTCGTTGAAAGGGTCGTGTCTCCGACATTGGAAGCGCTCGCTTCAATCTGTACCACAGGATCGAGATCGACACGCGTGAAGATGATTCCGGTATTGACAGGGGCTGGGCGGAGAGTGAGATAAACCTTCTCACCAGTATGCAACCCGACACCAGTAGCGCGA
>JASBUV010000078.1 GCA_030147705.1 Gammaproteobacteria bacterium
TAGCGATGGGGCGGTGAGTGCGGGAGTGAACTCCAACGACGGCGCCAACGTAAACGCCTATGTGCGTGGCGGTCGGGACAGGCATCACTATGTCCTGTTTGCATCGAAAGATGAATCAGATGGCTACACACCCTGGTTGGCCAGCGATATTCAAGCCAGCGCGACCGATCTGGAGCGCGGCTATGATGTCACCACGCTAGGCGCCAAGTACGCTCTGGATGTCACCGATAACGCGCGCCTGTCGCTCCAGTATCAGAGCACTGACGCCGACCTGGATTTTGCCCGACCTTTTCTGAACAACAGAACTACGAATGCCAGAGAAGAAGATATCTTCACTGTGAAGTTTGACTGGCGCATGAATGACAACCTCGAACTATTCATCAAAGCCTATGAACACAACTGGGACACGATCTACACGCGCATCTATAACACGCTGGACGCATCCGGAAATCTGGATGGGGGAGTTCGGGTCATCAACAATGGTGATTACTGGGGGTACGAAGACTCCGGCGTGAATGCCATGGCCAAGTTGAGTGATGTGGGAGCGCTGGAGTATGTCTTCGGTGTCGATCATCAGCGCTTCTCAGGGTCAGATGACGTATGGCGGATTGGCGATCTGGAAGAAGAAGTCACCGCGCCATTCTTGCAAGTTCGCACCACAGAGTTGTTACTCGACAATACGCTCATCGCAGTCGGTATACGCAATAATCAAGTATCCAATGGGGACGATGCCACGGTATGGAATCTGACTGCAAAGCACACTATTAATGAGAACTTTTACGTTCAAGGCAATGTGGGTACATCGTTCCGATTGCCTGATGCTGAGGCATTGTTTCTCAATGAATATTATGACGATGACAATGACGGTATTCCTGATGGAGGATGGTTCGCTATCGGGAATCCAAACCTGGGACCCGAGAAAAGCAAGAATCTGAACCTGGCACTGGGCGGCAGTATCGAAAATCTGGCGGCCGAGCTAACCTGGTTCAGCCGTGACATCAGCAATTACATTGACTCCTATGTGCCGCTGACCATCGGCGGAGTGGTAGGTGAAAGTTTTGTCAATTCGAGTGATGAAGTGAACATGGAAGGGCTCGAATTCATTGCAACACTTACTCTCAATGAGAACTGGTCCGGCAGCTTCAGCCATACTTACACCGATGCAGTGTTCAACAACAGTGGTCCCCAACTAACCAGCATTCCAAAAAGTGAGAGCAAGTTCGGCCTGAATTATCAGAGTGCATCCTTGCCACTCGGCCTGGCGCTCTCCGGGAATCATGTCGGGGATGTAAATGGCCGCCGCAATACACCACGGGGGAATTACACGGTGGTGGATTTCGCGGCACATTACAGTCTGGGCGAAAACCGCCAGCACCAGTTTGTGCTGCGCCTGGAGAACGTATTCGACGAAGACTACGTGACACGCATTGATCGCGGCACGCTTGATGCAACCGGGGGAGCTTATAATTACGCGAACTATGGTATGCAACGCACCACTCACTTGTCTTATACCTACCAATTCTGATGGCTGAAGTGAGTTTTGTAACCGAGGCATCACGATGGTAAGAGTACTTTTTCTCGCACATCGCTATTTGGGTATTGCTGTAGGGCTTGTGATGCTGATCTGGACTGTCTCGGGCATCATCATGATGTATCAGGAGTATCCAGAGCTGAATGATCAGGAAAGTCGCGCGTTGCTGGCGCAGCTCTCATTTGCAGAGTGCTGCGAGTTACCAGCGCGACCCGTGTTCAGCGAACAGGGCTTTCGAACTGCCCGGATAGAGATGAGTGGCAGCACACCAGTCCTGCGGGTTATACAGCGTGATGGCAGGGAGTTGAATTACAACCTGGCGACTGGCAGGCAGATTGATGAGATTAGCCAACATGATGCTGATTTGCTGGCGGCGGATTTCGCCTATCGTGAGTTTCCTAATACGCAGTTTCAATTTGCAGCGGAGATACATACGGACCAGTGGACTGTGTATGGTTCCTATAACCGCCACCGGCCTCTGTATCATTATCGCGTAGCAGACGAGGAAGCGTCAGAGTTTTACATCTCCAGCCGGACCGGAGAAATTGTGCAGCTCACCACGCGCAAGGAGAGAGTGTGGGGCTATCTTGGTGCAGTTCTGCATTGGTTGTATCCCACGGTATTACGCCAGCACACTGCGGTCTGGGCACAGACAGTTATCTGGCTCACTATTTTGGGCATTTTCCTGACGGCAATCGGGCTGTATATCGGGATCAGACAGTATCGGCAGCGGAGCAATGGGAAGCGATCACCCTATCGTGGTTTGGCTCTGTGGCATCACTATGCCGGCCTGATCTTTGGTGTACTTACCTTGACCTGGGTATTTAGCGGCCTCTTTTCCATGAATCCGTGGGGCGCGCTTGAGGGCGAGGGGATCGCAGCGGAATCCCAACGTCTGGCCGGTAGACCTCTATCCTGGGACGACATATCGACTGGCGTCGTGAATCTGGAGAATTCTGATCATATGCCAGAGACTGTTCGCTATGAAATATCAACGCTCGCTGGTGAAGCACAGGTAATAGCCTATACAAAGGAAACATTTGGTGAGCGATTGCAGTTGAATTCAATGCAGCCATCGAGTCTGTCTACAGCGCAATTGCGCGCGCTTGCTGAGGAGCTGCAGCCAGGTGCAGAAATAACCAATGCTGAGCTCATCACTGCAAGTGATAGCTATTACTACAATCATCATGAGCAGCGTGAATTTCCTGTTTATCGCGTCGAATTCAATGATAATGAGTTGCGGCGCTACTATCTGAGTGCGGTCAATGGCAGCATTGTCCGTAAAGTGGATCGCGATGCCCGCTGGTACCGCTGGATTTTCTATGGCTTGCACCGGGGCGACTTCAGTGCGTTGCTGCGGAGCCGGCCGCTGTGGGATTTGTTTATGGTCACATTGTTGCTCGGAGTTACGGTTGTTTGTTTCACCGGCACAGTGATGGGTTGGCGAAGAATAAAAAGAGATATTGCTATGGCGCGTACGAGATCGCTCCAATCAAGATTAGGCACACGCCTCGGGCCTGACATAAGACGGAGCAGGGTTTACAGGTTGGTGCTGTCGATTTCAGCGTTACTGGCCCTTGTTGCCTGTGCAGAGCAAGAGACCGTGGACTGGATCGAAGTACCCTTACAAGACCACACTTACTTTGCAACCCAGGCTGAGTATCGAGAAGGAGAGTATGACATTCTCGTGCTGGCCAACGCGGACCTGGAATACAAACTGGGTATGCTCGCAGGCGATGCGATTACCTACCGCTGGACTGTTGAGATGGATGAACCAGAGCGTTTGCAGGTTGAGTTCCATGGGCATACTCACCGCGTGGGTGATGAGCCGGGTACGGTAATGTTTTACAAGGTACATCAGGAAGGAGAGGAGCAGGGAGCGCTAATTGCACCTTTCGAAGGAATACATGGCTGGTGGTTTGACAATCAGACCAATGAGGACATTACCATCAAACTGAAGGTTGCGGGATATTACGAAGAGCTGGACCAGTGATGCGTGATATCAGATAAGGCCCAGATTGATTGCCTTGAGTACTGCCTGTGTTCGGTCTCTTACTCCAAGCTTGTCCAGAATGGAAGACACCTGATTCTTGACTGTCCCTTCCGATTTATTGATTGCGGTAGAGATCTCGCGATTACTGTAGCCACCTGCCATCAGGCGCAGAACTTCCAGCTCCTTGACTGACAAAGCTTCAACTGGCGTGTTGTCCGGCTCTTTGGACGCGAGCGATGCCAGGCCTTTGAGTACACGTTCGGTAATGGCAGGTTGTACGAGCGTCTCGCCGCGATGCACTGCTTCAACCGCTGCGACGAGACTGTCCAGCGAGACATCTTTCAACAAGTACCCTTTAGCGCCGGCTTGCATGCCCTCCAGCACGAGTTGATGATCATCGAAGGTTGTGAGAATAATGGCGGGCGTAGTCAGATTTGCACGTTGCATTTCCCGCAGGGCATCAATGCCAGTCATCTTGGGCATGCGAATATCGATGAGCAGAACATCGGGTTGCAAGCGCTGCAAACCTTCGATGACTTCCGAGCCATCTGTGACTTCGCCGACAACCTCAATACTGTCGCTCAGTGCGAGCAGATTGCGTAATCCTTCTCTGACCAGGTTCTGGTCTTCAGCCAGCATCACTTTGATAGTCATGGTTTCTCGCCGATCTCCAGCGCCACCTCGAGAGTGAAGCCATCCTGATCCTGATGCCAGTTCATCTCTCCGCCCTGAGCGGAAACCCGCTCCCGCATGCCATTGAGGCCGTTGCCCGCAGTGATTGCCTTGTCAGCGTGCCCATTGTCGACAACGGTGAGAATAATGCGCTGAGCCTGTTGCCTGACGGCGATCCGGCAGCGGTCGCCATTGCTATGGCGTAACACATTGGTGATGGCTTCCTGTGCGCAGCGCAGGACCGTCTCCGCCACATCCACGTCCTCAACGCTCGGTGCGGCACTGAAGTCCAGATCAAAGGAGAACTCGGGAATGCCAGCGATCAGCTGTTTGATTGCTGATTCGAGGTCGATCATGGAGTCATCACGCAATTCACTGACGGTACTGCGCAGATCGCCCAATAGCAGCTTGGCTAGTGCCAATGCCTGTTCGACTTTTTCCTTACCTTCGCTGTAGCCCGTACTTTCACCTTTGCTCACGGATTGCTCGACACTGCCAATGCGATGCGAGGCGATTTCAAGGTTCAGAATGAGTGCCGTCATGTGGTGACCAAGAATATCGTGCAGATCTCTGGCTATTCGCAAGCGTTCGCTTTGAGCCGCTGATTGGGAAAGCAATTGCCGGGTCGCAAGCAGCTCGCGATTAAGGGTGGCGATCTCATCTTTTTGTCTGCGTTCACCAATGAAGCGCTGCACCACGCTCAACGCGAACAGTTGCAACATGCCATACATCGACGAGGTGATGAGTATGTCCAGCGTGTTGCGGAGACCGTAATGCATGAATTGTGCTGCGGTAAACAGTACCAAACTGGCCAGCAGCAATCCCAGGCTGCGCCGTGGCCCATAGAGTTCTACTGACTGAACGATCCAGACAACAGAGAGAATGATGATGAAGGATGCCGCGACCAGATAAATCAGAAGCAGAATGACGATAGCTTCGCACCAGAACAGCTGCTTCTGGGTGCGCGAGCTCGTGCTACGCAGAGAGGCGACAAAGAGGCCCACTTGCAGTACTGCCAGCATGCAAACCCACAAGAATTTAGGAGTGTCGGAGACGGAGTAGGCGGCGACCGCTCCAACGAGTGCGGTAACGAGTACTCCAGAGAGCACCAGTGTCTGTTCACTGTTGAAGTTATCTTCAGCGGCGGCGCCTGAAGTGACTTGTTGTTCGTCGCTCATGAGGCAAATTATTACACGCTGTATCCATAGCACCTATAGGCCAAAAGTCACATTCAAAGTCATGACTTTAGGCACTGATCGAATGAAGCGGAACTCACTAAGCTGTGTCCAATTCAATCCCTGAGTGTCCCTGGAGTCAGTCATGATCATTATTCATCAGATCGCGTTATATACCCATATACTCGTCGGTGCCTTCGCACTGCTGCTCTTCTGGGTGCCCGTTTTTACCCGCAAGGGCAATCGTGACCACAAGAAATTTGGTCGCTACTTCGCCGGTGCCATGTATGCGATCTCAATCTCCGGTGTGTTGATGTCGAGTATGGACCTGATGTTTCCGCTCGCTATGCATGCTGCGGGAGTCGAGCTATCAGCCGAGCGAGCAGCGTCTGTCGCGCGAGAGGTCAGGGAGTTTGGTCTCTTTCTTTTGTCACTCAGCATTCTTGTACTCGCCACTACCCGGCATGGCTGGCTGACGATGCTGCATCGTGAGGACAGGTCGATACTGCGACAGCCAGTTCATATTGCTCTGAATGCTGCGCTGTTGTTGATCGGCGTGGTCCTTTTACTGGTGGGTCTGCAAAGTGGCAGCGTGTTGTTTGTCGTGTTTGGAGTTTTGCAGGCATTAACTGCCTATAACCATTTTCGCTACATCTATCGGCAGGAGATTCGTCCCAGAGAGTGGTGGATCCAGCATCTGAACGGTCTGATAGGTTCGGGCATTGGCGCCTACACCGCATTCACCGTGTTTGGCGGGCGGCGCTTCTTTGAGGAAATATTTGTCAGTAATTTCGAAAGTCTCTCGATACTGCTCTGGGTAACGCCGGGTGTCGTCGGTGGCGTTGCTATTGCCTTGCTATCCAGAAGATACCGAAACCAGTTCGGCGGAGCATGGGTCAGTCGCAGAGCCAGCATCCGTAGTCAGCTGTTTAATTAATTTTTCGGAAAACAGAATTTGCGGTACGCCGGTAGCGCAACTGTTACAGCGACTGTAAAACTTCTCATCAGTGCATTCCGTGGTATGTTAGGCGCCTGCTCACTGGAAATTACCAGAGCGGCGCCGCGACTCCCTGTATCTGGGGGCGAGTGACTTCAGACTATGCCTGTGAGGTAAACATAATGAGAATTCTGTTTTTGATCTGCGCTGTATTGTTCAGCGCCACTCTGTCAGCTCAACCAGCGCAGCAATCGAATGGATGGAAAATTATCCATGCGGGTACGCTGCTGTTCGATGCTCGCGAGGCAGCATTGACTGAGCAAAGTGTCATTGTGCGCAACAACGTCATTGTCGAGATTCGCGATGGCTATGTGCAACCGGGTGAGGTCAGTGGCGCGTCTGGCGCCCAGGTAATAGATCTGCGCGACGAATTCGTGATGGCCGGGCTCATCGATTCCCACACCCATATTCTTGGGCAACAGGAACCCAATCGTCGCGAGATCGCAGTAACCCGCACCACCGAGTTCAGCACCTTGATGGGTGTGGAGTTCGGCATGCGGACCTTGCGTGCGGGTTTTACTTCAATCAGAAATGTTGGCGCTGCCAGAAATGCGGTATTCGCGCTGCGCGATGCCATTAATCAGGGCATTGTTATGGGGCCGCGTATCCGCGCTTCCGGGCAGGGGATAACCCCTACCGGCGGGCACGGTGATGGTGGTGGATTTCGCGATGATGTCTTCCCTGAACCCCACTCCGGGGTGTGTGATGGGCCGAGCGAATGCCGAAAAGCGGTGCGTACCCAGATTAAATATGGCGCAGACCATATCAAGTATGTTGCGACGGGCGGCGTTCTGAGTATGACTGCCACAGGCACAGAGCAGCAGTTCACTGATGAGGAACAGATCGCCCTCATTCAGGCCGCGCACGCGATGGGGCGCAAGGTTGCCGCACACGCGCACGGCAAGGCTGGCATGATGGCGGCGCTGCGTGCTGGAGTTGACTCCATTGAACACGGGTCCTATCTCGACGAAGAGGTTGCCGACTTGTTTGTGGCAACTGGCGCCTATCTGGTACCAACGCTTATCGCAGGGCACACGGTTGAGCGCATTGCGAGCGAGAGGCCTGCATTCTATACACCCGAGGTTCGACAGAAGGCGTTGGAAGTAGGGCCAATTATGCGCAACGCACTGCGCATCGCGCATGAGAAAGGCGTGAAAATCGCCTATGGCACTGATGCTGGTGTCAACGATCACGGTACCAATGCCTATGAGGCTGTACTTATGAATCAGGCCGGGATGCCAGCGCGTGACATTCTTGTATCCGCCACTGTCAATGCAGCTGACCTGATGGGGATTCTCGACATCACAGGCACCATCGAGGCTGGCAAGGATGCAGATATCGTCGCCTATGGTCGCAACCCATTAGAAGATGTGTCGGCCCTGATGCAGCCTGCTTTTGTCATGGCGCGAGGCAATCTGGTTGATCTCGATGTGCCACCCGT
>JASBUV010000090.1 GCA_030147705.1 Gammaproteobacteria bacterium
GTGACAGCGATAATCATGTCGGCGTCTTCGCCACCTGCCCGCTCGAGTACATCCGGGTGACAGGCTTGCCCTTCAACCATGCCGATATCGATACGGTCACGCAGCTCGCGCAGTTTCTCCGCGTCGCTGTCGACGACGATGATGTCATTGGACTCGCTGGCCAGCGTTTCTGCCAAGGTACTGCCAACCTGGTTGACGCCGAGAATGATGATTTTCATTGAGATTCAGTGGGCTCTAAGGGCCGATTCAGTGCGATCGTGAGGATGTGCTCACTCCTTGCGAAGCAGGGCGTAATAAAAGCCATCCGGCTCCCGTTCTGTGCCGGTAAGAAGTTGTCTTCCATAACGACATTCTACTCCCCAATCGGCCGTGATGCCTTGATATTTAGCGTCCCCGGTGGCGCTTAGGAAGCGGGAAATCTGTTCTTCGTTTTCTCCGGGCAGTATCGAGCATGTGGTGTATAAGAAGAGCCCGCCAGGAGACAGGGTCGGCCACAGGCGCTGCAGCAATGACTGCTGGATCTGCTGCAGGCGTTGCACCTCTTCGGGAGTGCGCAGCAGCTTGATATCGGGGTGACGCCGTATCACGCCAGTCGCTGAGCAGGGTGCGTCGAGCAAAATCCGGTCGAACAATTTACCATCCCACCAGGCATCCACGTCGCTCGCATCTGCCGTGACGAGTGTTGCCGTCAATCCGAGGCGCTGCAGATTCTCCTCAATCCGGGTAAGGCGGCGCTCTTCCACATCCAGCGCAACAACTTCTGTAAGTGACTGCTCACTTTCGAGAATATGGCAGGTTTTCCCGCCTGGTGCCGCACAGGCATCAAGCACTCTCTGGCCGGGTTGCAGATCCAGTAAGGCAGGTACGAGCTGCGAAGCTTCGTCCTGAACACTCACCAGGCCGGTTTCGAATCCCGGGATCTTCTGTACGGAACGGGCCTGTTCGAGATAGATCGCTGTATCAGTCAGCCTTCCGCAATGTGCAGCTATCTGCTGCTCTGCGAACTCAGCCAGCAACTTCTGACGGCTGGCTTTTGCCGTGTTGACGCGCAGAGTCAGCGGTGGCCTTAAATTGCTGTGGCTAAAAATTGTCTGGGACTGCTCTGGCCAACTGGCCTCGACTTCACGGAAGAGCCATTTCGGGAAGGCATGTTTCTCATGAGCAGACAATTGCTTGTCAAATCGGGACGGATCGCGCTGAAAATTTCGCAAGACACCATTTACAAACCCCTTCGCCCAGCCTTTGCCAAGTTCATTAACGGCATTGACAGTTTCATTGATCGCCGCATAGTCAGCGGTGGCCAATTCGCGGAGCTGATAGAGCCCGATAAGCAGCAGGCAGCGCAGATCATTGTCCTTTGCCTTGATCGGTTTTTGGGCTAGCTGCCGGAGAATTCCCTCCAGCAAAAAGTACTGTCGACAGGTGCCGAAACAAAGCTCGCGCAGATAACTGTAGTCGGCGTGGTCCTGATGCGCGGCAATATGGCCAGTTAGCGATCCCTTACCCTGGGACAGGCTATTTATGATCCTTGCCGCGACTGCTCTAACGTTTTCGTCTGCCATGTTTGTATTTATAGGTCGGATTCGGAGCGATTACTCGCCCCAGATGAAAAAACGGCCTGGCACGAAACAGGCGCTGGGCCGGCAATACTCAATCGAGTTTGCTGCCGGGCGCGATTAATTGTGGTCGGGAATTCAGCAGATCCTTGACGCTGACTGGATTCTTGCCAGGTAACTGCACCTGATAAACATCGAGCAATCCCACCGAACAACTCACTCTGAAAGAATCGTGGGTATTATCAACAATAGTTCCAGGAGCTGAGCCTGGTGCACCCTTGTCGTTTTCTTCTGCCCTCGCATGCAGAATTCTCATCCTGTCATCGCCCGCTAGCGCGTACGCAGGCATCCTGCCGGCACAGGCACGTATCTGGCGAGACAGTTCAACCGCCGGGCGATGCCAATCCAGTCGTGCTTCCTGTTTGTCAAGTTTGGCGGCGTAGGTTGAAAGCGAATCATCCTGTGCCTCAGCTTTGGCCTGAAGTTCCTTCAGATTGCTGAGAGTATGAGTTAGCGAGTCTTTACCAACTGCCAGCAGTTTGGCTTCAAGGTCTGCACCGGTATCACTTGTTTCGATGGCGACCGGGCTGCGGTAGAGCATGGCGCCTGTATCGAGCCCGGCATCCATTTGCATGATGGTCACGCCTGTTTCTTTGTCGCCAGCCATGATCGCGCGCTCAATGGGTGCCGCTCCGCGCCAACGAGGTAATAGCGACGCGTGAACATTCAGGCAACCGAGCCTTGGTATGGCAAGAATTTCAGCGGGGAGTATAAGTCCGTAGGCCACCACAACCAGCACATCAAGATCCAGGTCAGCGAGCTCTTGCTGGGCTTCCGGGGTTCGCAGTGTTGGAGGTTGTTTGACCGGTAGCCCATGGTCGAGAGCAATAGACTTCACCGGGCTGGGCAGCAGTTTTTTGCCTCGCCCTGCTGGGCGGTCGGGTTGGGTATAGACGGCGACGACATTGAAGCCTGCATCCAGCAAAGCCTGCAAATGCCCGGCAGCAAAGTCTGGCGTGCCAGCGAAGCAAATACGGTAATCAGTCATTGGATCAGGCAGATTTCCGGTGCTCTTTTTCGAGTTTGCTGCGGATGCGCTGACGTTTGAGGTTACTCAGATAATCAACAAAGAGTTTGCCGTCGAGATGATCTATCTCGTGCTGGATACAGGTTGCAAGAATCCCTTCTGCCTCCAGTTCGAAGGTCTCACCATTGCGGTCCTGTGCAGTTACGTGAATCTTGCGCGGCCGCGAAACAGTCTCATAAAAGCCCGGCACACTGAGGCAACCCTCGTCGTAGTCGTTCAATTCCTCGTCGACGATTGTGAAAGTCGGATTAATAAAGACTTGAGGAGTGTCGTGATTTTCCGATACATCTATTACCAGCAGGCGTTGATGAACATTAACCTGTGTTGCCGCGAGACCGATGCCCTGAGCCTGATACATGGTTTCAATCATGTCGTCGATGAGGCTGCTCAAGGCACTATCGAACTCGGTCACCGGCTGCGCCTTGGTACGCAGTCGGGGATCCGGGAACTCGAGAATGGTAAGTAGTGACATAGTTTATTTGGCTCCGGGAGCTCACTCGAATGCCGCCTGAGGTTGGCTCGGGTCGACAGAAATTTCAAGCGAAGCAGCGGTTTGTGAACTGCTTCTAGTGATAATTATACCGTATTGCTACCATATCGATGCCACTATCTCTGCACAGATCTCGGCAAAATGGCGCGGATTCATTGGCGGATAGCGATTTCTCAGGTGCGATTGGGCGACTGAAAGATCATCAGACCGGTCATTAATTAGATCGTTAGAGAGATCATTGGATAGATCATCAGAGAGATCACCAGAGAGAATTTGAAATCATGAGAAGATCTGCCGCGAACCAACCTGTTCTCCGTCTCATGTTATGTGCGCTACTTTCTGTTATCGCGGTGCTCTGTGTTTTCCCGGCCCCCGCAAGCGCCCAGACCCCTCTGCTGAAAAGCGACTATCCAGCAAGCTACATCGTGCAAGATAACGACAGTTTGTGGAATATCGCGGAGCAATTCCTGAACGATCCCGAACGATGGCCGGAAGTCTGGCGCCCGGACCCCTATCTGGATAACGCGGACCTGATCTATCCGGGCGATACACTCAGTATTAATTTTGTGCGCGGCGCTCCCCGCATTGCCATCAAGCGAGGTGGGCGTAACGAACTGACTCTTGGCCCGCAAGTCCGGGAACAACCGCTGCAGAGCGCCATTCCTGCTATTCCTCTGGAAGCAATAGAAAACAGCTTCACCCGCAACCGCATTGTCAGTCAGGAGTTGTATGACAGCGCGCCCTATATCGTTCAGAACATCGGGGATGCGCTTGCCATAGCAACCGGCGACGAAGTGTATGCGCGTGGCAACTGGCCCACAGGCACCACGTCGTTCGAAGTCTACCGACCCAGTCGGGAGTACCTGGATGATGAGAATGAAGGCTTGGCAGGCCTCGAACTGGAGTATCTCGGTTTCGCCAGCATTCGCTCAGAAGAAGACAACGATATCCGCCGTCTGCTGATCAATAACAGCAGCAAAGAGATCAGGGTTGGCGACCGCTTACTTACCCGAGAAATACAGCGTATTGGCGCGACCATATTCCCAGCGGAGCCCGAAGCCGATGTCGAAGGCCGGGTCATGTCCATTCTCAATACCGAAGCAATGGCCTCGCAACTCGACACTGTCGTGATCAATCTGGGCCTCGACGACCGCCTCTCGGTCGGTGATATCCTCGCCGTTCGCAAAGAAGACAGCACACTCATTGATGGCGTCGAGCGAGACCGCATGACGTTTCGGCAGCGCATGATGTCAATATTCAATGGCGAGCGCCTGTCATTGCCTGGCAGCGACATCGGCACACTTCTGGTCTATAAAACCTTTGATCAGTTCAGTTATGCCTTGGTGCTGAGCAGCAGAGAACCCATCGCGTTGAATCATCGCGTCACCAATCCCTGAGCTGACAAGCAATCACAATTTCCATCGCCATTTATTCAAGGATGAAAAATGGACGAGCAAGCTGCGGCCAGTTATCTGGCGCTTCGGCATGGAAACGGGATCACGGCGAATGACTTTGCCAAACGTCTAAAACGTTTCAGGACCATCCAGGCAACTCTGGAACAAGGCGGCCAACTGACGGATGCCATTGAGCATCCTGATTCGCAATGCGAGCGCAGCATCGAGCGCGAGTTGGAATGGGCCAGCCGGCCTGAGAATCATCTCCTTTTCTTTGAAGAGCCTGACTACCCACCTTTGTTGCGTGAAATTGACTGTCCGCCCCCGGTGCTGGCCGTGCGAGGGCAGAAAAACCTGCTCAACCCCCAGATTGCTATAGTGGGTTCGCGAAACTGTAGCCACTACGGGAAACGAACCGCTACCTGGCTAGGTAAAGAGTTGGCAAATCTGGGGCTAACAGTAATCAGCGGGCTGGCGCTGGGTATAGATACCGCAGCTCACGAAGGAGCGCTCTCGGCAGTTTTTAAAGCTGATGAAACAGAGAGTTTAACGATCGCCGTCGTGGCCAATGGTCTGGACCGGATCTATCCGAGCCGTAACCATTCACTGGCAGAGCGGATAACTGAGCAGGGCGCACTGGTCTCGGAGTTTCCACTCGGCACCCCGCCTCTGGCTGCACATTTTCCCCAACGCAACAGAATAATTTCGGGAATGTGTGAAGGCGTGGTGGTCGTGGAGGCGGCGATCAAATCGGGCTCACTCATCACCGCAAGACAGGCGTTGGAGCAAAACCGCGAACTCTTTGCAGTGCCCGGCCAAATTAATTCGGCCTACTCCGAAGGGTGTCATTGGCTTATCAGTAATGGGGCGAAACTACTCTGCAAACCCGGTGACGTCCTCGCCGAGTTAAGTGACCAGGTGTTGGAGAACCTTCGTCGTGTCAAAGCCAACGAAGCTCGCGGGAGCGTATCCGCAGAACGACTCACCGACCCGCAATGCCGGCGATTGTTACAGCTAATAGAAGGTGACACAGTTCTGTTTGATGAACTGTTACACCGCAGTCGCATGAGTACCGAAACACTGACAGCGCTACTTTTACAGCTGCAGATATTAGGCTGTGTCGAAATTCACGCGGGGAGAATTCATCGCATAGACTGATGCTTGCCAAGCCAGCCCCGGTACTGTAGTTTGCCCGTTTTCTTCACACCGAGCAGGAACTAACAGGAACTAGCGAAATGAGTAAGCCGTTTGTTGCCATTCTTATGGGCTCAGAATCGGATTTAACCATCATGCAGGCGGGAGGCGATGTTCTCACGCAATTGGGTATCGAGTATGAAATCAAAATTACTTCGGCCCACCGTACTCCCGAAGTGACCAAACAATACATCAGTGACGCTGAAGCCAGAGGCTGTCAGGTGTTCATCTG
>JASBUV010000096.1 GCA_030147705.1 Gammaproteobacteria bacterium
TCGCGGTAGTGGATAGCGAAGTAGCTGAGAATGGTGGTGGGGATGATCGAGAGAATCGCGCGACTTTTAGAATTGCTGGGCAGGACGGCAGTGAGCTGAGGCAAATCCAACTGCCTTATAGCAAGCCCGTTTAGCAGCGCCCGCTGCTCAGGAATGGGCAGCAGCCTCCGCCTCGCTTCTGGGCCGCTCTTGTGGGCCCTACTTCTGGGTCCTTCTTCTGGGCCCTTCTTCTGGGCCCTTCTTCTTAGGACTTAGAGCTGAATCTCAGCCTTTCGGGTAAAAGAACGCCACAGGCTGTCCATTAGTCCGAAATTGGCGTTTTCCAACATCTGAATCAGATCGATGCGCTGGGCGATTTCTTCATCACCGATGTCTTCGCGCTCAAGAATTTTCTTGTTGAGCCAGATCGCGTCACACACACCGATAAGATGCAGCACGGTATTGGGTTGTTCGGTCAATCGATAAGCAGTGATATCACGAATACCGTATTGCTCGATTTTCTCCAGACAGGTACTTCGATCAGAGAAACCCACAGCAAATTCCACAGGAACCATGCTGTCGCTCATTTCTTCAGTGTAGTTGTCAAATCGTTGATTGCGATATCGATCCAGACTTACGACTTCACCCATGATCATGTCCTTCCGGTGCTTTATGCGTGCCTTGATGGCAAACCGATAATGCTGAGGTTTTGCCATCCATGTTCGTGGGAAGAATTGTCTCGTCGCCGACCCGACCCGTCAATATATTGATTTTACTAAGGTTTTTTTCTCGAAATTTCAATTTACCGATTACTGATAACTGAAAATTCAAGGTCTATTTCAGATTTGAAACGGGCAATTCCAGAAGTGATTGCGAGGTTAATAAACAGGCGAAAATTCGACTCTGTAGGAGAATTGCCAGCACCAAAAATCGACTGTGAGACTATGGATTACAAGGATTCTATGGTTTCTTACGTGGTGAAGTTGAGGGTTGGCGGATGTCTATCAGTCTGAATTTTTCACTCGTCGCGCAGCCATTTTTCTTTCAGGCAAGGCGCCTGGACCCGCAGGGAGGGAGCGTACACGAGAGTACGTGACCGACTGAGGATGACAGGCAACGCGGCATGGAAGGAAAAGGGCCTGCGAGCACGATTTACCAGCGCGGATTTTTCGCTCCTCGCGCAGCCATTTTTTCCCTAGACAAGGCGCCCGATCCCGCAGGGAGGGAGCGTACACGAAAGTACGTGACCGACTGAGGACAGCGGGCAACGCGGTATAGGGGAAAAAGGGCATGCGAGGTGGGAAAAATGGTGCCCCGGGCAGGATTTGAACCTGCGACCTGCCCCTTAGGAGGGGGCCGCGCTATCCAGCTGTGCCACCGGGGCGTGTGCGCGCCCGAAGTATAGCAAAGTGATGTAGAGGAAAAACCTTCGAGAAACGCCAGCAACAGCTTTTCTCAATATCGAAGACGACAAATCTGCAGAACCAGAACAACTTTAGGAGGGAGTCCTATCCAGCTGTGCCACCGGGGCGTGTGCGCGCCCGAAGTATAGCAAAGACAACAAGACAGAGAACCTTGAAAAACACGGGATACAAATTGTGATACCTTCGACTTACAGCTGCCCAGCACAACTAACCGTAACCCAGTAATTCGCAAATGCCCGAAGTAAAAACCACCTGCGTCCCCTTCAAAGACCTCACCAACTCCGATCTCTACGAATTGCTCAAGCTTCGTTCTGCAGTATTCGTTGTCGAGCAGGATTGTGTCTTTCCGGATATGGATGACTGTGATCAGAAGGCGATGCATGTCCTGCTGAAGGTCGCCGATGAGTTGGTGGCTTATGCGCGTTTGCTTCCCGCCGGGTTGAAATACGATGGCGTCTCAATCGGTCGCGTGGTGACAGCGGCGTCAGTGCGCCGCGATGGTTACGGCAAGGTGCTGATGCAGGAATCTATCAAGCACTGCCAGCGCCTATGGCCCGAGTCTACGATCAAGATTTCGGCGCAGCAGTACCTTGAGGATTTCTACAAGGGCTTTGGCTTTACGACCGAGTCAGAGCCCTATTTTGAAGATGGTATTTTGCATATCGAAATGCATCTGCCACCTGTTGCAGGGAGTTAACTGCGGCTGGTGACCTCGAAGCTCCACCAGTGATCGGGCCGTGGAGGCACTTGATCCAGAGTACTGCCATTCAAGCCGGCAAGCTTCTCTGCACGCACACGCCAGGCATGATCCAGCTCACTGGCTGAACCCAAACGGCGCAGGGTAATCGGATACACCACTCCATTCAGGCGAATTCTTGCAGCGGGATTTTCCAGCGCCGCTGTTGACCAACGCTTGCCTTCGCATTGTGAACAGCTGAGAAAAAGCTGCCCTTGCTGATCGGCTGCACAGTTCAAATTGATGGCATGTGGCAGGATTCCGGAGCGGGTTTCGATCTGACAGAGTGGTACATCATTGGCAAAGCCCCAGTCAGCAACGGCCTCTTCTGCCTGTTCGCCATGTAGATACGCACCAGGAGTTCTCTCACAGGGACACATGAAGAACCAGGTAGCAAAAGCCGCAATTGCCAGCACGGCAAGCCCGCCCGCAGCGAGCGTGACAATGCCTCCCAACATCAATCGTTGCTGGGTGGAAAGCTGTGCGAGCCTTCCTGAGCGAAGCTGAAACCTGTTCAGACTATCGGGGATCTGCGCCATGACTGCATCCTCTGAGATTTTTGAGAAAAAATACTAGGTCCTCGTATCGTCTTGCAACAGCTTCTGCGCCGAGTCGAATTGCTGGAGTGTTTCTTCGTTGTTCATGGGGTGTAATTTGCTGCCCAGCACTACTCCGATGCTGGCAAACAGGAAACCTGGCACTATTTCGTAAAGATCGAACAATCCGCCACTCAGGTTAGACCAAACCACGACAGTGATCGCACCGACGAACATGCCGATGAGCGCACCGGTCGCGCTCATTTTGCGCCATAGCAAAGAGAACAAGACTATCGGTCCGAATGCTGCACCAAAACCAGCCCAGGCGTAGCTCACCAGATCAAGCACACGACTCTGCGGATCGCTGGCGATGATCAGCGCCAGCAGCGCAATGATGACAACGGCGACACGACTGACTAACAACAGTTCTTTGTCGCCCGCCTGTTGGCGCACAAACACGCGATAAAAATCTTCACTAATCACACTGGAAGAAACGAGCAGCTGCGAGTCGATCGTCGACATTATCGCCGAGAGAATTGCTGCCGTGATAACGCCTGCAACCCAGGGATTAAAGAGCGCCTGACTCAATGATATGAACACGGTCTCGGGATTACTGAGTGGCTGCTCGGCGAAATACACCATGCCAGCCATCCCGGTAGTCACCGAGCCGAACAGAACGATGACCATCCACGACATCGCAATGCGGCGGGCGGGAAGCAGTTTGCGAGGCGACTCCGCCGCCATGAAACGCGCGAGAATGTGAGGCTGCCCCATGTAGCCCAAACCCCAGGCGAGCAAGGAGATCAGCCCCAACAGCCCCACCCCGCTCAACCAACTGGTGCTGCCCGCGGTAACCTGCTCCATTCGCAACCAGAGCTCGGCTGGGCCACCTGCAGCACTGATCACCACTGCAGGTGTAATCAGCAGGGCTGCCAGCATCAGTGTGGCCTGAATCGCGTCGGTCCAGGAGACGGCCAGAAATCCGCCGACAAACGTGTAGGCTACGATGATGAAACCGCCGAGATAAAGCGCAACAAAGTAGTCCATGCCGAAGCTGTTGGAGAAGAGTATCGCTCCGCCAACCAGTCCGGATGCCGTATAGAAAGTGAAAAACAACAGAATAACCACAGCTGACAGCAGACGTAGCAAGCGCGTGGTGTCCTGAAAGCGGTTCTCGAAATAATCGGGCAGGGTCAGCGAGTTGTTTGCTAACTCGCTATATACTCGCAGCGGACGCGCGACATACCACCAGTTGAAAGCAGCGCCGATGATCAGGCCAACGCCGATCCAGATTTCGCGGACTCCGGACAAGTAGATGGCGCCAGGTAAACCCAGCAATAGCCAACCACTCATATCCGATGCCCCGACGCTGAGTGCAGTAACAACAGGCCCAAGCTTGCGACCGCCGAGAATATAATCGCCGATATTGTGCGTTCGACGGTACGCTCTTACCCCCAGATAGAGCACCAGCAGCAAGTAGATTATGAAGGTAAATAGCAAAGGTGCGTTGGCAGCCATAACAATAACGCTCTCGGGTCTCTCGGTCTCTCGATCTCCCGGGTCTCTCGGGGAAGGAACTAAAGCTACTGCTTTGCGCTCAGCAAAGCAAAAGACATCTCTGTGGCAAAGCAAGTTAACAAAGTAAATGCTTTGTTTATAATGCCGATAGCATAAGCAGTAAAGCACAGTCCAACAGCGCGGGAGCCACAGTGAATCTTGCTGCCAGTCAGGTGAAAATTCTCAATCGATTGAAGACCCGCGGTCCTCAGTCGGTGCGTATTCTCGCCACCCAACTGAATATGACTACCATGGGAGTCCGCCAGCACTTGTCAGAGCTGCAAAATCACGACCTGGTAAAGCAGACCGAAGAAGCACGTCAGACTCGCGGTCGCCCTGTCCACCTCTGGAAATTGACTGCCGAGGGCCACCGCCAGTTTCCCAATAGCCACGAGCAGGTGACACTGGAATTAATTGATACGCTGCGCAGTGAGCTAGGCCAAACACACCTCAACAAGCTGATAGATAGCCGCAGTCAACGGCTGCAGGCACGCTACGAGGCGGCGCTCGATAAAAGCGGCCCTGCCCTGGAAGACAAAGTGCGCGTACTGACAGAGCTGCTCGATCAGGATGGCTTCATGACGGAAGTTCGGCTCTTGCCAGATGGCTGGTTGCTGATCGAGAATCACTGCCCGGTCTGCGCTGCAGCGCAAAAATGCCCGCAATTCTGTCAGTCTGAACTCGATATGTTCCGCTCCCTGCTGGCCAACTATGCAGATGTGGAAAGAGTTGACTACCTGTTCGCCGGAGCCAGACGATGCGCGTACAAGATTATTATTAACAACTCCTGAGCGCCGATAGCGACGCGTTTTCGAGGATCCTCCATAGCACCATGGGACGGGATACCGATCACAAGCCATTCATCAAGAGCAGAGGCAATCCGATTAGCACCATGACAAATTCCGCCCGAAAGACAATTGCTATTGTCTCGATCACGCTACTGGCTCTGCTTGCGCTACTCCTTGTACTGCTTTCCTGGACTATTGGCAACGCAGCCAGAGTCTCCATGCTCGAGAGTGTTCAGATGCGCTTGCCGCCACAAAGCAGAGACCGTATTCGCATTCAGGAAATCAGTTACCAGCAAGGCGTCTTCACGAGTAATGCCCAATACCAACTGGAATTTGGACCCGTCGGCGAATCGGCTATGCCGGGCACTCAGCTACAGGCTCGCATCCAGCATGGCCCTCTGCTCTTCACCAACTCAGGGGTCGAGATCGGTGCGGCTCGGGTGTTGATCGAGCCAAAAGATATCAGCAAGGCAATGAGCCAGCCCCTGATTGTAGAAATGACAGTCGGCTTTGATCAGCAAGTAGATCTCTCTCTGCAGATTGAAGCGTTCGAGCAACTGGATGGGCGTAATCAAGTGCAACTCAATGCCAGTTCTGCCTCCGCCAGTATTCTGCAGGATCAATCAGCAGACTTCCGGCTCAATATGGGCCAACTGCGTCTGAACAATCCCAACGCCGATCTCACTTTCAGCATGGATAGCCTGCACATTGAGAGTCGCACCAAGCGCCTGAACGATTTGGCAGCCCCGAGCAGCGTAAAGTTACGCATACCAGGCATGGAAAGCAGTGGCGCGATTAACTTCCAACTGTCGGATCTTCTGATCGCAACTGAAGTAACCGAATCCGAGCAGGACACGACACGCATCGACTTCACTCAACAGCTAAGCATCAACGACCTCGACAGCTCATGGCCACTGCAATCTCTCGACTGGAGCCTGGACTTTGACAGAATGCCAGCAGCACTGGTGCGAGATTACACGAACATGGCGCGGGAGCTGCAGGGCCGGATCGAGCGCGGACAACCCGTCGATGCTGCGATGACCCAGTCGGCACTCATGCTCGGTTTACGCCTCCTGAATAGCGATTTCCGAATCCAGCAGACTATTGCGCTCAACGCCCATGACGGGGAGCATGAGTCCGCTTTGCTAATCAGGTATAATGGCTTGCCTGAGTTAACCAACCTCGCCTATCTCGATCTCAACGAACTGATCGCTGCGCTGGAAGTCGAATTGACGCTATCGCTCGACCTCGACGCGGTGCTGCGCAGCTCCAGCGCCAATCTGATTGATCCCTATGTGCAGGCGGGATATATCACAGTAGAGAATGGCCGGATTTTACTGCAGTCATCCCTCCTCAATAGCGAGTGGATACTGAACGGTGAGCCGAGGTCGATCGAAGAATTCTTCTGAACCAAATTAGCCATTGACCCGGAGCGCGATCCCGGACCGCGCCCCAGAACACCAACCAGTACAAAAGAACAGTACCAAGAGTGCAGCACATGCCAACATCGGCCGAAGCCATTCAGCAACCATTACGCCACGACGAGTCGTCGCAGAAGCTCTATTCCTACCCCAAATACTGGGCGGAGTGTTTCGGCACCGCACCCTTCCTGCCCATGTCGCGCGCGGAAATGGATGAACTGGGATGGGACAGCTGCGACATCATTATCGTCACCGCGGACGCCTATGTTGACCATCCCAGCTTCGGCATGGCGGTTGTTGGTCGATTGCTTGAGGCGCAGGGCTTTCGTGTTGGCATCATCTCCCAGCCAGCATGGAATAGTTGCGAAGATTTCATGCAGCTCGGTCAACCGAATCTGTTTTTCGGTGTGACGGGCGGCAACATGGACTCACTCATCAATCGCTACACGGCGGACTTGCGCATTCGCAGCGACGACGCCTATACCCCTGGAGGCGAAGCGGGAAAACGCCCGGACCGCTCGGTGATTGTCTACAGTCAGCGCTGCCGCGAAGCGTATTACGATACGCCAATTGTCATTGGCGGTATTGAAGCGAGCCTGCGGCGGATTGCGCAATACGACTACTGGAGCGATAAAGTCAGACGCTCAATTTTGATTGATTCAAACGCCGACATACTCTTGTTCGGAAATGCTGAGCGGGCTTTGGCCGAATTGGCGCACGAGCTCTCTACGGGCAAAGCGATAGAAGATTGCTGGGACTTGCGTGGCACTGCGCTACTGCGCGACAAAATCCCTGGCGGTTGGACGGAGATCGATTCCACGCGGATTGACTGGCCATCTGGCATCGACAAGCTGCCAAACCCTTACGACTTTCACAATACTGCCGCTGATGGCAATGCCTACCAGCAGCCAACGACACAGAGTGAGCCGGGTGACAAACGCGACGAAGTCGCTCCGGTGCGTATCATTCCCTTGCCCTTGCAGCGCAAGGCAGATTTCGACACAAGACTCAGCTACATACGGCTACCGTCCTATAACAAGGTTCTGAACGACCCTGCGCTATACGCTCATGCCTCGCGGGTACTGCATCAAGAGGCAAACCCGTATAACGGCAAAGTACTCGTGCAGAAGCATGGCACGCAGGAAGTCTGGGTCAATCCACCACCGATCCCGCTCGAGACCGATGAGATGGACTGGGTCTTTGACTTGCCGTTCCAGCGACGCCCACATCCGTCCTATGGCAATGCTCGTATCCCGGCCTATGACATGATCAAGACTTCGGTAAACATCATGCGCGGCTGTTTTGGTGGTTGTACGTTCTGCTCGATCACTGAACACGAAGGGCGCATTATCCAGAGCCGCTCGGAAGATTCCATCTTGCGTGAGATCGAAAAAATTCGTGATCAGGTGCCCGGCTTTACCGGCACGATTTCAGATCTCGGCGGCCCGACTGCCAACATGTACAAACTTAATTGCAGCTCCCCCACGATTCAGAAATCCTGCAAGCGCCTGTCCTGTGTCTATCCGAATATCTGCAAGCATCTGAATACGGATCACAGCCCCACTACCGAGCTTTATCGCAAGGCCAGGGCTATCAAGGGCGTGAAACGGGTCGCTATCGCATCAGGATTGCGCTACGACCTCGCCATACGCGACCCCGAATATGTCGAAGAATTGGTGACGCATCATGTCGGCGGCTATTTGAAGATCGCTCCTGAGCATAGCGAAGATAAAACACTCGCGAAGATGATGAAGCCCAGCATCTCCGCGTATGACGAATTCAAGAAAATGTTCGACCAGTTCTCTCGCAAAGCGGGCAAAGAGCAGTATTTGATTCCTTATTTTATCGCCGCCCACCCAGGTTGCGACGAAGAGGACATGCTCAATCTCAGCCTGTGGTTGAAAGAACACAAATTCAAACCGGATCAGGTACAGACCTTTTACCCCTCGCCTATGGCGCTTGCCACGGCGATGTATTACTCCGAGCGCAATCCATTGGAGAAAGTCCGATACAAGAGTGAAAAGATCAACGTCGCCAAGGATATTGATCAACGTCGATTGCAGAAGGCGTTCCTGCGCTATCACGATGAGAAAAACTGGCCAATGTTACGTGACGCCCTGAAGCGGTTGGGAAGAGAAGACTTGATCGGCACCTCGCCCAAAGCGCTCATTCCCCCGGTGGAGCCGCGCAACAGCAAAGGCAGCAAGAGGAGCAGTGCTCGCTCCAATCGGTCACACAATCGATCGCACAACCGTAAACGGCGCTGATGAGCGAATCGCCATCAGCGCGTCCTGACTTCCAGATTGATCTCTTCAACAATCAACCAGTCTTGAGCAGAAGGCGCCAGAACTAATTTCTTGCGGGTCTGATCCTGGTACGTCGGCGAACGGTAGTCGAGCCAGAAGTGCACTTCGACTTCCTCATCCGATTCGCTGACCAGCATAAAATCATACATGGCAAGTTCGATTCCGGCGGCATTGCCTATGACACGCTCGCGATTGTCACGCCATGTTGATCGCGAACTGTGATAGCGCGGTATAAAGCGTTCATGATAAAAGCCAAAATAGCCCTCCAGATCCTGCCCTCTCCAGGCTGTCACCCAGGAATTTACCAACGCCTCCCAACCTGAAGTACCAACAGTCTCAACTGGCTGAGCTTCAGAATTATCGGCGATGCCTGGTGTGTCACTTGCAGTGCTGCCTGTCTCTTCTGGCTCTTC
>JASBUV010000098.1 GCA_030147705.1 Gammaproteobacteria bacterium
CACTATCGGGGCAGATCAGCACCAGCGGCGCATCGGCAGCAGCCGCTGCACGGCTGATAGCGAGACTGGCAGTGCTACCGTAAGCCTTATCCCAGAACAGGCGCTGATTAGCGGAGACCGGTAATGTTGGATTCAGGGCAGTTGTCATGTTGGTGAGTTGTTACGTGATAAGGAGCTAGCTGCACGAGTGCAATATCAGGTTGTAAATCGAGTTGTCGTCCGCGGAGCCTTGCTGCTGTGTGCTGGTACCTGCGGGACAGGGGCGGCATTGTAGCTCATTTGCGGCCCGACTACAGACTGAACTCCTGTTTCATGAGCCAGAGCCAGTCTGTTGATGGGGAGTAGTCGTGTTGCACCGCGCCAGCATTCGCACGATAATAGCCGCCTTTTTTTACTACTGACTCGGCAACGAAGGGGTGCAAGTGGAACGACCTAGTGTAGAAGACTACTTCAGCGACTGGAAACAACGCGAAGCGTTGGTCCAGGAAATGATTCCGGTAATTGGCAGGCTGTTCAGCCAGCGCAACGTCGGTATTTTCATTTACGGTCGCCCGTTGCATAACCGCTCAGTCACTTTCATCATGAAATCGCATCGCTTTGTGCGTCAGGTTGAGCGTAATGAGATGTCAGAGTTTGAGTCCCATCCGGTATTGATGGCGCTTGCCAAACTGGATCTCTGGCATGCCCAGATCGATCTTGGCAAGCTCACAGTCAAGTTCATGGAACATCTGCAGACCGCGGGCGACAAAGCTCAGGACGTCGACAGTTTCGTTGCGGAAGAGCTTGCCTACCTGGACGGTGTGAACGAGAAGCCGGTTCCCAAATGCCAGGATGTTGTGCTCTACGGTTTCGGCCGTATTGGTCGTCTGATGGCGCGTCTGCTGGTCGAGCGGACCAGTACCGGTGAGGTCATGCGACTGCGCGCGGTCGTGGTTCGGCCGGGGCGTGAAGGCGATCTGGTCAAGCGTGCCAGCCTGTTTACCAATGATTCAGTGCACGGCACGTTTCAAGGCACACTGCGCATCGACGAAGAGCGCAATGTACTGATCGCCAACGGTAACGAGCTGCAATTTATTTACGCCAATTCACCCGAGGAGGTGGATTACACGGCTTACGGCATCAGCGATGCGCTGGTAATTGACAATACCGGTGCATGGCGCGACCGCGAGGGTCTGTCCCGGCACCTGAATTCCAAAGGCGCTGCCAAAGTGATTCTGACCGCGCCTGGAAAAGGTGATCTGAAGAACATCGTGTACGGCATTAACGATGACCAGATTGGCGAAGGGGATGACATCATCACTGCCGCTTCCTGCACGACCAATGCCATTGCGCCGGTGCTGAAAGTCATCAATGACAAATTTGGTATTGATCACGGTCACATCGAGACGGTGCACGCTTATACCAACGACCAGAACCTGATCGATAACTATCACAAGGGCGACCGCCGTGGGCGCAGTGCAGCCCTCAATATGGTGCTCACTGAGACTGGCGCTGCCAAAGCGGTGGTCAAGGCGGTACCGGAGCTGGAGGGCAAGCTCACCGGCAACGCGGTTCGCGTACCGATTCCCAATGTCTCCATGGCGATCATGACCCTGACTCTGAAGCAGGAGTCGAGCAAAGACGAGCTCAATGAGTTCTTGCGCAAAATCGCGCTGCATTCCGATTTGCAGAACCAGATCAGCTACACCCAATCGCCGGACGCGGTTTCTACTGACTTCGTCGGTACTCGCGAGGCCTGCGTGGTGGATTCCAATGCCACGATCTGCGACGGCAAGCACTGTGTGCTGTATCTGTGGTATGACAACGAGTTCGGGTACTGCTGTCAGGTAGGTCGTATGGTCTACAAAATGGCTGGTGTCAGCTATAAGTATTACCCAATCGAGCCCTAGGCATCCTGTGGCAATTTGCAGGTGACGAAGTCAGATAAACACGGAGATTCACTAGCAAATTTAAGGGTTTAGCTCTATAATTGCCGCTTTCTGAAATCCGCTTGCGGGTATTCGGGTTTCAGGTGGCGGCAGAGAGTATTTCCCTGGTTCACGCGCTACTGCTGGCCCAGGTCGACAAAGGAGTCGGCATGGGATTGGCGAAGCGGGTGGCAAATCGGAAGACTCTGCGCATACGGGGTCAATTTTCCTTTAGTATTTCAGTCTCGCTGTCGTGATTAAGTCGCGATAGAGGCTTGATACGTATTAATTTTTTTGCCAGCGCCATTAATAAGTGGTGCAGCGTAGCTCATGATCAGAATCAAACGCGGTCTGAATTTGCCTATCTCCGGCGCACCGGAGCAAGTTTTGGCCGGTGAACATCGCCCTCGTGAAGTGGCGGTATTGGGTCGTGACTATGTCGGCATGAAGCCAACCATGGCTGTTCAGGTCGGTGACAAGGTCAAGCTTGGCCAGGTATTGTTTACTGACAAGAAGAATCCCGAAGTCAGTTACACCTCTCCAGGCTGTGGTGAAGTCAAAGCCATCAATCGCGGCTATCAACGCAAGCTTCTTTCTGTCGTCATCGAGCTTGATGGTGACGAACAAGTCCCCTTAAGACAATTCAGTGCAACCGAGCTTGAGACGCTTGACCGACAAACTGTCGTCGATGAGCTGCTGTGCTCGGGTCTGTGGACGGCACTACGCCAACGGCCATTCAGCAAAGTACCGCGACCGGGTGTGACTCCCAAGGCGCTGTTCATCAATGTGATGGATAGCAATCCGCTGGCGGTTGATCCGATGCTGGTGCTCGCAGGGCAGGAAGAAGAGTTTCGTGCCGGCGTCAATATACTGGCCAAACTTCCAGAGCAGGATCTGTTTCTGTGTCTTGGGGATCGCGATCCCTTGCAGCTCGCTAAAGGCGATTACGCAGCCAATGTGCGCGTAGAGCAATTTATTGGGCCACATCCAGCCGGTCTCGTTGGTACGCATATCCACTATTTGCGTCCTGCTGGCGCCAACTGCGAAGTCTGGCATATCGGTTATCAGGACGTATTGGCCATCGCACGTCAATTCAAAGACGGAAAGCTGGACACGGGCAGGGTGATTTCGTTTGCCGGCCCTCAGGTCAAGGAACCGCGAATTCTGAAGACGCGTCTTGGTGCGAATCTCGACGAACTGGTGTTGGGAGAACTGCATCCCCAAGAGAGCCGGGTGTTGAGTGGCTCTGTATTGAGTGGCAGTACAGCAGCCGGTGATGAAGCGTTTCTGGGTCGCTATGACAATCAGGTCTCTGTGCTACGCGAAGGGCGAGAGAGACCACTGTTGGGATATCTGTCTCCCGGAGCCAATCGTCATTCCGTGATGGGAATCTATGTCTCCAGCTTTTACCGGGACAAGAAATTTGATCTGACAACCAGCACCCAGGGCAGTGAGCGCGCGATGGTGCCGATTGGCGCTTACGAAAAGATCATGCCGCTGGACATCTTGCCGACGCAATTACTGCGGGCGCTTATTGTTGGCGATATCGAGTCAGCGATCAATCTGGGCGCTCTGGAGCTTGATGAGGAAGACCTGGCGCTTTGTTCTTATGTGTGTCCAGGCAAATACGAATACGGTCCGATACTCCGGGATAATTTGACCCGGATAGAGAAGGAAGGCTAGCGCTATGGGTTTGCGCCGTGTGCTCGACGATCTCGAGCCTCACTTTCACAAAGGTGGCAAGTACGAGTCGTTCTACGCTTTGTATGAAGCAGTGGATACGATTTTCTATAGCCCAAATAAAGTGACTGTTGCCAATCCCCACGTGCGAGATGGAATCGATCTCAAACGCGTGATGATAACGGTGTGGTTGGCAGCGTTCTTCCCGATGTTTTACGGCATGTACAACCTCGGCTTCCAGGCCAATACCGCGATCATGACAATGGGGCTGGAAGGCAGTGGCGACTGGCATGAGCCAATCATTGCGCTGATTGCCGGACACGATCCGGCAAGCCTCTGGGACAACATGGTGTACGGTGCCGCATACTATCTGCCGATTTATCTGGTGGTCTTCGCCGTCGGCGGGTTCTGGGAAGTCCTGTTCGCGATGAAGCGCGGTCATGAAATCAATGAAGGCTTCTTTGTCACCTCGATTCTGTTCACGCTCATTGTTCCGCCCGACATTCCACTTTGGCAGGCTGCGCTGGGCATCAGTTTCGGTGTGGTGGTTGGCAAGGAAGTGTTTGGTGGTACCGGCAAGAATTTTCTCAACCCCGCACTGACCGGCCGGGCGTTTCTCTATTTTGCCTATGCGCCGGATATGTCTGGCGACGCTGTATGGACTGCGGTCGATGGCTTCAGTGGCGCCACGGCCTTGTCGCAAATTGCGGCAGGTGGATTGCCAGTCCTTAATGCGGTGACCAATACTGAGCTGACCTGGCTCGATGCCTTTCTTGGGCAGATGCAAGGCTCGATCGGTGAAACATCGACACTCGCAATTTTGCTTGGCGCCTGTGTGCTGTTGATTACGCGCATTGCGTCCTGGCGAATTATGTCTGGCGTATTCCTTGGCATGGTCGCGACCTCGCTGTTGTTCAATGCGATCGGGTCCGATACAAACCCGGCATTCGCTACTCCCTGGTATTGGCATTTTGTGCTCGGCGGGTTTGCTTTCGGCATGGTGTATATGGCGACTGATCCGGTCTCTGCGTCGATGACAGATACGGGGAAGTGGATATTCGGTGCGCTCATCGGGTTCATGACTGTGTTGATCAGGGTTGTTAACCCGGCCTATCCGGAAGGCATCATGCTGGCGATTCTGTTTGCCAATTTGTTCGCGCCGCTCATCGATTATTTTGTCGTCAAGGCGAATATTGCTCGCAGGAGGGCGCGCGGTGTCCTCTAGGGAAACGA
>JASBUV010000099.1 GCA_030147705.1 Gammaproteobacteria bacterium
GAAAAATCAGCACGCTGCATAAATGTCAGCCGATAAGCCAGCATGGACAGATAGGCGAGAATAATCAGTATCCAGCTGGAGAAAAGATAAAGTGCTGAGCGTGATCCCTGAGCCGCAGTAATACCGGAAATGATGCAGACGCTCATGGCCATGGCAAATCCGAGAATCATTATTGCCAGTACCGTGTCGCTGGTAATGCTCGAAAGTGGAGCGAGCAGGAAATACAGAGCGACGGGAATCATCAGGTAAGCCACATAGCGCAGTACAAAGTTCACCTGATGCTTGTACGGAATTTTCAGACTCATTGCCTGGCCCAGCAATGCCATGCTCACAATCAAGCCCGTGGCCGAGAGATACGCGACCCTGTTGTTCAGCCCAACGGATTCACCCCAGAACCACACTCGGCCCATTCCTGACTGGGTGAGAAAGAACGGAATGGCGGAAGCGAAGAACAGGGCATAACCCAGGAATTCCCTGTCTTTCATGTTGAAATAATAAGCGGCGCAGATGCAGAAGCTGATGAAGAGCATCGAAAAGAAGGCGCCGAAGAAGGTAAGTTGGTTCTGCTGTGCGAGTGCGATGGAGCCCATTGTTCCCAGTCGCAGCGGAAACTCGATGCCGGAAGTTGACTCCGCTCTTATATAAACTCGGGTAGTTTCGCCAACGGGAGCAAGGGCGAAAGGGACGACAGGAACGCGGTATGGCTGTTCGATCTGACTGAAAGGGATGGTATCTCCCGCGACAGAGTGGCTGACCACGCTGTTGCCGCGTACAAAGTAAAAATCCAGGCGATCAATGATCGAAGAATCCACGCTCAGCATGAGATTCTCTTCTATGGCTTCGCGCGAAGTGATCTCCAGATACATCCAGAACGCAGAATTGGAGATGCCCAGCGTCGGGATAGCCTCGGTCGATCGCCGCCAGGGGATATCACCATTGAGAATCTCTTCAATGCCCATATCTCGCGTTGTATCTTCGAAGATATCGATATATTGGCCGAGCACAATAGGAAGCTGATTACGGGTGATGTTCACTTCTGCCGCGTGGCTGGTGGACATCAGAATCAGGCCGATGAGCACAATGCGTGCGAGAGCAATTAGAGTGTTTGTTAGGAGCGGGGACTGCATGTGCGTCGAACTTGTATCCTGACAGTATCTGATTGGTCGTGTAGTGGTGCGCTATTATAAGGTAAGCACCCCGGGTGGTCGCCAAATTGCTGGTAAGTACGTGAAAAAACAAGGGTGCAGCCCGAAAAACCATGAAATCGGCGGGTCGATTGGCTTGATTGACTCGCCTGATGATCCGTGTGAGATTGCACTCAACCCTGCAGGGGAACAGGAACAAGGTGGACTAGAGCTATGAAGAAAAGACTTTTTGGTCAAATTGGCATGACGATTGTGGTGTTGGGCACCCTCGTGGCATGTTCAGACAGCAACGAACAGGGGGCGCAGCAACAAGTGGAGCAGAACTCGAATCAGGTCGCAGCGACGGCCAATTCCGCGCAATCTGGATCTGGCATCAGCGGCAACCCTTTTGATGCACCAAGCGACTTGTTCCTGAACTATCCCCCATTCGACCAGATTGAGAATAGTCACTATGGCCCCGCATTCGAACGCGGCATGGCCGAACACTTGGCAGAAGTCGAAGCAATCGCAAACAATTCTGCTGCGGCTAGCTTCACCAATACCGTAGTTGCTCTGGAGCTCTCCGGGCAGTTACTGGACAGGGTCAGCAGGGTGTTCTTTGCCCTTGCCAGCGCCCATACCAACGATGACATTCGTGCGCTGCAACAGCAATTGGCTCCCCAGTTGTCAGCCCACCAGGATGCGATCCTGTTGAACCGTGAATTGTTTGCTCGCATTGATCAGTTATACAACTCGCGCACAGAACTGGAGTTGTCCGCGGAAGAGGATCGACTGCTGGAGCGCTATTACATCGATTTCATCCGTGCAGGAGCGGCCTTGACGGAAGAGCAGCAGGAGAGAATGCGCGAAATCAATTCTGAGCTCGCTGTGCTTGAAACTGAATTCAGTCAGAATGTGCTCAGTGAAGTAAACGACCTGGCTATCGTGGTTGCGACGCGGGAAGAGCTGACCGGACTTGATGAGGCGTTGATTCAGGCTGCGGCTGATGAGGCTGAATCGAGGGGGCTGAGCGGACAGTATGTCTTGCCGCTACTCAATACGAGTGGTCAGCCTGCACTCGCCAGTCTGCAAAACAGGGATCTGCGTGAGCGCATTCACCTGACGTCACTCTCACGTGGCAATCGCGGGGGGGAATATGACAATCGCCAAATCCTGTCATCTGTTCTCGCGTTGCGTGCCGAGCGCGCAGCTTTACTGGGATACACCAATCACGCAGAATTCATTCTCGAGAATCAGACCGCACAGACTGTAGAGGCAGTTAATCAACGTCTGGCAGAGCTGACCGTACCAGCCATGGCCAATGCCAACCGGGAAGCTGCTGACCTGCAACAAATGATCTATGACACTGAGGCGGACTTCGAGCTGCAGTCCTGGGATTGGTCCTTCTATACCGAGAGGCTGCGTGCGGCGCGTTTCAATTTTGACGCCAGCCAGCTGCGGCCATACTTCGAGTTGGACAATGTTCTGCAGCGCGGCGTGTTCTATGCTGCGGAGCGACTCTACGGGCTGACTTTTGCTGAACGGTTCGATTTGCCGGTATATCAGGAAGATGTGCGAGTTTTTGAAGTATTCGACTCCGTCGGAACTACTCTGGGCATTTTTATTGCCGATTTCTATGCTCGCCCGAGCAAGCGCGGTGGGGCATGGATGAATGCCTATATTCCTCAATCGGATTTGCTGAATACGCAACCCGTGGTGGCAAACCATCTCAATATCACCAAGCCACCAGCAGGTGAGGCAACATTGCTGACCTTTGATGAAGTGACGACGATGTTCCATGAATTCGGCCACGCGCTGCACGGTTTGTTTTCGAATGTCGAGTATCCGCGTTTCTCAGGCACAAGCGTGCCGCGTGATTTTGTTGAGTACCCGAGTCAGGTGAACGAAATGTGGGCTACCTGGCCTGAGGTGTTGGCGAACTACGCAGTGCATTACCAGACAGGCGAGGCTATGCCCCAGGACCTGCTGGATAAAGTGCTCTCTACACAAACCTTTAATCAGGGGTTTGAAACTACCGAGTATCTGGCAGCTTCCATTCTCGATCAGGCCCTGCACCAGCTGACCGTGGACGAGATTCCTGATGCAGAGAATATTATGGAATTCGAAGCATCAGCCCTCGCTGCAGCCGGCATTGCGCACGAGGACATTCCTCCCCGATATCGCAGCACCTATTTCTCACACATCATGGGCGGCTATTCTGCTGGTTACTATTCCTACATCTGGAGTGAAGTGCTCGATGCGGATACCGTCGAGTGGTTTAAAGAGAATGGCGGACTTCTGCGTGAGAATGGCGATCATTTCCGTCAGACGCTGCTCTCGCGCGGTGGCAGTATTGATGCAATGACGCTGTTTCGAAATTTCCGTGGGCGCGACGCTGAAATTGCCCCCTTGCTGGAACGACGCGGACTAAACTAGTTCCCGGAGTTCAGGCTCGATTCGGCATAGTCGCCGTGTTGGCGCCCGCAAGCGCCAACACCACTATGCCCAATTCGTCCCAGGCATTGGCGTTGAGCATTCCTTTGCCGGCTTGATCGGCACGGCGTGCCAATTCCAGACAATGCCAAATATCATCACTGCTGAGCCGGCGTAGTGCGCTGCCCACCGCTTGCTTGCGATTAAACCACACCCGCCCGGCCTGAATGATCGCATTGATGCCCTGACCCTGTTCCTTTTTTCTGATCATGGGCAGCAGGGAGCGCAGTTCCCTGATCACCGCGGCAAGAATTGGTTGTGGCATGATGCCTTCTGCTTTCAGCCCGGTCAGTATTTTCTGAGCGCGTGTTATGTCACCGAGCAGGGCAGCGTCGACAGCAGCAAATGCGGTATAGCGCGAGTTATTCGCAACGAGCTGGAGAGCTGTATTGGCATCGAGGCGAAGCTTGCCATCTGCCTCTGGTTTGGCCAGTAGCTTGAGCTTCTCGATCTCTTGCATGGCCGCGAGCAAGTTCCCCTCGACCCTGTCTACGAGTATTTGCAAGGCATCGTTATCGGCGCTGATCTGTTCGCGCAATAATCTTTGTTGCAGCCACTCTGCAAGATTGTCCCGGTTAACAGGCCAGATCTGCACAAAGACGGACTCGCTCTCGATAGCCTTGAACCATTTGGTATTCAGCGTAGCCTTTTCGATATGTGGGCCGCTGACGAGTACCATCAAGTCCGGGTTGTGTTGATCCAGATGTGCCTGTAGAGCCTTCTTTCCCGCATCATCAAGCTTTACAGAGCTGAGTCGTAACTCGATCAGCTTGCGCTCGCCAAACAGGGAAAGATTGCCAGAGGACTGCAGAAAGGAGTCCCAGTTGAAGCTGCGGTCTACATTGAAAATCTCCCGCTCTGTCATCTCTGCCTTTCTGCAGTAGCTGCGCACAAGATCTGCAGCTTCTTGCATCAAGAGCGGTTCGTCGCCCGCGAGCCAGATAAGTGGGGGAGGAGTTTTTGAATTCGCGAGAGTACGTCCAAGTTGTTCGGACTTGAGCTTCATACTGAATCCGCAGGGGCTTGTAATCTTCGCAGAAGCAGATTGATCAATTCGCGACGCATTTCGTCAGTAATAATTTCCACTTCTTCCTGGTTACCTGCAATGTTCTCTATGTCTTCGAAATAGCTGCGTTCTACACTCAGGGTTTGCTGAGGGATCAGTTCAATATTGCTGCGAGTTGCCATGATGTCAACCGACAGTGTTAGCTCATACTGTGCTGCACGGGCAGCAGGGTTGACAGACACAGCGCGATTCTCGACTCGGATGTCACTCACCGCAAGCCGCGTGTGTGTGCTGGCTGATTCACCTTCCAGCAGATTCGCTCCAGCACCTTGCAGAGAGCGTCTCAAGAGTCTTGCGAATTCGCTGTTCGGGTTTTGCAATTCGAGTTGCAGGTTTTGCAGCGAGTCCTGCAGCACTGAACCGTTTTGCAGGTCGGTTCCGCGCAGCGAATAGCCACAGGCCGCCAGCACGAAGCTGATGGCAATGAGCAGGCTGAATCGAAGTGCATCCATGGCGAATCTGGCTAACTCAATCTAGTTAACAACAATATTGACGAGGCGACCGGGGACTACAATAACCTTGCGTACAGTGCCTTCAGCGGTAAATTTTTGTACTGCCTCGTCGGCCAGTGCCGCGGCCTCGAGGGCTTCTTTGCTGATGTCCTTGGCAACCTCAATCTTGCTGCGGAGTTTGCCATTCACCTGCAATACGATAAGTACTGTGTCCTGTTGCAGCGCTGTCTTGTCAACCTCAGGCCAGCGAGCGTCGATGGCGCCTTCCTCGTGTCCGAGATAGTTCCACGCGACGTGGCTGAAGTGAGGCACAATCGGGGAAAGCATCAGGGTAACAGTCTCCAATGCTTCCTGAATCACTTGCTGATCAGTGGCGTCGTTGTCCCCGCGGCTGAAATCATTGATGGAGTTGACCAGTTCCATGGTCGCAGCAATCGCGGTATTGAACGCATGGCGCCTGCCGTAGTCATCGCTGACTTTTGCGAGTGTCTGATGCGTTTTGAAGCGCAGCTTTTTCTGTTCGGGGCTAAGCTCCAGCTCGGCAAAGTTTTCGAGTGCCACAGGTTGGTGATCGGCGAGGAGTTTCCAGAGCCGCTTCAGAAAGCGATACATGCCTTCAACGCCACTGTCTGACCAGTCCAGTGACTGATCAGGCGCAGAAGCGAACAGGGTGAACATTCGTACTGTGTCCGCCCCATACTGCTCGATAAGAGACAGGGGGTCGACTGTGTTGCCCTTGGACTTGGACATTTTTGCCCCGTCCTTCAATACCATGCCCTGTGTTAGCAGGTTGGTCATAGGCTCGTCGCACTTCACCAGGCCTTCGTCACGCATGACTTTGTGATAGAAGCGGGAGTAGAGCAGATGCAAAATGGCATGCTCAATACCGCCGACGTACTGATCGACAGGCAACCAGTAATTGGCTCGATCATCGAGCATCGCCTCATTCTGATCACGACAGGCATAGCGTGCGAAATACCATGAAGACTCCATGAAAGTGTCAAAGGTATCGGTTTCCCGTCTTGCTGCCTGCTTGCAGCGTGGGCAATCGACTTCGTAAAACGAAGCAAGTTTGGGTAGCGGTGAGCCGCTGGCGTCGAATTCGATGTCTTCAGGAAGAAGCACTGGCAGATCTTCTTCGGGCACTGGCACCGCCCCGCAGCTGTCGCAATTGATGATCGGAATCGGTGCGCCCCAGTATCGTTGGCGCGATACTCCCCAATCGCGTAAGCGATAGTTAACAGTTTTTCGGCCTTTGCCTTCGCCTTCTAGCTTCGCTGCAATCGCTGCGAATGCGGAGTCGAAATCCAGACCATCGAAGGGTCCGGAATTTACCAGCGTGCCGTGTTCGGTATAGGCGGCTTCGTCGAGATCGCATTCCTGAGACGCGTTATCTGAGGGCGTAATAACCTGCTTGATGGGTAGTCCATATTTGCGTGCAAATTCCCAGTCTCTCTGGTCATGACCAGGCACAGCCATGACTGCGCCGGATCCATAATTCATCAATACAAAATTGGCCACGAACACAGGAACTTCTTCACCGGTTAGAGGGTGAGCGGCTCGAAGGCCGGTATCCATCCCGAGCTTCTCCATGGTGGCGAGATCTGCCTCGGCGACCGAGGAAGTGGACAGGCGTTCAATGAACTTCTTGAGTTCCGGCTTGGACTGCGCTGCCTGCAACGCCAGTGGGTGTTGTGCAGCGACCGCCACATAAGTCACGCCCATCAGGGTATCCGGACGCGTCGTGTAGACTGTTAATTTCTTGTGCGCCGGGTTTTCAGCTGCAGCAACTTCAAAATCGAGCTCGACGCCCTCGGAGCGGCCGATCCAGTTGCTTTGCATGGTGCGGACTTTCTCGGGCCAGCCTTCCATGCGATCGAGTTCATTCAGTAACTCATCGGCATACGCTGTGATCTTCAGGAACCACTGGGGGATGCTGCGCCGCTCAACCAGTGCTCCTGAGCGCCAGCCGCGACCATCGACAACTTGTTCGTTGGCGAGAACCGTCTGATCAACCGGATCCCAATTCACTTCAGCTTCTTTTTTGTAGACCAGACCTTTCTCGAAAAGGCGGGTAAAAAACCATTGCTCCCAGCGGTAGTAGTCGGGATGGCAGGTGGCGATCTCCCGGGACCAGTCATAGGCGTAGCCCAGCTTCTGAAGCTGATCGCGCATGTAGTTAATATTGCCGTATGTCCATTTCGCCGGTGCAACCTGATTTTTCATCGCGGCGTTTTCTGCCGGCAGGCCGAACGCGTCCCAACCCATGGGCTGCAATACATTCTTGCCCAGCATGCGTTGATAGCGAGTGATCGCATCGCCGATGGAGTAATTCCGGACATGGCCCATGTGCAGGTGGCCGCTGGGGTAGGGGAACATCGACAAACAATAGAATTTCTCTTTGTTCGGATCTTCCGTGACACGGAAACTGTCATTCTTCTCCCAGTATTGCTGGGCGGTGGATTCTACTTCCTGAGGCTTGTAGTGGGCGTCTATGCTGGTCATGCTGGCTACTGCTTGTTGGTTGAGTGTGTGCTTTCTGAGTTGACTGTGGGAAACAGCAAATTCACTGACGATAAGTGGCTGAGAGTATCGGCTGAATCCCTATTCCCGGAAAACCCGCAAGGATAACCCAGACGCGTGTAGACAGGTAGTGGCAGAGCCATTGAGTTCCCCCGCAAACACGCTATCAATCGAGCTGGGTCGGGGTGCAAGCGGGAGGCAAATCTGAGGAATCGGTTCAGTTCTATTCGCCGGGATCCGACTAGCCGTGCTTTTTGCGGGTATCGATCAGTGTCGAGGTCACCTTTAACAGCTTGATCATCCGACTATCCGCATTCAGTACAGTGACCAGAAACGGGCCGATATTGATGGTCTCACCGCGCTCCGGGATGTGTCCGAATTTCTGCAGCACCAGACCGCCAACCGTGGTGAATTCCTGATCGCTGAATTCGGTGTGAAAGTAGTCGTTGAACTCATCAACCGGGGTAAGCGCTTTGACGATGAAATTCTCATCGTCGAATTTCTTGATGAAGCTGTCATCATCCACGTCGAATTCGTCTTCGATTTCTCCGACGATTTGCTCCAGAACATCCTCGATAGTGACCGCGCCGCATACGCTGCCATACTCGTCGATGACGATTGCCATGTGTTGGCGGGTTTCCCGGAATTCCTTCAACAATACGTTGAGCCGTTTACTTTCCGGCACAAACGTGGCGGGTCGCACAATATCCTTGATATCGAATTTTTCGTTATTCCCGTTGAGGATCAGTGGCAGTAAATCCTTGGCCAGAAGTATGCCCATAACGTTGTCAACGTTTTCGCCAACCACAGGGAAACGCGAATGCGACGCGCGCGTCACCTGATCGACGATTTCGGGGAGTGAAAGTTTGGCGGCGACGGTCACAACCTGCGACCGAGGGATCATGATGTCCCTGACCTGCATACTGGAAACCTGCAGAGCGCCCTCGATTATGCCGAGTGCGTCGGTATCCAGAACCTGATCCTGTTCTGCATTGCGAAGCACCTCGAGCAGGCTCTTGGTGTCGGTGGGTTCGTCTGAAAAGACGCCTGTGATTTTATCGATCCAGGACTTCGGTCTTGGATCGATGCTAGATGGGTCGTCAGACATGACCGGGCTTCTTGCGGTTCTCCATTTGGGCTATTTCGGCTACCCTATCAAATAAGGGTTGGGTAATCCAAGCATTTGTAAGGCCTTGATTTCCAAGGCTTCCATCACTTCTGCGCTCGCCTCATCCTCGTGCTCGAACCCCAATAGATGCAGGATGCCGTGGATATGCAGGTGCGCCCAGTGCTGGTGCAGCTGTTTGCTTTGCTCGCGCGCTTCAGCGTCAACAACGGCAGGGCAGATCACAATGTCGCCCAGCAGCTGTGCTTGATCGGAGGCTACGCCTTTCAGCTGTACCGGGAAAGAGAGTACATTGGTGGCATAATCCTTTCCCCGGTAATCCAGATTCAGCTGTCTGCCTTCTTCTTCGTCTACCAGGCGCAGGCTCACTTCAGCGTCACCGTCGAAGCGGGCGCACTCTAGCGCAGTTTGGCTCCAGAGCACCAGTTCTTTTTGATCAGGAATCCAGGCTGCGCTGCTGGCGTTGCTCAGATCAACGGTCACGTTCATGGCTGTGTGAACTGTCGTTACCCAGAGTTGAGACAGACTGCCTGTCAAATTCATCATAGGCCTCGACGATCCGCTGTACCAATCGATGCCGAACAACATCCTTGGCATTGAAGTACGTGAAACCGATCTCGTCGATGTCTTTCAACACTTTGCTCACATGAACCAATCCGGAACGTGTCCCTTTAGGCAGATCGATCTGGGTAACATCACCGGTAATTACGGCGGTTGATCCAAAGCCTATGCGGGTGAGGAACATTTTCATCTGGGCCGTGGTGGTATTCTGGCTTTCGTCGAGGATGATAAAGGAATGATTCAATGTACGTCCGCGCATGTACGCCAACGGTGCTACCTCAATGACGTTTTTCTCGATCAGCCTCCCGACTTTTTCAAATCCGAGCATCTCGTAGAGTGCGTCGTAGAGGGGGCGAAGATAGGGGTCGATTTTCTGTGTGAGGTCGCCCGGCAGAAAGCCGAGTTTCTCTCCGGCTTCGACAGCAGGCCGCACCAGCAGGATCCGGTTTACCCGTTCGGTTACCAGCGCTTCGACCGCGCAGGCTACCGCCAGATAAGTCTTGCCCGTTCCCGCTGGGCCGATGCCAAAATTGATATCGTGTCGTTGAATGCTGCGTACATAATCGCGTTGATGGCGGCTGCGCGGTTTTACCGACCCCTTGGGGGTCTTGATCAGCAGAGGTTTGTCGAGTTCTGAAGCATCCAGGCTGGTATTTTCAGCACTCAAATCAGGCACTTCCTGCAACGCGAGATGGACATGACCGGGGTTGAGAACCTGACCTTGCGCTGTGGCGCTGTACAGGGCCTCAAGCAACTGGCGCGCACCAGTCACAGCGGCTTCACTGCCAGACAATCTGAAGACGTTGCCGCGGTGCTGAATCTTCAGCGCAAGATGGGACTCGATCTGGTGGATATGCTCGTTCAGGCGGCCGCAGAGATTCGCCAGTCGCTGCGCGTTGTCAGGAAGCAGAGTAAGGCTTTGTGATTCGATTGCCATGCCGTATCAGACCTTTCGGTAGCAAAATAAGTGGTGCGTGTGTGAGTAAAGTGCTTGCTTGATATGACGAGTATAGCAGGATGAAGTCAAAACGCGTTTCAATGCCAGTGACTCAACTTTGAACTACAGTGTACCCAAGAGTGAGTTCGGCAGGGCATCGGTGATACGAACATCCACGAAATTGCCGATCAGGCTTAGATCATCACTGCGGAAATTGACCACGCGGTTGTTCTCCGTGCGGCCTTGCAAATCTTCCAGGCTTTTCCGTGATTGTCCGGTAACCAGAATGCGTTCGGTCTTGCCAACCATGCTTTCGCTGATGGCAGTAGCTTGTTGGACTATCTGTGATTGCAGGGTGGCAAGACGGTGTTTCTTTTCCTGCTCTGGCGTCTCATCTTTCAGGTCTGCAGCCGGAGTCCCGGGTCGCGCACTGTAAATAAAGCTGAATGATGTATCAAAGCCAATCTCCATGATCAGCTTCATGGTGTCTTCAAAGTCGGCATTGGTTTCACCAGGAAAGCCGATAATAAAATCCGAAGACAGGCTGATACCGGGCCGTTGCGCCTGAATCTTGCGGATCAGACTCTTGTATTCGAGCGCTGTGTGACCACGTTTCATGGCGGCCAGAATGCGATCGGAGCCGCTCTGAACGGGCAGGTGCAAATGAGAGACCAGTTCGGGTACGGTGCCGTAAACCGACACCAGGTTGGCATTGAATTCCACCGGGTGTGAGGTAGTGAATCGGATGCGATCGATACCATCGATACTGGCGATGTATTGAATCAGCAATGCCAGGTCGACGATATCGCCTGTGTGGCTCAGGCCGCGGTACGCATTGACATTCTGACCAAGCAGATTGATTTCCCGCACGCCCTGATCGGCCAGATGCACGGCTTCAGCGAGCACATCATCCAGCGGCCGACTGACTTCTTCTCCACGGGTATAGGGCACTACACAGAAACTGCAGTATTTGCTGCAACCTTCCATGATGGTAAGAAACGCCTGGCACGATGAGGCCTCTGGCTGCGGCAGTCGATCGAATTTCTCGATTTCGGGGAAGCTGATATCCACTTGCGGGCCCTGACTGCCAGCTGCTTCGAGCATATCGGGCAATTTGTGCAGGGTTTGAGGGCCGAAAACCACATCCACGTACGGTGCGCGCTTGCCTATCGCTTCGCCTTCTTGCGAGGCTACACAGCCACCAACGGCGATTTTGAGGTTTGGATTGGCTTCCTTGAGAGGGCGCCAACGGCCCAGCTGATGGAAGACTTTCTCCTGCGCTTTCTCACGGATTGAACAGGTATTGAGCAGCAGAATATCGGCTTGCTCAGGGCTGTCGACCAGTGTGGCACCCTGTGACTCCCGCAAGAGGTCCATCATGCGGGCAGAATCATACTCATTCATCTGACATCCGTGAGTCTTGATGAAGACTTTGCGGGCAGGGCTTCGGCTCTGCGTAGTGGTCTCGTCAGATTGTGGGGTAATCGTGCTCTCAGTAGTCACAGCAATCTCGGCTGATGGCAAAAGGGGCGGAATTATAACAGCAAATCCCGAGGCTGCTGCATCTCCTTGTACAGATTTACTTCGAGAGCAGCTTGAAATTCTTCCCCTGAGCCAAATATTAGGGGTACTCTGGGGTTTTCGCCCTGTCTACTCCGGAAATAAACTATCCTCGCAGTATAAGGTATTGATTTTAATGGCAAATCCTTCCGAAATTTACAAGATCACCTTTCTCAACAAAGGTGAGGTCTACGAACTTTTCGTCAAACAGGTCTATCAGAGCGAACTCTACGGATTTATCGAGGTTGAAGAGTACGTATTCAACGAACGTACTCAGGTCGTAGTTGACCCCAGTGAGGAGAAACTGAAAGCTGAATTCAAGGATGTACGGCGCAGCTTTATTCCGTTGCAGGCGATTATTCGTATTGATGAAGTCGATAAAACCGGAGTCAGCAAAATCAGCAAGGGTGACAATATTTCCCCGTTCCCCGTGTCGCTGGTAGCCAGCAGCAAAGACAAGGGTGAGCCGAAGTAGGCACGCAACACCTCATTAACCCCTTACTTCGAGAGCCGACAACTGCGGGCAGCCCTTGACCGAATCTACCCATCCCTATACATCGCTAAGCCCTGATCGCGTCCTGGCCGCAGTCGAATCCCTCGGGTTTCAACCTGACGCCCGTGTGTTCGCTCTGAACAGCTATGAGAACCGGGTCTATCAGGTCGGCCTGGAGAGTGCGGACCCGATTATTGTCAAATTCTATCGACCTGGGCGATGGACCCGTGCCCAGATTCTGGAAGAGCACGCCTTCGCCAGTGAACTGGCTTCCCATGAAATACCGGTGATTGCCCCGTTGGAACTCGGTGGCAGCAGCCTGAATGAGTTTGATGGTTTCGAGCTGGCCGTGTTTCCTCGCTGCAGCGGACGAGCTCCTGAGCTGGACAATCCCGACAACCTGCTAGTGATGGGGCGCTTCGTCGCACGGATACATGCTATCGGAGCGCTTAAGAACTTCGAGCACCGCAGGCAAATGGATCTGAACAGCTTCGCGATTCAGAGTCGCGAGTATTTGTTGCAACACGACTTCTTGCCGGCAGATGTCCGTCCTGCGTATGAGTCTTTGAGTGCCGATCTGATCGCAGCGATGCAGCAGCGCCTGCAAGACTTCGGCCAGATGAAGCAGCTCCGGATTCACGGCGATTGCCATCCGGGTAATGTGCTGTGGAATGAAGAGACACCGCAGTTTGTCGACTTCGACGATACGCTCACCGGTCCGGCTATTCAGGACCTGTGGATGATGTTGTCAGGCGACAGGAATCAACGGCAGGCCCAGCTTCTGGAAATTGTCGATGGCTACAACGAATTCCATGACTTCCCGACCCGCGAGCTGGTGTTGATTGAGACTCTGCGTACTTTTCGACTCATGCATTACAGCGCCTGGTTGGCCCGCCGCTGGGAGGACCCGGCCTTTCCGCTCAGCTTTCCGTGGTTTAACACGCCGCGCTATTGGTCAGAACATATTCTCGAACTTCGCGAGCAGCTCAGTGCCTTGGATGAGCCTCCGCTCCAGTTGTTCTAGCAGCGCGAGAGTTTCCAGAGCGGTAATCGATAGCAGGTGGATCAGAGCGATTCCGCCGCAGGCTCTGCGGCAGGAGTAGCGCTTTCCTGTTTGAGTGCTGGACCGGCGATCTGCTCAGCGTTGGTCATATACACGTGTGGCAAACCGGATTCCTCTAACCAGGCGATGGCCTCATTTTCCGGTTTCAGCATGGCAATGGTGGCAAAAGAACCTGCCACAGTGCACAGATTCGCAGCCACGCTCACAGCACGCAGCCCCTTGCTTGGCCAACCCGTTTTGGGGTTCAGGATGTGGCTGTAGCGTTCACCATTCAGCTCAAAATAGCGTTCGTAGTCGCCGCTGGAAGCGAGGCCGCCGGCACTGAGATCGATCTTGGCCATCATTGAGCGGCGCTCGCCCGGATTTGCAATCCCGACTGTCCACGGCCGTTCTCCTGGTTGCTCGCCGATTACCGCGAAGTCCCCACCAAGATTGATCAGGCCATGCTGAATGCCCATGCGTCTGGCCATCTTCGCTGCCGCATCAGCGGCGTATTCCTTGACGATACCACCGAGATCCAGCTCCATTCCGGCCGGAAGATGCAAACGTTGCCCCTGCCAGCTTAGTTTGTGGAAACCAACGCTGCGCAGCACTTTGTCAATGGAATCCTGAGCCGGGATTCGCGCCTGACGAAAATCCCAGAGCCTGTAAAGAGCTCCGGCAGTGACGTCGAACAGGCCTTCACTTTCCTCGAAGCATTTGAGCGCGTGGTTCAGAATGCCGCGCGTCTCGGTATCAATCTTGATGCCGAGTTTGCTGCCAGCAGACAGGTTGATCTCAGTAATAAAACTGTCGCGTCTATAGCGGGAATACTTCTTGTCGAGACGACTGACTTCGCGTGCAAGCTCCTGAATGCGTTGGCGAGCATTGATGCGTGAAGAGTCGTAAATCTGAATTTCGCAGGGTACGCCCATGGCCTGAAAGCCATAGCGTTTAAGAGTGGCAGTGGTCATAAAGCAGAAATTGCCTAAAACGTAAAATCGAATCCCAGAGATACCCGGGTGTAACTGACCAGAGCTGCGCCTGGTTGGGTGACAGCATAGGCAGAGTGCTTGTGATCTGCAACATATCTTTCCGCTGTCAGTGTGGCTGTCCAGTCATTAATCGACGCGACGATACTCGCACCGCCACTGAATGCACCATAGGCTGAGAGTCGATAATCGCTCGATTGGAATTCAGTGAGCGGTTTGAGGAAGTCGTCAATATTCGTGTAGAAATCTGCAGCGGACTGGCTGTAGTAGCGCAGATTGGGAACAAGCTGCCAGCGATTACCAAGGTTTTGATGCCAGGCCACACTCAAAGTGTGTGAGCTGACTCCAAAATCATCGTGATAGTAACGATAATCCGTGTGCAGCGCAGCGTCTGCATTTACGACGAAATAGCGGTAGGCGCCGCTAAGAGCAATCTGGGTCTTATTGTCTGGTCGTACATCCCGAAATTTATACGGATCACTGAGAAACCCGGATTGCTCAGTCAGACTGCCTGCCAACTGAAACGTGGAGCGCTGGTTAATGATCTGGCTAATGCTGATAACGGCAGATGAACTCTGTTTGTCTGCATTGCGAACCCGATTGAAAATAGCGGCATCAGTGGGAAAGATATCATCAGCGGAATGGCTGATACCGACAGACACGGTAGTCATTCCTTCGTTGATTGTCTTCTGCCCGGAAAAACTGAAATAGGTAGCGCGATAGTCGTTCTCTTCAGAATAACCAACAGCGCCCCCGATGCTTCCGTCGCTCAAATAGTAACGCACACCCACAGCTAACTCACTGCGCTCATCGGTAATGCCGCTGGCGCCGCTCATGTTGATGATTGGGCTGCCGTTCGTGCCTGCGGTCGTAAACCAGGGAGATGCCCCGCTCATGTTTTCATGATTGGCATCGATCTGGAGCGAGTAATCGCGACCTACTGGAGTGAGCAGGCGGAATTGATGGACGTCGATGTCATAGCGCTCAAGACTCCCGAACGGAACCTGGGAGCGGCTCATGTCATCTTCGTTGTAGTTGGAGAATTTGTAGGAGAGCGTGGTTTGTGGCGGTGGTGCATCTCCTGATGCAATGCCCGGTATGGCCAGAGCGGTGCTGGACAGTGCCAGAAGGGATTTGGAGCGCTGCCGAAAGGGTTTCATGGCTTTGCAGAGATTCCTGTCTCAGTTACAACCGCAGCCACCACCCGCTGCGCTATTACCTCCGGAAGAGGCTTCCTTGCTGAAAAAAATATGATCGTTCAATGCGGCTTCGAGCGGGTCGGCGTCCCAGGCCATTTCTTTCTTGGCGAGATAACCCATTTCCCACGGTCGGACCTGAGTACAACTCGCGAGCAGCACAGCAAGCGCAAGCAAGACGACTGATTTGAGCGACAGTTTCATTGCTCAGTTACCGGCCAGGAGTTTCTGAATCTCAGCTTCGATAATTTCGATGTCACCATTGCGAAAGCCCATGTGGACAAGTTTGACTTCGCCGTCCGGTGAAATCAGGTAAGACGAAGGCATGCCAATTACGCCAAACAGTTCGGCCGAATCACCGTCGGGATCAGCTGGAATCAGGAAATCGAGTGGTGTATCCAGCAAAAAGTCGAGGCCATCTTCTATGGGGTTGTCGAGATTGATAGCGACAATTTCGAAGCCCTGATCGCGGTACTTGTGATAGAGGTCGTTATACAGTGGCAGCGAAGTCAGGCACGGGGCGCACCAGGAGGCCCAGAAGTCAACATAGACGGTTTTGCCCGCAAGGTCGGCCAGGGCAATCTCAGGCTGGTTCTCGTAGATTGATGGCAGCGTAAAATCCGGTGCAGGTTCTCCTTCTTCAACCGCGTTGACAGTGCCGGCCAGCAACAGCGTTGCTGCAGGGATCAAGATGCTGATGGCCCGGGACTTCAGAATCTGGGCTCTCTCAACCGCCCACTGTAGGATTTCGTTGCTCATAGAATTCCCCTCAGGAATCTTGCGTAGATTGTGAACGTATCAATTCAGGTGTTGCCTGAAATCTCGGTTTGCGACTGAGTCCATGTTTCAACACAAGACCCAGCATAATTAAGAAATCGTTCGACTTCCGCTAGCTCAATCGCAAAACTTGGCAATCGGTCGCGTGTGCCAGTCATCCCGCCTCTTTAGAACGCACAGTTCGTGACTGAGTTGACCTGCCCGCGCTGTCTAGCCCATGGCAACAGCTGGTTGCCCCAGGAGCCGGATCATTTCCTGCCAGCGCTTCTTCTGTACTTTCAGCTTGTAGTGGAGCTCTCGATAAGTGTCTCTCAATTGCAGATGTTCCAGCTTCGCCAGGGTTTCCTGGATGCTTTTGCCTTTGGCCTCATACCAGGCTTGTCGATGCTCGCTCCATTGTTGAATCAGATGCAGTAATTGTTCGTACTCAGCCTCCAGTTTGACACGCCAATCTTCGGGCAGCCCGAGAGACTGGCATTTTTTCGTTGCGTGCTGAAATTGCATCTCCAGCTTGGCCTGCTCAATCTGTTGTGGGCTGCAGCGCTTGAGATCGCGCGTCAATCCGACCCACGACAGCACCCTGATCATCCATTTGGTTGGGTCGTAGTGCCACCATTTGATGCCATTACGATAATCCCACTGAAAGGTATGGTGGTAGTTGTGGTAACCCTCACCATAGGTAATCAATGCCAGAACGGGGTTGTCTCTGGCTGAACTCTGGTCGCTGTATGTCTGCCAGCCCCACATGTGTGCGAGAGAATTGATCAAATAGGTGACGTGCTGGCTTAGCACCAAACGCAGTAATCCAGCCAACAGGAGTGAAGCGAGAACATCTCCATGCAGCCAGCCAATCAAAGCGGGTACGCCGATATTCATGATCAGCACCAGCGTCAGGTAGTTGCGATGCTGCCATGCGGCGATCGGATCACGTTGAATATCCTTGATGTTGGAGAAGTCATTGCTCGCACTCGGATAATTGCGCAATATCCAGCCGATGTGTGAAAACCAGAATCCGCGGCCAGCGGAGTAGGGGTCTCTGTCGTTATCGTCTACATGTTGGTGGTGGCGGCGATGGTCAGAAGCCCAGTGGTAAATGTCGTTTTGCAAGGCACAGGCTCCGCCCAGGGCGAAGATAAAACGGATAACAGGATGTGCCTTGTAGGTTTTGTGTGACCACAGGCGATGATAGCCTGCAGTAATCGACATGCCGCAAAACCCCATCATCAGGACAAAGACCAGCCACTCGAACAAATCATAGCCATACATGAATCCGTACAGTGGGACCAGGGTGAGCGCGCATGCTGGTGTGATGGTGAACAACAGCATATTGGTCCAGTTGATTGGTGCTTTTTCCATAGGTAAACCTGCTTCTGATCTCTCTTTCTACCCGTTGCCCGTCGCATTGCCCTGATTTGGCCCGCGATCAGACACCGATAACATTCTCAAAGTCTCAATATAACTGAAATTATTGCTACTGCGCCAAATCATGCCAATAATTTGTCTCAATCCTATTATCAGAGCCACTGAGTGCCCGGACTCTCGTGGCTTGCGCTACAACAAGAGTGAGAAGTGCCATGAATGACAGGCTAGTCGAGCTGGAAACCAAATTCAGCTTTCAGGAAGATACGATCCAGGAGCTGAATGAAGTCATCATCCGACAGCAACGACAGATAGATGAGCTGACGCTCAGGCTCAATCGGCTGGGTGAGCAGATGCTAGACTTACAGGGTTCTGCTTCAGGCGGTCAGTCCTTCTCGCTTCAGGATGAAAAACCTCCCCACTACTGACTGAGTCGAGGCGACACTCGGTATCAGGCCCGACCGTTAACCCGCCACGGCGACATCCTCTGCTTGCAAGCCTTTATCACTCTCTGTGACGGCGAATTCAACGCGTTGTCCATCGCGTAACACTCGGCGACCTTTGCCACGTATTGAGCGAAAGTGAACGAAAATATCTTCACCATTGTCTCTGGTGATAAATCCGAAACCCTTGTTGGCATTGAACCATTTGACCTGCCCTGATTCCCGGTCTCCGCTGTCGGTATTTCGGGTAGTACGTATTGCTATTAACGCAGACACGGTTGCCACCATGAAGACGCCGAGCAGCGTGACAGGTAACTCTGATAACGTGATCTGAACTTGGTTGTTGGCGAGGAAATAAAGCGGAATTGTAGCGATTAGGGTTGTCGCAAGTGCGACAGAAAAAATACGGACGTACATAAAATACTCTTTGTTATTGGTTTTATTCAGCAGGGCGATCTGATTATCGGTATTTTTGCGATTGCCGCTGCAGACTGCTGTTCGCCATGCATTGCTGAATGGCGTGCTGAATCCTGATGCTATTAAGGCGAAATTCAGCACTTCCTAAAATACACTACCAGCATGCCAAATTAAACCTCCGTTGCTCCATAGGAGTGCACCGAAGCGCCCGGATTACGGGGGGTGTAGGAATTTTCAGGCTTTCAGCTGCGATTCAGCTTGCGATTGCTAGATTACATCCTGAGAGTCGTGCAAAGGTCCCGGTCAGACTCCAGACCGCCATGGCTCAACTGTTGAATCGAAGAGGATGTAGAGCATGAGCAGCAAAACGATGACTGCATTGGCATTAGTACTACTGGCAGGCACCGCCCAGGCAGAAACCAGCTTTGAGTATGCCGAGGTTGTGGAGTCGCGCCCGATTTATCGTGTTGTCGAAGTATCCACTCCGAGCGAGCAATGCTGGGAAGAAGAAATTGCTGTGGATTACCGCCGTAGCGGCAGTGATTCGAGCACGCCGGTGATCGTCAGCACGATTCTGGGTGGCGCTATTGGGAATGCGGTTGGTCACAACAAGTCGAACAAGCGCGTGGGTACAGTGCTCGGCGCGGTATTGGGCCACTCCATTGGACGTGATATAGTCCGGAGCAGCAACCAGTCAGGCCACCGTCAGTATGAAGTCGTAGAGCGCTGTCAGACGGTATATCAGCAGCACGAAGAAGAACGGCTTGTCGGTTATCAAGTGACCTATCTCTACAACGGAGAAGAGCGTTCAGTGCGCACTGATACGGATCCAGGTGATCAGATTCGATTGCGCGTGAACGTGGAACCGATTCTGTAAGCGCGAGGCGTTTGCGGAATCCTTGTTAAATTGCAGATTCGGGGCGATTCATCGCCCCTTCGCACGAGGTGTAAATTGAAAGTATCTGGCGTGACCATCGTGGCAGCACTGTTGCTGGCGACGCTGTTCGCTCCAGCGTATGGGCAAGTTGCACCTCAGGTCGAGCAAAACCAGCTAGATCGGGCGAACCAGTCTCAGCGTGTTCCGCCGCAATCTCCAACCGGACTCCGAATATCCGACCAGCAGGCCGTCAATCTTGCCCGTGAACGTTTTCAGGGCAATATATTGCGCATCAGCCTGGTCGGCGAAGGAGCCAATCGACGTTATCAGATTCGCATGGAAAATGAAGGCAAGGTTTTCACAGTCTTCGTCCATGCAACCAGTGGGAGAGTGAGCGGCGGTAACTAGCGCTCATGCTGTGGAGCTTCAGGGAGTTTAGCGATGCGTCTTTTGGTCGTCGAAGATGAAAGCCTGCTAAGGCAACAGTTGGAGCAGGGGCTTACCAAGCAGGGCTATGTGGTTGATGGGGCAGAAGGCGGTAAATCCGGTCTCTACTACGCTTCCGAATACGAGTACGATGCCGCTATTATCGATCTGGGTCTGCCGGAAATCGATGGCATTTCACTGATTCAGCAAATTCGCAGTGCTGGCAAGGAATTTCCCATACTGATTCTCACCGCGCGTGGTGACTGGCAGGACAAAGTAGCCGGTCTGGATGCTGGTGCGGACGATTACGTCGTCAAGCCATTCCAGATGGAAGAGATTATCGCGCGTCTCAATGCCTTGCTGAGGCGGGCCGCCGGGTTCTCAAAACCCATGCTGGAGTTTGGTCCACTCAATCTGGATATCGCCGCAAAACGCCTCACAGTGAATGGCGCAAGCGTCGATTTGACTGCTTACGAATACAAGATGCTCGAATACCTGATGCTGCATCCCGGTCAGGTTATCTCGAAAACTGAACTTACCGAGCACCTCTATGCCCAGGATTACGACAGGGACAGCAATGTGTTGGAAGTCTTTGTCAGGCGTCTGCGCCAGAAACTCGATCCGGAGCAAACGCTTAAACCGATCGAGACCATTCGTGGACAGGGCTATCGTTTCAATCTTTCAGAAGCCTAGCGCCACTCTGCAGCGGTCGGTACGCTGATATGGTGCAAACTTCCTCTCGATCCACCTACTCGTTACAGTCGCGACTGTTGGTCGCGTTTAGCATCCTCCTGTTTGGCTTTCTGGGTTTGACCGGCCTGGTTCTGGATAGCGCATTCCGCGCGAGCATCGAAGGCGGCGCACAGGAGCGTTTGCAAGTTCAAATTTATCTGCTGCTCGCCAATGCCGAAGAAGACAATGGTGAATTCTATTTCCTGCAAGACCTTCAGGAGCCGCGCTTCGGCCAATTGAACTCTGGTCTTTATGGCTTTATCAGCAGCACTGCTTATGGAATCCTCTGGCGCAGCAATTCAGCTCGTGCTTTCACTCCGCCAGAAAACGAATATTTCCAGCGCCGGCTCGAAGTCGGAGAAAGCCGATTCGAGCGCCTGGTGGATAGCGAGCAGGAAGTCTATTTTGCATTGAGCTATGGCATTCTCTGGGAGAACGGCATCGATGAGTTCGCATTCAGCGTGATCGAAAACGCTGCGCCGTATTATTCAGAGATCAGTAATTTTCGTACCAGTTTGTGGTATTGGCTGGGTGGCGCTGCGGTAATTCTATTGGTAATGCAATTCTTGTTGCTGCGTTGGGGGTTATTGCCGTTGCGCCTGATCGCCAACGATTTGAAGCAAATAGAATCCGGCAAGGAAGATAAGTTGGAAGGCGTTTATCCGCGCGAAATACAAGGTGTCACTGATAATCTGAATTTGCTTATCGAGAGTGAGCGTCGGCAACAGAGCCGGTACCGAACCACGCTCGGAGATCTTGCACATAGTCTAAAAACTCCGCTGGCAGTTATCTCAGGGATTTTGCCGAACCTGTCGAGCGAAGTTGACAAGGGTGACGTCGAAGCCGTACGCAAGCAAATTCACAATGTGGATGAACAACTTGAACGGATGACGCAGATTGTTACTTATCAATTGCAGCGCGCAGTGCAATCCAACGACAAGGGAACTCTCGCCAAACACGTCAATCTGAGCAGTACCTTGAACAAAGTACTGGACGCGCTTAAGAAAGTGTATGTCGACAAGCAGGTACAGGTGACTGCAAGTCTGGACAATCAGGTTATATTTCATGGTGATGAACGCGACTTGTTGGAGCTACTCGGTAATGTGCTGGATAACGCGTTCAAATATGGTCATGGCATTGTCCGGGTCACTACCCGAAGAACGGATACTGCATCCCGCGGTGTAAGTATCGAAATCGAAGATAATGGCAAAGGTATCCCTGAAGAGAAACAGGAATTCGTTCTGCAGCGCGGTGCGCGTGCAGATACGCTTGTACAGGGCCACGGTATTGGCTTGGCCGTCGTGACTGATATCGTGAAAAGCTACGGCGGTCAAATCGAAGTGGGTCGAAGTGAGCTGGGAGGGGCCAAGCTCTCCATCCTGCTGCACTCTATCGTTTGATCAGAGCAGGAATCCACCCGCAACAGCACAAAGTGTCATCACGAACAGAAACCACTTGATGGCGTTCTGGGATGCGCGTACAGCCAGTTTGACTGCCAGATGAGCGCCAAGCATGGAGCCACAAGCGACGATCAAGCCAGGAATCCATTGAATCTGGCCAAAAAATGCGAAGATCACAAACGCAACTGCAGTGAATGCCAGCGCGCAGGCTGTTTTCAACGCGTTGGCACGCAACAAGTCGTAGCGCAACCCACCTGCGAGTGCGCCCAACAGGATAAAACCGACCCCAGCCTGCACAAACCCGCCATAGACGCCAGCGCCAAACAGACTCCACCACGCCAAACGATTGTCCTGCGGGGACAGTGTCGGCGTGCCGGGTGGTGGCGCGATCACCTGCGGCCTCACCAGAATGATGAGAGACATGGCGAGTATGGTGATGAGTAGAACAGGTTTTAGGTAGAGGTTCGGCATCAGCGCCGCGCCAAACGCTCCGAGCACGCCTCCCAGAATTGTTGGAATCAGTATGGGAACCACAGCCGGTCGATCAAGTGTTTCGTGCTTGTCGTAACCACGCAAGCCCACGACACATTGCAAAAGCACAGAAATGCGGTTGGTACCATTCGCGACGTCAGCCGGTAAGCCGAGCATCATTAATGCAGGCAGGGTCAGATTGGAGCCGCCACCTGCGACTGTATTGATGCCGCCAGCCAGAAATCCGGTAACGGAAAGCAATGCGATAAAGGGGAGAGAGATGTCCAAAATCTATCCTGTTCTGGCGGGTCCGAAGAAAGGGCAGGGCAAGCTTACCAGAAATTCTCGAACAGGGTCGGTTCACTTTCTTTATAAAGCGGCTAAGAACAGTTACATTGTCGCGCTTTGCTGTCTGCTTCCTTCCCTCGGGATTGCAGGCACGACTGCCGGAAATACCTACCAAGCATGAAATACGCAAGCACTGACTTCCAGATAATTGGCGGCGGCATTAACGGGTTGCTGCTGACACTGGAGCTCGCGAAAAGTGGAGCCAGTGTGACGCTCATCGAGCGAGATCGCCCGGGGCGCGAGGCATCATGGGCTGGTGGCGGAATAGTATCGCCACTTTATCCCTGGCGCTACGCGCCTTCGATCACAGCCCTCGCCAGTTGGGCGCAAGACTACTACCCAGAACTCGTTGCGGAATTAACCGCGAACACCGGCATCGATTCTGAACTAAGCGAGTCAGGCTTGCTCATGCTTGATGCTGACGATCAGGACGAGGCTCTGCTATGGGCCGCATCCCATCAGCGGGAAATGCACTGTCTTGCTGGCCAGCAAATCTACAACAGGGAAAGTGGACTGGCTCCTGGGTTTCAGAATGGGTTGTGGATGCCCAAGGTTGCCAACGTGCGTAATCCGAGGTTGCTGCAGGCCTTGCTGGCGCAAGTGCAACACTTTCCGGATGTCACGCTCCTGGAGAATAGCGAAGTGCTTGGCCTGGAGTCCGAAGGAGCAATGGTCAGGCAAATCCGCATGCACGGCGGTTGCGACAAAAAGCCTTTCACGATCCCGGCACGTCAGGTCGTAGTGTGTGCAGGCGCCTGGTCGGGACGCATACTGTCGGAATCAGGCAAGATTCTGGATGTTCACCCGGTAAAAGGGCAGATGTTGCTTTATAAATTCTCGAAGCCGCCTTTGTCGTCAATAATACTTACGGCTGGTCGCTACCTGATTCCACGATGCGATGGCCATGTTCTGATTGGCAGCACGCTTGAGTACGAAGGCTTCGACAAGACACCCAGTGCTGAAGCGCGCCTGAGTCTGCAACGGTCAGCTGAGTCGATGTTCCCGGAGTTACAGGCAATGGAGCCGGTCGGTCACTGGGCAGGCTTACGACCGGGGACCCGGGACGGCGTTCCGTACATCGGGAAGTTACCTGACTGGCAGAATCTGTTTGTTAATGCCGGCCAGTTCCGCAATGGGTTGGTGCTGGCGCCGGCATCGGCGAGATTGATGGCGGATCTGCTACTTGGCCGCGAGCCAATTGTTGATCCGCTGCCTTATGATCCGGCACGACAGTAATTTCTGATTGCGCGAGTTAAGGGGAGCGGCGAGCGATGCTTTTGAACCCGGCGCGGATCAATCCAGGCCGAGCTTTTTGAGTCTGTATCTCAGGGAGCGAAACGACATTCCCAGCTTCTTGGCCGCTGCTGTTTTGTTCCAGCGGGTCTCCTGCAGGGCTTTTTCGATGACCTCGATTTCTACAGCCTCCAGATGTTTTTCCAGCGAGTAGTCGCCTTCCAGTTCCATCGATTCGGCAACTCCGGTAGTTGCTGTGTCGGCTTTTTCTGATTCTGCAGTTGCTGTGCTGGCATCTGCGTGACTCTCTGATTCGGGGCTTGCCGGTGTCGAGATGAATTCAAGATTATCCAATTCAATGCGATTGTCTTCGCTAAGGGTTGCCCCTCGTTGCAGGATGTTTTCCAGCTCTCGCACATTACCTGGAAAATGGTAGTTCTTGAGTGTGCTTAGCGCGGCGTCGCTCAAACTGCAAAGCGGTGCGGCATTCTCATCTGCGATTTTTTTCAGTATGACAGTCGCCAGTTCTTCGATGTCTTCTTTGCGCTGGCGCAAGGGGGGGACGGGCAGTTCGATAACGTTGATTCTGAAGTACAGGTCTTGCCGTAAATTGCCTGCTTCAACCTCTTTGGCCAGGATCTTGTGCGTTGCGCTAAGCAATCGAACGTCTACCGGTACCTCTTGCTGGGAGCCGATCGGGCGAACAGATTTTTCCTGAATCACACGCAGTAGTTTGACCTGGGTCTGCAATGGCAAGTCAGCAATCTCGTCCAGAAACAAGGTGCCGCCATTGGCTGCTTGAAACAGCCCGTCTTTATCCCTGTCAGCCCCTGTGAAACTGCCCTTGATGTGACCGAACAATTCGCTTTCAACCAGATGCTCCGGAATTGCTCCGCAATTAACGGCTACGAAAGGGCCGTTCTTGCGCGCACTTTGTTCGTGAATCGCACGCGCTGCGAGTTCCTTGCCGGCACCTGATTCGCCACTGATGTGAATAGGCGCCTGGCTTCTTGCCAGCTTGCTAATTTGCTCGCGCAAGCGTTGCACCTGAGGTGAATTGCCGGTGATGTTGCTGTTGTCGCGGATTCGCTCCACAGCAACTTTGCTTTCATTGAGTGAGTCGGGATGGGTCAGTCGCAACGCTGCATTCACAAGGTCGCGTAGTTTATGCAAGTCTACTGGCTTGGATACGAAGTCGAATGCGCCTGCCTTGAGCGCTTTGATCGCAGTCTCTGTGCTACCGTGCGCAGTGATTACCGCTACTGGCAATTCACTATGGTGTTCCTGAATGTATTCAACGAGTTCAATGCCGTCGCCGTCGGGTAAGCGCATGTCAGTGAGACAGAGATTAAAGCTACGCTCTTCAAGGAGTTTTCGAGCTGAGTCAAGATCAGCGGCAGCGTATGTGTTGAGAGACATACGTCCGAGAGTGATCTCCAGAAGCTCCCGAATATCGGGCTCATCATCGACGATTAGGACAGTATCGTTCATGAGTTGATGTTGGTCCGCGCAGCGAAAAACAGGCGTGATAGTTCTTCTTATTCCATGATGTGGTCGGGGTCGCTGAAGTAGATACTAAAACAACTTTTCCCTTCCGATGTGCGATTAAAAACCAGCTGCGATTGATTAGCTTCGCACAGTTCTCTGGATATATAAAGCCCGAGACCAGTGCCTGTTTGCTCTGTAGTGTGGAATGGTTCAAATAAATGTGCTTCAGCGTCTTCGCTTACACCGGGCCCGTCGTCGATAACATGGAGAAATGGTTGCAGCCGGCCATCCCGGACCTCTCTGCCGCCCGTAACTGTGAGGGTTCCTTTCCCGGTTCTGCGTTGGCTGTATCGCAGTCCATTATCAAAAAGATTATTGAGGACTTGCTCCAGTTGACCGGTGATCACATTCACTTCGGTATCCGCCGGTTCAATATGCAAGATGATCTCTTCGCAGATTTCATGGGTGGCTTCGTAACTCGCGACAAAGTCCTGCAACCAGTTTTTAAGATTTACGCGGGTTGGGGCGGAATCGTTCTGGCGCGAAGCGTCCAGTACATCCTCGATAATCATATTGATGCGTTTGCAGTGATTCAGAATGATGGTAAGCATTCTGCGATCTTCATCTGAAGCGGTAGCGGATTCGCTCAACAACTGGCTTGCGTGACTGATCGCGCCCAGAGGATTGCGAACTTCATGAGCAATACTTGCTGTGAGCCGACCCAGCGAAGCCAGTTTCATCTGCCGAACGCGTTGCACTATCTGGCGGTTGTCTTCCATGAACATCAGGACGTCTGAATCGGATTCAGGGTTCAGAAAAGCGAAGCTTATTTGCAGTTGTTTATTACTTTGCGGAATTGCAATTGGTTGCGGCTGGCGCCTCGGATTGACCTTCCATGTATTCAACTGAGTTGCGAGCAATTCTGGTAATTCGGGGTGAGAGCCTGACGACTGACCTTCCAGAAGCGGTGCCAGTGTAATCTGGGCTGAGCTGTTCATGCTCACCAGTTGATTGGCATTATTGATCACAGCGACCCCGGTTCTCATCCGCTGAATGATTTCGTTGTTGAGTTTCTCGAGATCAACAATATTGCTCGCCTGCTCATCAGCAAGTTGAGCTGCCTTGTAAATTCGTTCGGTCAGGGTCTGGATATAGAGCGATGTAGCAAACAGGAAAATGCCAAGAAATCCGGTCTGGATGAATTGATTGGGCGGATTCTGCAGCGAAAGCGACAGGTAAAGTTCGCAGTAGATGGTAGCCAATGCTGCCACCGCTGCGAGGAAGGTGCTGATGCGCCCACGGATCATGATGCTGCTTGAGGCAATGGTTACGATCATCAACAAGCCGAGGCCGGATGAAGATCCGCCACTGGAGAAGACCAGCAGACTGATCGCCAGAATATCTGCGAGTAAGGTGCTCGTCAGAATCTTCTGGTTCTCCATAAAGCGCATGCCGTCGGGAGAAAGAAATGCGATGACCACTGCAAATATCGCGTACCCGGTGCAGGTCTGAATGAAGAGGGTCGGATCAATTTCTCCAAACTGGGTATTGTCCCTGCCGCTGATATAGGTAACCAATAACACCAGCGGCAGCACGATGCGGTAGATGTTATAGACAACCGCTACATTGGATATCTGGCCAGAATAGTGTTTTGAGCTCGTTACCATGTCATTTTGGGGTGAGGCTGAATGCTTGTTTGGGAACAGTTACAGTGAATTTATCGTACAATAGCGCCCCTAATATAGACCCAGTGCAGGGAAACAGGGAAAGCAGCAATCGCTGAGGACACTATGGCGCGTAATTTCAAATTGGTAATGGCCCAGCTCAATCTGATTGTGGGCGATATAGATGCGAATGCTAATCGCGTGATCGCCTGCGCCAGACGAGCGATCGATGAGCAGTCTGCCGATATGATTGTCTTCCCGGAGCTGACTCTTACGGGTTACCCGCCAGAAGATCTGCTCTTCAGGCCGAGTCTGAAGCTGCGCGTTGATAAAGCCTTGCAAAAAATCCTCGCTGCCAATCTGGATATCTACATGGTTCTGGGTTATCCGCGCAAAGTAGAAGACAAGCTCTATAACGCGCTGAGTGTCATCCGTGGTAGTGATCAGCTCGGTGTCTATCACAAGCAATTGCTGCCCAGTTACGAGGTGTTCGATGAGCATCGCTACTTTGCCCCTGGTGACGGGCCTTTGTTACTCGATATCGCGGGAAGTCGCATGGCATTCACGGTGTGTGAGGATATGTGGGGTCCTGGTCCGGCGGTTCAGGCGCGAGAGGGTGGGGCTCAGTTGTTGATCAATATCAATGCGTCTCCGTATCACATCAACAAGCTCACTGAGCGGCAGGCACTGTTGCAGAAACGTAGTCAGGAGAGCGGCTGCCCCATTGTGTATGTCAATCTGGTTGGCGGTCAGGATGAGTTGGTATTTGATGGTGGTTCGATGGCTGTGGATGCGTCCGGGACGTGTCAGGCGCTGGTGCCGAGCTATGTGGAAGGACAGTATCCACTTGATATCCAAATTGGCAGTCGTGGAGAGTGTGCAATTCCCAGGCAGGAAATCGCAGCGGCACAACAGGTCGAAGCGCAAATTTACAATGCACTGGTTCTGGGTGTACGGGACTATGTTAACAAGAATGGATTTTCAGGCGTCGTGCTGGGTTTGTCAGGAGGGATCGATTCCGCATTGACCCTGGCTGTGGCTGTCGATGCACTGGGCAAAGATCGCGTGCAGGCGGTGATGATGCCTTTTGAGTACACATCCAAGCTGAGTCTGGATGTGGCCGCGCAGCAGGCAGCTACCCTGGGTGTGAACTATCAGGTCATTGCCATCAACGAGATTTATGCTGCGTTTATGGCAGCTCTGCAGTCCGAGTTTGCGGGTACTGCAACCGGCATCAGTGAGCAAAATCTTCAGGCGCGAGCCCGTGGGGTCCTGCTGATGGGGATTTCCAACAAGAAAGGACTGCTCGTGCTCACGACGGGTAACAAGAGTGAGATCGCGGTTGGCTATTCGACGCTGTATGGTGATATGGCCGGTGGTTTCGACGTGCTCAAAGATGTCTCAAAAACCATGGTGTATCGACTGGCCCGCTACCTCAACATGAGTCCTGGCAATAGTGCAGGTGAAGTGATTCCACAATCCGTGATCGATCGCCCACCTTCGGCTGAATTGGCTCCAGATCAAGTCGATCAGGACAGTTTGCCACCTTACGATGTGCTTGATCAGATTCTCGAGCTGTATGTTGAGCAGGATTACAGTGCAGCAGCGATCATTGCGCAGGGTTTCGAGGAGAGTCAGGTAAAACGCGTGTTGAGGCTGGTCGATTTGAATGAGTACAAGCGCCGCCAGAGTCCGATCGGTGTGCGCCTGACCCGGAAAGGATTTGGTCGAGACAGGCGTTATCCGATTACCAACGCCTGGCCAATCGGTGACTGATTAGTTATTGCGGTCTGGGGCGGGTGCTGCGCGTCTCTGATTGGCATTTTCCTGCATGATTTCCCTCATGCGCCTCTGTGAATCCCGTATCTGTTGCTGCGCTTCACGCTGAATTCTGCGTTCTTCTTCCAGTCGTTCACTTTGCTGCTCGAATCTCTGGCGAAGTGCCCTGCGTTCCGCCTCGGGCAAATTCTGAAAGCGGCGTTGAATATTACGTAGCTGTCTTTGTTGCTGTCCGCTCAGGCTATTGAATTGCTGGAAACGCTGCATAATCAGATTTTGCTGTCGGGGAGGCAGATTCTGAAAGCGGTTCTGTTGGGATTGAGCAAGGCGACGTTGTTCCGGAGGCATCTGCTCCCATTGCCGAGCACCACGAATCAGTCGTTGCTGTCGCTCGACTGACAGTTCATCCCATTGCGACTCTAATTCCTGCAGTATCTGACGATGCTCGTAGGACAGCTCTTCCCAGGCGACTTTCTCGTCACTCTGTTGTGCGAATGCCGATCCATTCAGCATACAGATCAAGGCCAGGCTGAAGATGACACGATGCTTAATCATTGGCGGAATCCTGATTGTCTGGATTGTTAGGTTGCGGTCGAGTGCTGGCAGCTTGCGCAGCAATACTGTCAATCAAACTGGAGAATTCTTCTTCCAGCAAACTGTTCGGATCAATCCACTCTCCCTCATCGGTTGCGAAGGAACCGAGAAATTCGAGTAATTCGAGATTGGGCTGTTGCTGTTGATTCACTTGCGAATTCTCTGCGGCATTTGCCTGATTGCTACTCAGGGCCAATAAGATCAACAAATAGTGGCTGTAGTGTTTGTCGCTTCGTTTGCTCACGCGCGTCGATACCATGTCATGGAGTGAAACGACTGATAGCTCATTGCTGCGCCCCTGTGCTCACTGGCTCACCAGTTCGTTCTCGGAGAGCCAAAGATAGAATTCCAGATTTTCGTACAACTCCAGGTCTTCGGCTGAGGTCAACATGGCTAATTCGATCTCGCCCTGCAGTCCTGCATCGCGATTGTAAATATTCAGCAGCGCAACCGTTCCGACGATCGCGAATGCGCTGGCGAAAACACTAGCTGGCATGCGCCACGGTAAGTGGAGCAGCCAGTCGGAGAATGGAGACGACTTCTCTCTACCTCCCTGTTTGGCGAGGTGCGCCATCGCTTGCGCTCGAATCTGATCGAGTTGAGATTCGATGTCTTCATTCAGCGGCTTCGCATCCGTCAATGATTCTCTGGCAATCTGTACGAGTAACTCTTCATCTTGTGATCGGGACACACACTCTTGCTGCAAGGCATTGTTGCGCGTGCTATCGAGTCGTTTGATCAGCTTCGCGTCCAGATTGTGCAGATCTTCGTCGAGCTCTGCGCAGATTAGTGCGACGAATTCATCGTCATTGAGATGCTTGCTTGTGTGTTTCATGACCAATGCCCTGCGAGACGTTCGCGCAAGAAGTGGATAGCTCGTGAATAATGGGTTTTGACGCTGCCTTCTGCGCAGGACATGGCGATCGCGGTTTGTTTCACATCGAGCCCTTCCCAGGCGCGTAGCAGGAACGCCTGTTTCTGACGCATGGGCAGTGCTTCCAGTGCCGATTCCAGTCGTCGCATACTCTCGCTCATGGCTGCTTCACGCTCGGGTTGCTGACCAAATTCATCCGCGGCGGTCTGTATCGGGTCCTCGTTGCTCTCCGGGTCATCGAATAGCCAGCGACGGAAGCGATTTCGGACTTTGTTGCGTCTGTGCAAATCATTGATTTTGCTAGTTAAAATTCGATAGAAAAGCGGGGCAAGCTCAGCTTCCGGGCGGTCGGAGTATTTCTCGACCAACTTGAACATCGCATCCTGAACCAGATCCAATGCATCCTGTTGGTTGCCAGTGGCGATATGTGCGATGCGATAAGCGCGCGATTGCACACTGCGCAGGAACTCATCCATCGTGTTGAGAGTGTTCAGAAGGCCGCCCTCCGGTAAAGCCTTGAGATGACTATATCAGGGCTTAACGCAGAGGAGGAAAATCGGTTGACCGACTCGTGCAGAATTTGGGTAATCAGTCTGTAAGAGGCTGATTTATCTGCTTATTTAAGTATTCCGAAGGTGATTATGCTGAGGAAAGAACGACCTTCCTCTTCCTCGGTCTCGCCCTGGGCATCGATAATTTGCTGACTGCCCGAAGTAAACGGGCGCCGGGTCGGGGCGAGGGGCGGGTCGACCCGATTATCGCCGAGCAGACCGAAAGTCACTGTGTAGAGCAGAGAAGGATTGGTGATTTCGGTGCGAATGATGAATTCACCGTTGTTATCCAGCGAAGCGTGGGTCGGATAGTTTTCCCTCAACAGCGACAGGCTGGTGTCCGCCAATTCATTGAGCCCGAGTCTCAGGTAGGACTCGACCATGATGGCAACACCGTCTGCAACAGCCGGTGTGCCCTGAAAATTTTCCACAACGTACTGTCCGCGGCGCAGCGCAGCGATGTAGGCACGACGGGCCAGATAGTAGTTCGCCACATGAATCTCATAGGCCGCGAGATTGTTGCGCAGGTAGATCATCCGCGCCCGGGCATCCGCTGCATAAGGGCTGTCGGGATACAGCGCCAGCAACTGCGAGAAGTCATTAAAAGATTCCTGTGCCCGGCCTGGGTCGCGCTTGGTCTGGTCGACCGGCATAAGCCGCCCCATGAAACCACTGGAATCGCGAAATGACGACAGGCCGCGCATGTAGTAGGCGTAGTCGATGTTCTCATTATCCGGATGCAGCCGGATGAAGCGGTCTGCAGCGGCTCTTGCCGCTTCCATATCGCCGTTTCGGTAGTAGGCGTACACAATCTCAATCTGGGCTTGGGCGGCGAAACGTCCGAATGGAAATCTGGATTCCAGCGCCTGATAGGTCGCGATCGCCCCATTGAAATTGTTGCTGTTCAGTTGGTCCAGCGCGCGTCGATAAAATTGTTCTTCAGTCGACAGGCCTGCGAATTCATCCCTGTCTCCGCCACCGAACAGGCCACATCCAGCCATACTGAATGACAGTAAAAGAAGAAGCAGGATTCGAGTGCTGCTGGTGAATGTCATATTACGTGCCAGGATTCCAAATTTCGAAAGGCGCTATTTAACCACAGGGCTCTGGGCAAACCCAGACCCGAAGGTCAATCCAATGCAGAGGATATGTGGTCTGAGTAGCAATAAAGGCCAGAGTGAGTCGATTTCAAGTATCATGTAGCGATGAATGATATTTCAGACAAACCGGGAGCTTCAGGGCCCGCTACCCAGATTTCCCTGAGCGCTAACGTGCCGGAAGAACTTTCCGGTAAACGATTAGACCAGATCGCAGCCAATTTGTTTCCGGATTATTCCCGTGCCCGCCTGCAGGCCTGGATCAAGCAGGGGCAACTGCTCGTGAATGGCGAGCAATTGCGACCCCGGGACAAGCTTGCTGCGGGAGACAGTCTGGTCATTGCAGCCGAGCTTGAGCCGGCAGCGGACTGGGATGCTGAAGTCTTGCCTCTCAACATTGTCTTTGAGGATGCACATCTCCTGATAATCAACAAAGCTGCTGGCACTGTGGTGCACCCGGCAGCGGGTAATCACAGTGGGACATTGCTCAATGGACTGCTCCACCATTGTCCTGTCCTGCAAGAGCTACCCCGCGCCGGTATCGTGCATCGTTTGGATAAGGATACGACCGGATTGATGGTCGTCGCCAAATCCCTAAAGAGCCACACGCATCTGGTGAATCTGCTACAAGCACGAGACATCAGCCGGGAGTATGAGGCGATCGTGCAAGGCAAGCTCACAGGTGGTGGCACGGTAGACGAGCCAATTGGCAGACATCCAGTGAATCGCAAAAAACAGGCTGTCAGTGACTCTGGCAAACCTGCAGTTACTCATTATCGCATCGCCAAACGTTTTCGGGCGCATACCCATGTTCAGGTCAAACTGGAAACTGGCAGGACTCATCAGATACGGGTGCACATGGCGCATATCAATCATCCTCTGGTGGGTGACCCTGTTTATGGTGGACGTTTTCAGATCCCGGCAGCCTGTCCGCCAAGTTTGGCTGCTGCCTTGCGGGGATTTCGTCGTCAGGCGCTGCATGCCGCCAGATTGTCATTTACCCATCCGGCGAGCGGTGAGTTGATGACCTGGGAAGCAGAGCTCCCATCCGATATGCAAATGCTTCTTGCTGAAATCGCGGCAGCTGGAGAGGCGGCCTGATGGTTTCTTCTTTTGTCCGGCCGGACTGGCAAGACCTAACCCAGGTTGAAGTATTTTGCAGCACACGTGCTGACGGATGCAGTGTCGCCCCGTTCGAACATTTTAATTTGGCGTTGCATGTAGGTGACGATGATCAGACTGTACAGGCAAATCGCGACCAGCTACGCAAAGGTTTGCCCGGGGTTCCTGAGCTCCAGTGGTTGGACCAGGTTCACGGCACTGATGTTATCCGGCTCCATGAATTGCTCCCGCCTCCACAAGCCGACAGTCTCGTTACTTCTATCCCTGGTTTTGCCTGCTGCGTAATGACGGCAGATTGTCTACCAGTCATTCTGGTCAGCGAAGATGAAGATGAGGTTGCTGCGCTGCATGCAGGATGGCGTGGCTTGGCGGCCGGTGTGATAGAGAACACCTTGCGCAGTATGGCGACGTCTCCTGAAAAGCTGCGCGCATGGCTCGGACCGGCAATTGGTCCCTGTCATTTTGAGGTCGGGAGTGAGGTGCGCGAGGCGTTTCTTGCGTCAATGTCTGCTGCTGCGGTCGATGCCGCTTTTTCGCCAGCGAATTCGCAGAATAAATTCATGGCGGATTTGCGACTCCTTGCACGGACCAAGCTGGTCGATGCCGGTGTGGCGCGCGTCGATGCTTGCGAGATTTGCAGCTATTGTGATGGAGATCGATTCTATTCCTATCGCAGGGATCAGCAGACGGGGCGAAATGTGACCGGGGTATACCTCCGCAAGTAGCGGGTTGTAGTATGGGATCAAAGTAGTGCGGTGTAGTAATGGGTGAGGGTGCTGAGCTTGAAATCGGCGGCATATGACCCAATAAATGCCGGTATTGAAAGCATCAATTGCTTGTTGCAGGTATCCGCACTCTATGCTGCGCCGATCGAGCTAAGTGAGGGGTTCACGGTTTCTGCAGAGCAATTGCTGAGAAGCTCCAGGAAAGCTTTTGCTAAGGATTACCCATGCGACTCGACAAACTAACCAGCAAATTGCAGTCAGCGCTTGCTGATGCGCAGTCCCTTGCGCTTGGTAAGGATCAAAATCTTATACAACCAGTGCATCTGATTCTGTGCCTGATCGATCAGAAAGGCGGTTCAGTGAAACCCCTGTTGTCGCAGACCGGGTTCAATGTCACTGATTTGCGCAGCAAGCTTCAACAGGCGGTAGATGATCTGCCGCACATGCCGAATCATGAAGGCGAAATTGCCGCATCCCCGGAGTTGGGCAAACTTTTTAATCAGGCTGACAAATTGGCTCAGCAAAAAGGTGATTCGTTTATCTCCAGCGAAACCATGTTGCTTGTCGCCATGAACGACAAGGGCACTCTGGGCAAGTTGTTGAACAGTTATGGAGTGTCAGCACAAGCACTGGAGAATGCGATCAACAATCTGCGCGGCGGTGAGGCAGTGAACGATGCCGGTGCCGAAGAAGCCTGGCAGGCCCTTTCCAAATACTGTGTGGATCTCACTGCGCGAGCAGAAGAGAGTGAGCTCGATCCGGTTATCGGTCGCGATGCCGAGATACGCCGCACGATTCAGGTTTTACAGCGTCGCACTAAAAACAATCCCGTATTAATCGGTGAGCCCGGCGTAGGCAAGACGGCGATCGTTGAAGGGCTCGCACAACGCATCATCAATGGCGAAGTTCCTGAAGGCCTCAAAGACAAACGAATTCTTGCGCTTGATATGGGGGCGCTAATCGCGGGTGCCAAGTTCCGTGGAGAATTCGAGGAGCGTCTCAAAGCGGTGCTCAATGAATTGTCCAAGCAGGAAGGCTCAATCATTCTGTTCATAGATGAGCTGCACACCATGGTCGGCGCAGGCAAAGCAGAGGGCGCGATGGATGCAGGCAACATGTTAAAGCCCGCTCTGGCGCGCGGCGAGCTACACTGCGTTGGCGCGACAACGCTTGATGAGTATCGGCAGTACATTGAAAAAGATGCTGCACTGGAACGCCGTTTCCAGAAAGTGCTCGTTGAGGAGCCGGGTGAAGAAGATACCATTGCGATTCTGCGAGGCTTGAAAGAGAAATACGAAGTGCATCATGGTGTGCAAATCACTGATTCTGCCATCATCGCTTCAGCGCGACTGTCGCAGCGCTATATCCCGGATCGTCAGTTGCCAGACAAGGCGATTGATCTGGTTGATGAGGCAGCCAGTTTGATCCGCATGGAAATTGATTCCAAGCCAGAAGAAATGGACAGGCTCGATCGCAGACTGATTCAGTTGAAGATCGAGCAGGAAGCACTGAAGAAGGATGATGACGCGGCGACCAACAAGCGCAAATTGAAGCTTGCTGAAGAAATCGCGGAGCTTGAAAAAGAGTACGCAGACCTGGAAGAAGTGTGGAAGGCCGAAAAAGCGTCATTGCAGGGATCGCAAACTATCAAGAGCAGTCTGGAGCAAGCGCGCAAGGACATGGATGAAGCGAAGCGCGCCGGTGATCTGGCACGCATGTCTGAAATTCAGTATGGCATTATCCCAAGTCTTGAGAAAAAACTTGAAGCAGCAGCTGAGGCACAGACGGCTGAGAAAAAGCTATTGCGGCATAAGGTCACCGAGGAAGAGATAGCCGATGTCGTGTCACGGTGGACGGGAATACCAATCAGCAAGATGTTGCAGAGTGACAAGCAGCGCTTGTTGGAAATGGAAGATTCTCTTCACAAGCGAGTGATAGGTCAGAATGAAGCAATCGCAGCGGTAGCCAATGCGGTACGGCGTTCTCGATCAGGTCTGTCTGATCCCAACAGGCCGAATGGTTCCTTTTTGTTTCTGGGCCCGACAGGGGTCGGTAAAACAGAATTGTGCAAAGCGTTGGCGGAGTTCTTGTTCGATACAGAAGATGCGATGGTGCGCATCGATATGTCCGAGTTCATGGAGCAGCATTCCGTTGCGCGCCTGATTGGTGCGCCACCCGGTTACGTGGGCTATGAAGAAGGGGGATACCTGACCGAAGCAGTCCGCCGTCGCCCATACTCTGTATTGCTTCTGGACGAAGTGGAAAAAGCACACCCTGATGTGTTCAACGTGCTGTTACAAGTGATGGATGATGGCCGCCTGACGGACGGCCATGGCCGAACCGTCGACTTCAGAAACACGGTAATTGTGATGACCTCGAATCTGGGCTCGGATCGCATCCAGGAAATGATGATGGAAGGTCAGCTCAGCGAAGAGGTCTATGAGCGGGTAAAGAAGACTGTTCTGGACGTTGTCGTGAAGCATTTTTCTCCAGAGTTCGTGAACCGAATTGATGAGACGGTTGTCTTCCATCCCCTGCAATCTGACCAGATACGTGGGATTGCCGAGATTCAGCTGGCGTTGCTTAACAAACGACTGGCGCAGAACGAATTGCGACTGGAAGTCAGCTCATCAGTGCTCGATCTGATTGCCGAAGTGGGCTATGACCCGGTTTATGGTGCTCGCCCTCTCAAGAGGGCCATTCAGAATGGCATTGAGAACGCTCTGGCTCAGCATCTGTTGCAAGGCGAATATGCGCCTGGCGACACCATTTCAGTGACGGTCAATGAGTCAGGCGCATTAGCCTTCAGCAAGCGTGGGCCATCTGCGGACGCTGCCTGAGCAAACTTCACCCTGTAGTGGTCTGCTGGCATTGTGGAAAAATCGGTGATTTCTTTCTGATGCCAGCCCAAGCCCGCTAATCGCTTGACTTTATTGCTGTAAATGGGAAAATTCCGCCCCTTGAGAGGAGTGAATCGGCCGACCCCGTTTCACTCCCCAGCAGTCTGGTCCAGCCATAACCAGGCAATCCCACAGTCTGCTGCCTAGGTGTTACATAACATCCACCTACAAGGCTTCTCACGTTACCACGGACGGAGCCGACAAGAAGCAACAGGTGCAAGAAGCGCGTTGCTGATTGTTACGTAGTAAGACGAATCCAAGAATTCACGTAGAGACGAGACCCGAAAGTAGAGGCAATTTGCCAGATTTATGGCATTGCTCGTACAGTTGGATAGCTGTTGTATGTCTGGTTTAGAGCCGGATAGATCCAGACAGAAGGCCAGACAGAAAACCAGGCCAAGTGCCAGGCATTGAGAGTGTGTCCTGACAACGGGCTCGAGAATGATCAGAGGCTAATCAAAGTGGAACAATTATCAGGTGGTGAAATGCTGATTCGTGCGCTGCACGATGAAGGCGTTGAGTTTGTATTCGGCTATCCCGGCGGCGCGGTGCTGCACATTTATGATGCCATTTTTCGGCAGGATAAAGTCGAACACATTCTCGTCCGCCACGAGCAAGCGGCAACTCATGCTGCGGACGGCTACGCGCGGGCAACTGGCAAGCCGGGCGTGGTATTGGTGACTTCCGGGCCAGGTGCTACCAATGCAATTACTGGTATCGCGACCGCCTACATGGACTCAATACCCATGATCGTCATTTCCGGTCAGGTTGAAAGCCGAATGATTGGCTCTGATGCTTTTCAGGAGACCGATATGGTGGGCGTATCGAGACCAATCGTGAAGCACAGTTTTATGGTTCAGCATGCGAGCCAGATACCTCTTGTTGTGAAAAAAGCTTTCCATTTGGCAACAACTGGGCGACCTGGCCCTGTTGTGATTGATGTGCCCAAAGATGTAACGGATCCGAATAGCAAGTTTCCGTATGAATATCCCAAAGAAGTGAAGATGCGATCTTATCAGGTGCCGGGCAAAGGGCACTCGGGGCAAATCAAAAAGGCTGTGGAAGCATTGATGTCTGCCAAGCGGCCAATGATTTACGCTGGTGGAGGTGTAGTGCAGGGCAATGGTTCCGAGCTACTCACAAAGCTGGCCAAGAAACTGGGCTTTCCGGTAACCAATACACTGATGGGTTTGGGATGCTACCCCGCAACCGACAAACAGTTTCTGGGCATGCTGGGAATGCATGGTACCTATGAGGCCAATATGGCGATGCATTACTGCGACGTCTTGTTGGGTATCGGCGCGCGCTTCGACGACCGTGTGACTAATTCCGATACGTCCAAATTTTGTCCGGATGCGACGATTCTCCACGTGGATATCGATCCGGCTTCGATCTCCAAAACAGTAGCGGCAGATGTTCCGATAGTAGGGTCAGTCACCGCCGTGCTCGAAGAAATGTTGGAGCAGGTCGGCAAATCAAAAACCAAAGTGGATAAGGAAGCGCTGGAAATCTGGTGGCAGCAAATTGACCAGTGGCGCGCACGTGATTGCCTGAAAATTGTCTCTGACGAAAGCGGGCTGATTAAGCCTCAGCAAGCCGTACAGGCGGTTTACGAAATCACCAAGGGCGATGCATTCGTCTCCTCCGATGTAGGGCAGCACCAGATGTTCGCGGCGCAGCATTACAAGTTTGACAAGCCGCGGCGCTGGATCAACTCCGGTGGTCTGGGCACGATGGGTTTTGGCTTGCCCGCAGCAATGGGTGTGCAGTTTGCGTTCCCTGATGCCGTCTCTGTGTGCATCACCGGCGAGGGTAGCTTTCAGATGAACCTGCAAGAGTACGCCACCTGCATGCAGTATCAGCTGCCGATCAAAATTATCTGCCTGAATAACCAGGCGTTGGGCATGGTGAAACAGTGGCAGGATATGCAGTACGGCGGGCGACATTCGCACAGTACCTATTCAGAATCCTTGCCTGACTTCACCAAGCTGGCCGAAGCCTATGGGCATGTTGGAATCAAGATCGACAGACTCGAAGACCTGCACAGCAAGCTTGAAGAGGCCTTTGCTCTGAAAGACAAGCTGGTCTTTGTAGATATTGCCGTTGACCCTGAAGAGCACGTCTATCCAATGGCGATTAAAGGTGGTGCCATGAAGGACATGGTTTTGAGTAAGACGGAGAGAACCTGATATGCGACACATAATTTCAGTTTTAATGGAAAACGAACCTGGAGCATTGTCGCGGGTCGTAGGCCTGTTCTCTCAGCGCAACTACAATATCGATTCCCTGACTGTCGCGCCAACAGAAGACAGCACACTTTCGCGGCTCACGTTGACGACCTCGGGTGACGATGCGCAGATTGAACAAATTACCAAACATCTCAATCGTATCGTCGATGTAGTAAAACTCGTCGATCTGACCGAAGGTGCGCACATTGAGCGCGAGCTGATGCTCATCAAGGTGAAAGCGGTAGGCGCGCAGCGTGCTGAACTTAAACGAACGGCTGATATTTTCCGCGGCCAAATTGTGGATATGACGCAAAGCGCATTCACTATTCAGCTCACTGGCACCGGTGAAAAACTGGATGCCTTTATCGCCGCGATGTCTGAAAACACGGTTCTTGAAGTTGCGCGCACCGGAGTTTCAGGAATCTCACGCGGAGACAAAGTGCTCGCGATCTAATTGGCGCAATATACGCCGATAATGATTTATCGCTGGTTTCTCATTGAAACCACTTGGGCAGTGTGACTTTTTAGTAGACGGGCATTTTTTATTTGTGGCTTCGTGCCTTCGAGCGCGGCTGCGCGGAGGCAGGGTTCCCGCCCCGCCGGCTCGGCGCCCATCCTTCAGTCCCGGGAGAAAGTGCCTTCACTCCGGAAAAACCCGAAGGGCGGTCTTTTTCTTCCGCTCGGCGCCGGCCTGATTGGCGGGTCGCAAACCCTGCCTCCCCACATCCGCTTGGTCAGTGATAGCCGGAGCGTCGAAGTTTTCTTTGGAGTCATTCCTCAGTTCTATACCTATCCGCGTAGCTGTATTCAAATCACATGGTGTAATTAGCTATGTCGTTCAGTGTCTTCGAGCGCGACTGCGGGAAGGCAGAGTTTCCGTCCCGCCGGCTCGTCGCCCATCCTGGGTGCCTTCGCTCCAAAAAAAGCCCTGAAAAGCGGTGTTTTTCCTCCGCTCAGCGCCGGCCTTTATTGGCGGGCCGTAAACCCTGCCTCCCCACATCCGCTTGGTCGGCGATAGCCGGGACTTCGAAGGTTTCTTCGGTGCCTTTTCTCATTCCCGGTTAGAGCCACTTTGCACATCCGAGTCTGTGTCATCAATCGAAGGGGAACCAAGCCAACAAATAACGTAACACTCAGCAGCGCTCGGAGTGTCGGGTAGGAGGGGGTTGTCGGCAACAATCAGCTCAGCGCCGAACGGAGAAAAAAGACCGCTTTTCAGGGCTTTTTTCATAGTGAGGGGACCCGGGAGGGGCGCAGAGCGTTGGCGACAACCCCCTCCTGCCCGGCGCGACCACACCCAACAGGTGGGCACCACCAACAGCACCACAGCAACAGCACAAAGCCCATAGCAATTCTGCAATATGCTTGCTGAACCCAATAAAAAAGCCCGAGCACATGAGTGCCCGGGCTTTTTTGGTGCGCTGTGAAAGTCTTAGATAACTTTCTTCATCGCTGTCATGTACTTGCGCA
>JASBUV010000140.1 GCA_030147705.1 Gammaproteobacteria bacterium
ATGAATGATTTGAATGTCTCTTCGGCGAATACGCACAAGGTGACAGGTGTCTTCGCTATGACACTGGCGTTGCGTGTGCCGATCCCTGTGATTACGGCCATCTCACCCAGTATGTCGCCAGCCTGCAGACTCGCTTCGTAATGCAGTTCGTGGCCGTCATGACGAACGACGTCGCAATACCCGGTCAGTATGAGATAGACAAAGCCGCGCGTTGTTGCGTCCTGAACGAGAATGACATCGTCGGCGTTGTAGCGCCGAATCTCTTCTTCAGCCAGCAAGCTGCGCATCCAGCGATTGGGAAAAGGGCGGCCGAGCCAGTTGGTCAGGTAGTGATTGATCTGCGAGGTATAAATTGCAGGGTCGCCTTCAAGTATCGTGTAGCGCTTGCCGCTGGTCGCTAATGAGAAGGTGGTATTGAATTCATTGGTGAGCTGTTCCACATGCACGAACACAACCCGGTCAGACGCCGACTGTATCGCATCAGCCGGGTCGCCATGAATCGCACCGGCACCGCCATCGGCAACGAGCAGGGCAAAGCGATCGCTGTACAAGCGCTCAAGATTATTGGTGGTCGATGGGCGAATAAGGCCGCGGCTAGTCATCTCCCGTACCGAACTCATGGTGTGATTGTCACCCACCACACAAATCTCGCGTCGAATGCCTTTATGGACGGTTGAGAATGTCGCGCCGATAGTCGGAATGCTGTGCACAGTGACGTGGGTTTCGATGCTGAGTCCGAAGTAATTGATGCGCTGACCAGGACGAACTTCTTTGAGAGTAAAGTGTTCGCGCACTACCTCGGGTGTCCAGCCAATACCGCAGGCGATTTTCTCCATCGCCATGTTGAAAATCTCGCGTGTAGTAATGAGGTCGACGCGTTGCGGCATTTGCAGCAGGGGCAATAACGACGAATGATCGTCGTGCAGGTGTGTCAGGAAAACCGCCGTGATCTGATTCTTGGAGATGCCACGCGCAAACAGGTGCTGTTCGAGAAAGGGAATGCAATCGATCAGCAGATATTCGCCGTTGTAACACAGTGCCAGACCGGTGCAGGGTTCGGTCGGGGTAAACCCGGAAGCGCCACCCAAAACTTCGATGCCCATTTTGACCAGCCCGCCGGGGACGTAATCGGGCTGTACGGTATAGGGCGGGTCGATCTGGGTATCGTCGTTGAGATCTATGCGGGTGATCCCGTTCCCGGCAGAACTCAGCTCGAACAGGTCAGTGTCGATATGGGTCACGGTCTGTGCCCCGAGATCGGCTACGCCATTATTGAATGGCACGATATTGAAAAAGCCTTCTACCGGAATCGGATTACCCTGGTCATCCTTGAGTGCGAGTTCGCGCGCCGCTGCCAGCCACTCATCGCGCAGCGGTACCTCAGTATCCCAGCGCTCCAGTTCCTTGCGTGTCGGGCCGAGCAGGGTGATGCGCAGTAGGCGCAAAGCATGGGTGATGTCGGTGGCTTCGCCCACCAGATTCAGTTTGCGGCCTTCTTCGAGTCCCTTGCTCACGAACAGGAAGAAATACAGCGGAAACTCCAGGCTATTGGTGAGAGAGCCGCTCTTCTCCTTGATGTCAGGCAGGACGATAGTGTCGAAGTTGTTAATGCCGTGCAGCAGCAGCCCTTTGAGGACTTCGGGTGGTTGGCCAAACAGTACGCTGCCATTGGAGTCTTCCAGCAGGCGGGCACCCTGACAGGGTTGCACGAGGGTGGCCGAGTTGTTGTATGCCGCTGCAGGAAACTGGGGGTGTTTGATTGCCATCAGAAGTCGCTTGTTCTTTTTGGTGTTGTTCAGAATTCTCTGAACTCTCTCCGCTGACGAATTGCCCGCAGGTTAACCACAGGGCTGCTGGCGGGGAAGCAGTTTCTGGGGACAACCGGGGTCAATCTTGCGCAGCGGCGCCTAAAAGCACGCTCTGTACTGTTTCGAGTTGATTGGCGCCCGGGTAAATCTCTGGGCGCTTTCGAACAGACGGCTTACGACTACTGATGTGCTTACGAGTTTTGTGGGTTAACTCTATGAATTTATTAAAGTAAATTTTTCCGGAAATGTCGAGCAAAGCCGTACCATTGCAGAAATGAAAGGAGCAGAAAGAGAGGATGGGGGCATCCTGACCCAACATTGCCGAGTAGTTATGCTGTTGAATTTTATAGCGTTATGCAAATACCAAATTCGGACGGCAACGATCCCAAGCTGATCCAAAAAACACAAAGTCCAACTTGATATAGTTGCTATAACTTATTGATAAATTGAGAGATTGATAACAGGCGCACCCCCACGATGAATACGCCTGTCAGTCAATTTGCCGATCAGTCGCGCAGGCCGAAGGTGTAGACCACATTACCAGCGGCAATGGTGACGTACTGCTCACCATCCACGGCAAAGGTCATTGGTGCCGCATGTACGCGGCTTCCGAGGGAGATATTCCACAGTTCATCACCGGATTCGGCGTTGAGCGCGAAGAAATAACCATCGGCAGTGCCTGAGAACAGCAGCCCTCCCGCGGTGGTCGTAATACCGGCCGAGGAACGGGGCATTATCGGAAATTCCCAGACGATGTCGGCAGTACTCGGGTCAATCGCGCGAATTGAGCTATGAAACGCGTCCATTGGCTGGGTATAGCGTCCACCGCCGCCGGTATAGCGCTCGCCGACCTCGAAATCCTCATCGCGCTTGAAAAACTCTTGCTCGCCATCAAACGAGGTCACATAGAACAGCCCGGTATCCTGGCTGTAGCCGGGCGAGTACCAGTTGGTCGCGCCGACAATAGGAGGAGACACCAGCACACCCTCGTAGGTGGGCTCCATGCCGGGCACGCGAATCGGTGCGCCGGTTTGCTGGTCCAGCCCGGACGCCCAGGTCACCGTGGCATAAGGCTTGCCGAGCAGGAATTCACCGGTGGCCCGATTGAAGGTGTAGTAGAAGCCATTGCGGTTGGCCCACATCATGGCGGGAACCTGCTCACCACCGACCTCTATGTCCGCCAGAATGGGGATCTGGATCGCGTCATAGTCGTGCACATCATGGGGCGTGAACTGGAAGTACCACTCCAGATTGCCCGTATCCGCATCGAGCGCCAGTACCGAATCGGAATAGAGGTTGTCGCCAAGGCGCACATCGCCGTTCCAGTCGGGGCCAGGATTGCCTGTTCCCCAGTAAATCAGCTCCAGTTCCGGGTCATAGGAGCCGGTAATCCAGGTAGGGCTACCACCGTTCTGCCAGGAATCGCCGGACCAGGTGTCATTACCGAACTCACCGGGGCCAGGAATGGTGTAGGTGCGCCATACCAGCTCGCCCGTTTCCGGATCGTAGGCATCCAGAAAGCCGCGAATACCGAACTCGCCACCCGCGATGCCGGTGACCACCAGATCCTTCACGATCAGCGGTGCGGCAGTCTTGCTGTGGCCGGTCTCATGGGGAGCCACCTCTCTGTCCCACAGCAGGTTGCCAGTGCGTGCATCGATCGCCACGAGATGGGCATCGAGTGTGCTCATGAACAGCGTCTCGCCAAGAATGGCGACGCCGCGGTTGTTACGCCCGCAACAGATGCGCAGGTCATCGGGTAAGTCGTGATCATAGCGCCAGTATTCACGCCCGGTTGCCGCATCCACGGCGACCACATTGCTGGGCGCCTCGGTAATAAACATGATGCCGTCTACGACCAGGGGCACAGTCTCGGCGCGGTCAATCACCGGAATCTGGTAGGCCCACTTCAGTTCCAGCTGGTCGACGTTGTCGACATTGACCTGGTCGAGCAGGCTATAGCGCTGGCTGTCCAGCGTGCCGGAATACATGAGCCAGTTCTCCGGCTCATTGCGGGCGTTCATCAGGCGCTCCCAGGTCACTGGTGTGAAGGCGGGGGTGATGACCGAGGTAAATGGCTGTTCCTGACTCGTCTCCTGCGCGTGCAGCGAAGCGAAGGGCAATAACGCAGCAGAGCAGAAGAGTGCGGTCGCTGAGGTCAGCTGAGCAATGCGAGTGATTCTTTTCATTATTCGGTGATCTCCCGGCGCAGTGAAAACAGATAGGCAACCAGATCGTCGAGCTCGTCCTCGCTCAGACGCTGGTCATAACTTGGCATGGTGGATTCTTCGATACGGTCGTAAGACTGGATGCGATTTTTCGGGAACGACCAGAGTTCCTCGTCGGCATCCATGATGCGCAGCGAGAAGCTGTCCTCATTCATACGAAAGCCTTCCCGTGTCTCCCCATCCGGCCCGGTAACGCGCAGCGTCCACCAGCGTGGATCGACATCGGCGTTGGGGTCCACCAGGGCATCGAGGAGATCTTCCGGGCGCTGATTCTCGCCAATGCGAGACAGGTCCGGGCCCATACGCCCGCCACGGCCATTGACCATGTGACAAGAGCTGCATTCGCCGCGGCCATTGAACAGCTCACGGCCAGCATCCGCATCGCCTGCCAGATCGACACTCGATGGGTCATAGCGCAGAGAGCCGATGTAGGAGACCAGCTGCCACACGGTGGCGTCAGGCACATCGGCGGCAACCGGCAGCATGGCCGTGCCGGGAATGCCTTCGCGAATAATATTGAAGATGCCTGCATCGCTGCTCGCGCGATTGAGACGACCGGTCAAATCCGGCGCGCCTGTCTCGTCATTGCCCTTGGCATCGAAGCCATGACAGCGGGAACACTGGCGCTCAAAATAGCGCTCGCCAGAGCGAATATCGAAAGGGGTGTTATAGAGATTGCCTGCGTCTTCGGCGTAACTGACCGGCCCGTTAATAAAGCCGTCGACTGCCACGCTGCACGCAAGAACCGCCAGGAGACTGACCGGCAAGCGTCGCCGGCCACGGGTGAAACCAAAGCCCATACTCACTCCTTATTGTTGTTATAAGTGAGGTTGTCATTAGTGAGTTCACTGCAAATGAGTGAGACCACAGGTGGAAACCTAGTGTAACACCCCGACTTGCAGTTGCAATCCACAGCCTGCCTGCGCTGCAGGCTGAGTGCGGTGTATTTCTCCAGTCAGACAAATATCAGCAAATTGTTAACCTTTTGAACTCCATACTCGTCCAAGTATTAAATTCGGAGCCGCGAGAACGCTCTGGTCAATAACAAGTCGCTTGCTGCCAGCAGTCAGACAGCATCTACGAGGACAGTGTGAGTATTTCCGATACCTCTGCGCAGGACGTGGCAATCGCGCCACCTTCGAACCGTCGCCCCATTCTTATCTGGCTCGCAGTAGCGGGTGTTTTTCTTGTCGCGTTATGGCTCGTCACGCCAGTGCTGGCACGCTGGAGTCAGGCCGAACAATCCGTAGCGCTGGAACGCCTGCGTCTGGCGGAGGTCCGGCGCGGCGATTTCGTACGAGATATCTCGGTGCAGGGCAGAGTCGTGGCTGCAGTCAGTCCCACACTCTACGCCAGCAAGTCGGGCACAGTGACCTTCGCCGTTGAATCCGGCGACAGTGTTGAAGCAGGGCAGGTGCTGGCGACAATCGATAGCCCGGAGATTGAAAACCGGCTGGCACAAGAACAGTCGCGCTTGCTGTCCTTGCAAGTGGAGATGGAGCGTCAGCAGATCACGACGCGACAACAGCAACTGGAAAACCAGAAAGCGGAAGATTCGGCAAGCATTGCCTTGAAGGCAGCGCAACGCGAGATGCAGCGCGCCGAGCGTGCCTTCCAGCGCGGTGCATTGATCGAAGTGGATTACGAGAAGGCCCAGGACGATCTGCAAACTGCAGAGTTATTACATCGTCACGCGGTGCTCGACACCGAACTCGACAATGAGCGGCTCGATTTTGAGTTGCGCACCACGCAGCTCAGTGTCGATCAACAGGAATTGTTGGTTGCCGACTTGATACGTCAGGTCGATGAGCTCGAAGTGTTGTCCCCTGTCAGCGGCATCGTCGGTAATCTCGCCGTGAATCAGAAAACCAATGTGGCTGAGAATCAGGCCATTCTCAGCGTCGTGGATTTGTCGGCCTTCGAGGTGGAGGTGCAGATATCGGAAAGCTATGCCGACGATCTTGCGATCGGTATGCAGGCCGAAGTTCGGGCGGGCTCATCCGTGTATCCGGCAACGCTCGTGGCGGTCTCACCGGAAATCATCGCTAACCAGGTCACTGGCCGCGTGCGCTTCAATGGTCAGGTGCCCGACGGATTGCGCCAGAACCAGCGCCTGACCACGCGGGTACTACTGGAAGAAAAGGCCAATGTCATCACGGTGCAACGCGGCCAGTTCTTCGATAGCGGTAATGGTCGCGTAGCCTATGTTGTTGCTGATGGCATGGCAAGACGCCGCGCAATAACCACTGGCGCCACCAGTTTGAATACCATAGAAATCCTGAGCGGGCTTGAGCCGGGTGAGACGATCATCATCTCGGGCACGGATACTTTCGACGGGGCGGAAACCGTCCTTATTAACAACTGACAACAGGCGAAACTTCTTCAAAAGAGAGCGACCTGGAACGTAAGAGGATGCCCCATGTTGAAAATGACCAACATCAGCAAAGTGTTTCGAACCGAATTGGTGGAAACCCATGCCTTGAGTGATTTCACACTGAATGTGGAGGAGGGAGAGTTCGTCACCATCACCGGGCCATCAGGATGCGGCAAGACCACCTTTCTCAATATCGCGGGACTGCTGGAAACCTACACCTCCGGTTCCTATCTGCTCGACAATGTGGATGTCACCGAACTGGGCGACTTTCAACGTGCCCGGCTGCGTAATGAAAAAATCGGATTCATCTTTCAGAGCTTTAACCTGATGCCCGATCTGAATCTGTTCGACAACGTGGATGTGCCGCTCCGCTATCGCGGAATGAAGGCGAGCGAACGCAGACCGCGAGTCGAAAAGGCGCTCGAATCGGTCGGGTTGCTGGGGCGCAAGAAGCACCTCCCGGCGCAGCTCTCCGGTGGTCAGCAGCAGCGCGTTGCGATCGCCAGAGCGCTGGTGGGTGAGCCACGCTTTCTGCTTGCCGATGAGCCTACCGGAAATCTGGATTCCAATACCGCACAGGGCGTGATGGAGCTGCTGAACGAGATCAATGCGCAGGGCACGACCATCATCATGGTGACCCACGATCAGGAACTTGCGCAGCAGTCGCCGCGCAATATTCACATTCTCGATGGTCGCATCGCGCAAGAGAGCGGCAAGCGCACGCCCGTTACCCCTGCAGAGACAGCTGCGGCTGTCGCCTGATCGAGTCGCTGACGAGGAAACCTTATGTTCTTTTATTATGTGCGACTGGCCGCGCTCAGCTACAAGCGCAACCCCATACTGAGTACCCTGATGGTGCTCGCCGTTGCCATCGGCATCGGTGCCTACATGGTCGTGTTCACGCTGAACTACACAATGGGCGGCGATCCGATTCCACACAAGAGCGCACAACTGTTTCATGTGCAGCTCGATAACGGTGATCCCGATCGCGAGAATGATCCGCCTGATCAGCTCACTTATATAGACGCGATGGCGCTGCAGGAAGCTGGCAGAGCTTTCCGGCAGACCGCCAGTTCGAAACTCTCGGTGATTGTAGAACCCACCAATCCCGAAATCCGGCCTTTCTCGGTAATCGGACGCGGCGCTTTTGCGGATTTCTTCCCGATGTTCGATGTGCCCTTCCTATACGGGCAGGGTTGGAACGCGGAGGCCGATGAAAACATCGAGCAGGTAGTCGTGCTCTCAAGAGAAACCAATGAGCGTCTGTTTGGCGGCGCCAATTCAGTCGGCGAAACCGTCGTGCTCGCCGGCATGAACTTTCAAGTGACAGGTGTCCTCGATTACTGGGACCCGGTTCCCAAATTCTACGACGTGAACAACGGCCCCTTCGATTCGGGCGAGGCCTTGTATATCCCCTGGCACCATACGGTCCAATCCGACTTGCCTCGCACCGGTAACACCAATTGCTGGAAGCCTCTGGAAGGCACCGGGCAGGAAGCGTTCCTGAATTCCGAATGTGTGTGGATACAGTATTGGGTGGAGCTGCGCAGCCGCGCAGAGGAAGAAGACTATTTGAGTTTTCTCAATGCCTACACGAACGAACAGCGCAACCTCGGCCGCTTTCAGCGCGAGCAGAACAACAAGCTTTTCGACGTTCAGGAAAGGATGATCGAGCAGGAAGTGCTGCCTGACGAAACGCGCATTCTTTCGGTGCTGGCAGCCATGCTGTTGGCGGTGTGCCTGCTGAATACTATCGGTCTGTTGCTCGCAAAATTCCTCGGCAAGTCAGCCGAGATCGGTGCTCGCCAGGCGCTGGGTGCTCACAAAGGATCGTTGTTTGTGCAGCATGTGATCGAAGCGGGTTTTATCGGCTTGCTGGGCGGCTTGATCGGTCTCGTCCTTGCTTACTTCGGTCTGGAAGGCATCAAGATTCTGATCGGTGATCAGATTACCGTTTCCGACTGGGTACACCTTGATGTGCCTGTTGTGCTGGTGACGATCACGCTGGCCATAGGCTGCACCATCGTGGCAGGGCTGTATCCGATCTGGCGAGCGTGCAATATCAATCCAGCCATTCATTTGAAAACACAGTAGCGCGAGGTCGAGGAATCACTATGGAAATCGGACCCATCGTAAGAGCGTTATTACGCAACAAACTCGGCGCCGTGCTCATCGCTGCACAGATCGCCTTCACCATGACGGTCATCATCAATGCAGTGTTTATTATCAACGAACGCTCGCGCCTGATGGCACGACCCAGCGGGCTGGATGAGGCGAATATTTTCCACGTCGTGAACATCGGCTACGGTGAAAACTATCGCGAAGATATCGTGATCGAAGATGATCTGGCGATGCTGCGTCAGATGCCAGGCGTACGCAGTGCCTCAAGCATCAACGCCATCCCGGTTAGCGGGGGCGGCTCTTCGACGGGTATTCGCGCAACCGACGACCCGGATACTGCGAGCACACCAACAGCCATCTACCGCGCCGATGAACAGATCTTCGAGACGCTGGGCTTGAATCTGATTGCCGGTGAGTACTTCAGGGCGGCAGATATGCGCATTCGCAGCGAGCCGGGGGAGACGCTGGCAGACAAGGCGGTTGTCTCTGCTGCACTCGCCGAAGAATTGTTCCCCGACCTGAGCGTTAACGAGGTGGTGGGGCGCACTGCCTGGTTGCCTGGCGTCGTGCCGATCCAGATTGTTGGCGTCGTGGAACGCTTGCAAGCGGCCTGGCCGAATGCGAGTTTCGTGGAGAACTCAATCGTGGTGCCGGAACTCTATATTGATACCTTTACCCGCTATATCGTGCGAGCCGAACCGGGTCGTCGCGACAGTCTGATGGCAGAGGTTGAGGAAATGCTGGCCTCGCGTCCGGTGGACAGGGTGATAAGAGACATGGAGTCGCTGGAGCAGACCCGCGAATCGAGTTACCGGATCGATAGCGCCATGAGTACCATTTTGTCGATAGTGATCGTTACACTGATCTTCATCAACTCGATGGGTATCGTCGGGCTTGCAGTATTCAGCATCAATCGACGCAGAAAACAGATTGGCACGCGTCGCGCGCTGGGTGCGACACGCCCTGCAATCCTGCGCTACTTCATGTTGGAGAATTTCTTCATTACATCGATTGGTGTGGTAATCGGCGCAGTGCTGACTATCGCGCTCAGCATCGTGCTCACTACCAATTTCAATATGCCGACCATGGCCTGGTACTACACGCCGATTGGTGCGGTGCTGTTGGTGTTGATCGGACAACTCGCCGCGTTAGGGCCATCCACGCGCGCAGCAGCCATCGAGCCAGCCATCGCGACACGTTCTGTGTGAGTGGTAAACGGCGGTGCTGTAGTGCAGAGATGTAGTGCAAAAGTGCAGTGCGGAGACAGAAGCGCTGCGATTCAGATATCCTGATTCGCAGCGCCTCAGTGCGTAAGAAACAACTCTGGGGCTAACGGCAACCCGTCGCCGGGAATTGGTGATACTGCCAGCCTTGCTCTTCCAACTCCTGAACTTCTTCAGAATCTGCATCGAGGTCGAGCCACTCCAGCGCGCTCTCTACCGTGCGAAACACATTCATCTGATTTTCAGGTGTTTCGCGATGTCCGGCATAGATGCGTCCCAGCCCGAAGGTCAGATCATCGCTGGCAACAATAGCCACCTTGTCAGGCCGATGTTCCATTTTCTTGGCCAGATCAGCCAGTGCAATCAATTCCGCGCTGCTCATGTTGAGTCGGGCATTTGTTGCAATCCAGAGTTCCTTTTTGGAATCTGGAAACACAGCAATTTCTGAGATTACTCGACTGATTTCTTGCGCGGTGCCGACGCCTTCGATTTCGACTCGATAAAAGCCGTTCTCTCCAACAGACACCAGGGTCCTTAGATTATTAGCAGGTTTTTCGCTCATGACTTGTGATCATTCCACGTTTTTTAAGTGCATAAATTTAACGAGGAATGTGTAAGCCACAGTCCTCAGTCAGGATCGATTGCAATCGACTCTTTGTTTTTATGCGGGTGGTTGACCGGGATCACCGGCGCTCCACGCTCTTGATTTGCACGTTATTGTTTGGTGCGAGCGGATTAGTCCGCGCCAAATTCGTTGTCGTAGTCGGCCATGGCGGCTTCCAGTACTTTCCGCGCATGTTCGAAACCGTAAGCAGGCCCGATAGAGACTTTGTTCTCTTCGCCAGGCATCAGCTTGTAGGTCATGAAGTAGTGTCGCATGCGCTCAATCAGCGCAGACGGCAGGTCTGAAATGTCGTCCACTGACGCCCACAGGGGGTCGTTTTCCAGAACGGCGATGATTTTGTCGTCGGCTTCGTCGTTGTCCAGCATGGGCAAGCCACCGACTACACGGGCATTGAGCAGGATTTCAGTCTTGGAAATCGGCCGCTCGCTGATTACGCAGATATCCAGCGGATCGCCATCGCCGCGATTCGCATTGTCCATCAAGGCTCCGACCCGGCTGCCACAGAAGGTTTTGGGGATAAAACCGTAGAGAGTAGGGTGCTGTGACGAGGTACGGTGAGGTCGATCGACCCGCAGATAGCCAGTGGTTTTGTCGACTTCGTATTTCACGAGATCGAAGGGAGAAATTTCGATATAAGCGTGTACGACACGCGGCGCGTCTGGGCCAACTTCAAGGCCATGCCACGGATGTGGGCGCCAGCGGTAAAAGGGGTTGGGAAAAGATTTCACTTGTTTGCCAGGTCCGGTCAAAAAAAGTGCGGCATTCTAACAGATCAGCCGGGAATGAGTAGGAAAAAACGACAACAGATTGCGGTTTATTTTAACGAGC
>JASBUV010000112.1 GCA_030147705.1 Gammaproteobacteria bacterium
TTACCAGCCCTACCCCAGAGACCTACCCATCCAGCCAGGAGTCGCGTTATGACCAACGAATTATGGCAGCAGCTACGCCAGGAAGCGCAACAAGTCATTCAGGAAGAGCCCTTGCTCGCCAGCTATGTCTACTCCTGCGTGCTGAACCATGACAGCCTCGCCTCTGCGCTCAGCTTCATTCTGGCCAACAAGCTTTCCGATGATGTAATGCCCGCAGTAACTTTACGTGAATTGTTTGAACGGGCTTTCGAGGCATCGCCCGAAATCATCGACAATGCGGCTCAGGACTTACTCGCAGTCGTGGAACGCGACGCTGCGACGAACCGCTATTTGCCTGTCATTCTGTATCTGAAAGGCTATCAGTCCATTCAGGTACATCGCCTCGCCCACTTTTTGTGGAGTAACAAACGACGCGATCTGGCGCTGTTTATTCAGAGTCGCAACTCCGAGGTGTTCAGCGTTGATATTCACCCCGGCTGTGTGATGGGCAAAGGCATCATGTTTGACCATGCTACCGGGATAGTCATCGGCGAGACGACTGTGATCGATGACAATGTTTCCATCCTGCAGCAAGTCACCCTCGGTGGCACAGGAAACGAACAAGGCGATCGCCATCCCAAAATCAAGTCTGGTGTGCTTATCTCAGCGGGTGCACGGGTACTCGGAAACATTACTGTTGGGGAAGGTGCAAAAATTGGCGCAGGCAGTGTTGTCCTTAAAGACGTCGAGCCGCGCTGCACTGTGGTCGGTGTTCCTGCTCGCGCAGTAGGCAAACTGTGCTCGGATACTCCGTCGCAGACGATGGATCAATACGTCGAGGACGACAGCACCGAGCTATCAGCTTAACTGGCAGTTTGAGTGACAGGCGTGTCTACAGGTTCTCCTCTGCGAAGGCTGCGAGGACGGATCGAGGCACGCCCTGTAACAAAACGTTTCCGCCCTGCTCAAAACCCTTGAAGCGTTCCGTGAGATACGTCAGCCCTGAGCTGATTGGTGTCAGATAGGGCGTGTCAATCTGCGCCAGGTTGCCGAGGCAAATGACTTTGGAACCATTTCCCGCCCGCGTGACGATGGTCTTAATCTGATGCGGAGTCAGGTTCTGGGATTCATCGATAATAATCAGGCTGCTCTGGAACGAACGACCTCGAATATAGTTCAGTGACTTGAACATTAAGGGGACCTTGTTCAGCACGTACTCAACACTGCTCGTGCAATTCTCATCTTCCCAGTGCAATGCTTCCAGATTGTCTGTGATCGCTCCCAGCCACGGCTCCATCTTTTCTTCCTCGGTGCCTGGCAGGAAACCAATATCTTCATCGAGCCCCTGAGTACTGCGCGTCACGATAATTCGACGATACAGTTTGTTGGGAACAGTCTGCTCAATCGCGGCCGCCAGCGCCAGAATGGTTTTACCCGAACCAGCAGATCCAGTGAGGTTTACCAGATGGATATCGGGATCCATTAACAGGTTCAATGCCATCGCCTGATAAATATCACGCGGCTTCAAGCCCCAGGCCTCGCATTCCAGCAAGCTGTGCTTGTTGAGATGCAGAAGCGTCACCTTCTCTTCCGTGACGGTGTGAACGCGCGCGATAAAATCGGCCTCGTCGACAATAAACTGATTGGGAAAAACTTCCTGCTGAAAGACGCTGCGATCGATTTCGTGCAGGGTCTGCCCTTCCCTCTGTACAGTTTCAACATTGCTCACCAGATCCCAGAATGAACCTTCAAATTCCAGATATCCGGTATTGAGATGCTCGATATCACTCAACAACTGATCACTGTGATAGTCCTGCGATTCGATACCACAGCCACGAGCCTTGAGCCGCACATTGATATCTTTGGTTACCAGAACAACGCGCCGGTCGGGATGTTGCTGTTTCAAAAAGCCCACATCATTAAGGATCTTGTTGTCATTCAAATGAGTCGGCAGCATCACCAGATTGTCTGGTGTTTCTGTCATCATTACCGAGAGCGTTCCCAGCGTCGTACCTTTGTCACTACGCTGAATGCCAACACCGGATTCAACAGCGACCGGATCGGCACGACCGAGCTGCTTGTCTAGCTCCCGTATTGCCTGCCTGCAATCTGCTGCAATCGCGTGGCGTCCGCTTTTAAGAGAATCGAGTTCTTCGAGAACCGTGATGGGGATTACTACGTGATGTTCGTCGAAATTGAGAATCGAGGTGGGGTCGTGAATCAGAACGTTTGTATCGAGAACATAGAAGATTGGGTGTGAGGAGGTACTGCTGTCAATTGTGGTCTTGACAAGTTTCACTTCACTCATAGTGATGGCTGCCTCTGGTTTAATCGATATTCGAAAAGGTTTGGTATGTTTTGTTCAGAATGGAAACCTCCCTGATGTCTGGTTAAAGAAGTGGCTTATTTATTTGGTCGGCACTGCCTCGCTAAAGCTTTAACAGACGTTGCAATTGTGACAGCGTGGCATGACGAGATTGTGACTGTCTCTAAAATTCTGGCAAACGAGACTGAACGATCTAGTCCGCGGCAATCTGATACATGAGAGTCGCGTTGCTTTCTCTGGGTATGCCGCCTGCCTCCAGACTCGGACGAAAGCGTAGATAATCGAGCCGCCTTAACAGCTGCTCTTGCTCATCTTCCGAGACGCTTTGTGGTTGCACAATCGTTGCTTCCTGAATGCTGGCTACCTCTTTCTCGCTGCGGCCATTCATCCAGCTGGAAATCTCGGTAACACCCGCAATATTGAATGAAAACAATGCGAAGGTTGAGTCGGTCGGCTGCCGTCGATTGAAATCTTTTGGCTGCCGGACATAAGGAAAAGCTGAACTCCATTCGTTGAAATAGAGTGCATCCGCTGACAGGCTGGCAATCTGCATTGGGCGGCGCGATTCTTCGCTGCGCGCCCGCAGAGCCTGATCCAGACGTGGGTGAAACTCCGCCATCGGGAGCAATGTGGGTTTGCTGAAGTAAGCGTCCATCAGGGCGCTATCAACGCCAGCTTCCTGCAGCCCCTGATAGGCAAGCTGGTAAGAATCCAGTGCATCGTTGTTGCGGGAGAACAGCACCTGCCAATCTGCGAGGTACAGCTCGGCCATTGCCAGCGCTTCCTGGTCAGGGGGTTCCGCACTGCGGTAAATCTCGCGAAGTTGGTTCAAGAGCCGATTGCCAGTCAGATAATACAGGCGCACCGCATCCACTCTCTCGCGCACCCAGTCCGAACCAGGCGCTATTTGGCGCAGTTCATAGGCGACCCGACCACCTCTTTCTACTGCCGCTGCGTGCAGGTGGTACTGATTCACCAGATCATAGATTACAGGAGCCAGACGCGGGTCGGTTCTGCCCCACAAGGATTCACCGACTGTGAGGGCCAGCCAACTTGCACTGGCCGAGCGGCGCAGATGGAAGCTCTGGTAGTCGTAGTGATCTTCGGCAACCCCGCGCAGATGCAAAGCCGAAAGTTCCTGAAAATCCTCGACGAGTTGTCGATCCAGATCTCTGGATTTGGTCCGGTGCAACCACAGCAAGTGATCCAACTGGCTACGCGCCGAATCCCAATTGCGCGACAGCGCAAAGTTCTCGATTTTTTTCCTTACAAACGGAATTTGAGAGCGGGTGTACAAGCCCTCATTGATACGAACAACCTGCATCCCGCGATCCAGAGCTGCATGCGCCTCACTATATTCGCCCAAGCGCATATGACTATCAGCGAGCTGCAGAAGCGGTTCGGCCAATCGTGAATCGAGGTGGTTGGTTGGTGTTTCGAAGCTCAAAACGAGCTGACGGGAGCGTTCCAGCTCCTGATGGAGTGCTGCAGTGTCGGTATTTTGGGCCACCGAAGTGGACACACCGAAGATCACTGCCAGCAGACTGTAATTCAGTGTCCGACTTACCATGGGCAGATTCGGTTTGTAGTTGTGCCTCCAACCTTAGCACCAAACTAACCAGCCAATCCAGCGTCTTGAGTGAGATTCTGCGAGACAGATCACCCTGTCTGCGTGTCGCCAAGTACCCATTGCTTCTCTATACTCGAGGGTTAACTGCCTTGATGATTGGTGGCCGTGAGACTTCAGGCTGCCCGGCGCGCCATCGGCACCGGACTGCTGCTCTGACGGTTCGCCATTGTTTTGAGTTGAAACTGTCAGGCAGTCACACGCGGCCGCCAGAGGCCACGCCGAACTACCCTTCAAAATAACGCCGGGCTGTCGCCCCGCAATGCAAGGAGATATCTGTGAAAATCAATATAAAAACAATGGCTTGCTGTTTATGCTGTCTGCTGGTCGGATTAAGCACCGGGCTCCTGATGAGCTCTTCGGCACAGAATCAGAAAGTGTTCGAATTGCGCACCTACACGGCCACCGAAGGCAATCTGGACAACCTGCATGCTCGCTTCCGGGATCACACTACACGAATCTTCAGAAAACATGGCATGGAAATCGTGGGTTATTGGACTCCTACCGATCCTGAACTCGCCGAGGACACTCTGGTCTATGTTCTGGAGCACGAATCACAGGAAGCTGCCAATGCATCGTGGCGTGCCTTTGGTCAGGATCCAGAATGGCAAGAGGTCGCCGAGGCTTCAAACGCCAACGGCCCTATTCTGGGTGGCATAGAGAGAATGTACATGCTGGCCACTGATTATTCGCCACTTCAGTAACAGCAACCCTGTCGAGCGCCAGGCTTCTGGCTAT
>JASBUV010000148.1 GCA_030147705.1 Gammaproteobacteria bacterium
GTAGACAGCAACTTCAAGGAGATACCCGGTACAGTGAAATTCTGGCCAGCGGATCTGATCCTGTTGTCGATGGGCTTCCTGGGCCCCGAACACTATGTGAGCGAGAAACTGGGTCTGGATCTCGACCAGCGCTCCAACTACAAAGCCGAGTATCGTGACTTCCGCACTTCCGTTGACAAGGTATTCGCTGCAGGTGACTGCCGTCGCGGTCAATCACTGGTAGTACGCGCTATCGACGAAGGTCGCCTTGCCGCAGAGCAGATCGACAAATATCTCGAAGCGTAAGATTTAGCTCCTCAGATATTGTCAGCCATTATCTGTAACGCCCATTCCCTCTGTTGAATGGGCGTTATTCCCTGCTCTGGGAACCTCTCAACTCCCCCTATCGCAGCGCGCTGCCACCCCTCGTCCGTTCTTCTTTGCCACACTCCCTACCACACTCCCTACCACACTCCCCGCCCGCCGGTGAGATTCCCACAGATGTACGAATATTTCTTACAATTCTAAAGAATCATTTTTGCGTAGTCGTAAGAGCAGGAGAACAGGTTGAGCAATCAACCTAAGAAATTCCGTCTTGCAATGAGGTACCAAAGATGAAAACCAAGCAAAAGAGCAGAACACTCTCTGCCTCTTTTCGTGCTATGCCCATACTCCTTTCCAGCTTCGGCTTGTCAGCCCTGTTTCCGCACATAGCGGCAGCTCAGGGTGACGATCCCGATCTGGATGCACAAGCAATGGCCCTGGAAGAGATAGTAATTGATGTAGATCTGAAAGACGTTTTAGGTCTTTCTGGAAATGATGAGGTCGAAAGTTCCCCATTAGTGTTATTTGGATATGTGCGCAGCAATGTAGAAAAAGTATTCCAGATACCGGACATCGACGCATCGGGTAATACCGTCAAGGCTGACGACCCAATTGAGTGGAGCAATCCCAACTTCCATCTGTTCGGTGGATCGAAAATCAATAACAATCTTGAAGTTGAGTTCAATTTATTCGGCGCAGAAGACGAATTCAAGGTCGTCACTGCATGGGGAAATTTTCGTTACAACGATTTACTGCAAGTAAAAGTCGGTAAACAGTACCGTCGTTTTGGCTTGTTCAATGAGAAACTGGATCACATTCCGGTATTTATGGGGATTGAGCCGCCAGAGCTTTTCGACAAAGATCATCTATTGTTACCTCGTACCACGACACTATCTGTACATGGTGAACTGCCTTTTGCCGAAGGAACCGTTTCCTACTGGTTGAGCACTGACAATCCCGAATCGGGGACCGCTCACGGCACTCACCCATTGGGATACGATGTTCGCTACAAGACTGACACCCTGTTGTTTGGCCTGTCGGGTTATTTCTCCAGTTTTAGCGATGGCGAGACTCAATCCAATGTGGCATTGGGTAGCGGCTCACCCAGTGGCGGCGTTCTCCCCTGGATGGCCGGTGACAAATACAATGTCATCGGCGGTTTTCTAGAGACGGCGATTAGCGGGTTTATCGTCCAGACTGGTTATTTCCAGGCTTCGCATGAAGCGACGCGTGATCCTCTCAGCGTCCTGCAAGTGATCAACGAGGCCAACATCAATCCTGCACAGCGTGCTCGTTTCCTCGGATTGAATGCAGGTAAGGCAGATGCTGAGCTTGTCGCGAGCGACGTTGTCACTCGAGCAGACTACGATGTGGAAACTGCCTATTTCCGCATTGGCTATCCGCTGCGTACTGACATCGGATCGATCACTCCCTATTTTCATTGGGACTGGATGGACAATCCTGAAACGATCCGCAGTAAATCCTATGGTGGCGATAACGAATCGGGCGCTGCGGACGACGGCGAGTTTACCAAATACTCTGTCGGCGTGGTTTACAATCCTTTTGATGGTGTCGCTATCAAACTGGATTCCAGCGTGCATGAGCAACAGTTCAACGGGCGCAAGGAAACCTATCCGGAAGTTCGGCTCGATTTCTCACTGACGTTCAAAATGTAAGCCTTTACTCGTGCTTCAATCCAAGCACACTGTGGCCGCTCTTCTTCAGAGCGGCCTTTTTTATTCTGCTGGAAACTTTGCCTCCCTGTGAACACGTAAATCGTATTCAATCTCTCTTCTCCGCTGCTCTCTTCACCACTACTTTCCTCTATTTCCTTGTTCTTAAATTATTCCTGGCTTATGGCAGAGTGATCATTGTGCACAGTCCAGACCAGGCACATGAACCGAGACCATCTTCCTTCCTGGAGCACTGTAGTTCCCAATCATGTTTCATATCCGCACACTTCGTACAAATGCAGCAGTTGAATACCGGATTCGAAAACGGGAAAAGTTTGGTACTGAAAGTTTCGATATCGTAAATTCTAAAATTAGCGTAACCAAACGGTACTTCACCCGTCTAACTTCTGGTAGTGTTCACTTCGGGAAATTGTAGTGCCAATCACAACTGTATCTGGCGCGCAAATTGCTACACCCACCACGTGTCAATGGCATTTTCCAAGACAACTGACTGATCTGGGTATCCAGATACGGAGACATCTTTGAACAATATGACATTTCAACAACAAGGGTTTTGCAAAATGGAGAGAGTCACAGAGGGAATACTCGCTGCGATCAGAAAAATCATTCAGGCATCTGACCTGCATTCAAATTCGATTCGCCGCTCGGCGGGGCTTACATCACCGCAACTCCTGCTATTGAGGGCAATCATGAATCACCCAGAGGTCTCAATCGGAACACTATCCAAAGAAATCTGTCTGAGCCAATCCACGGTCACAATCATTCTGGATCATCTGGAACAGGAAGGGCTGGCAATAAGAATCCGCTCTGATGTGGACCGGCGCAGAGTCCATGCCAGACTCACCGAGAAAGGGCTGCGCACGCTGGAAGACGCACCCTCACCGCTTCAGGTGCATTTCATAGAGCAATTTGAAAACCTGGAAGAATATGAACAGAGTTCACTCTTGTCTTCGCTGCAACAAATAGCGGCGATGATGGATACACCGCGAACACGCAATACTTTGAACAACAACGACTAGCTTCTGCTTCAATCTTACACATCGCCAATTTCTCTTCTGGCGACTCTCCTACTCCTTCACCCTTCCATTTCGAATTCAAACTTTAATTGGCGACATCCGCTCACCATTTAGTTTGAAGTGCAAACACAGCCCTGGCTTTCTCCGCCTTCTTTGTTTTTCTCCCGATCGTAAGCCGCCGTGTTCTATACGTCTTAACACCAATACCTCCATGTGGCGCGAGATTTGTGCACTTTGAATTCAAAAGTAAATAATCCTATGTAATTTTGGTATTCAAAATATCTATATAAATCAATTACTTATAAAGTTTTTTAGCTTTACATGCTGGTCGAATTCTTTACTATTTGTTCCCGATATCCGTTGCAGCTTCACATTTCTCAGCCCGCAGTCAACCGACTGGTACAGAGTGTTAAGCGGATGTCTCATGGATCGAAAGCAACAAAGTGTGCTCTGAAGTCAGCCTGCACGCTGTCAGAAAAATTATCACTCTTGGAGAGAATGCATGCAGTTTAAAAACCCACACAAACGTAATTTGCTCTGTGCAGCAATTTCCTTCTCGCTCTTACCCCTTTCAGGCGTTTCATTGGCTCAGGATGATCAGATTGAAGAAGTGGTCGTCACGGGTTCTTTTATTCGTCGTAGCGAAGGATTTGCACAAGCCTCATCGGTAACGCAATTAACTGCCGAAGACCTCGAAGCCGAAGGAACATTAAACCTCGGCGAAGTCGTACAACAAATGTCATTTGTTAATGGCGCTTCTTCCGCCATCACCAATACGATTCAAGGGCAGGATTCTCGCTCTACCAGTATTGACCTGCGCGGACTCGGTGCACGTTCAACCCTGACACTCTTCGACGGCAAACGTCTTGTTAACTCTGGTGGTTTGACAGGACTTGGCGTCAACGTTAACGGTCTGATTCCCAGTATCGTTATTCAGCGTATCGATATCGTTGCGGACGGAGCCGCTGCCTTGTACGGCAATGAAGCAGTAGCCGGGGTAGTCAACTTTGTTCCTTACAAATCCTACGATGGATTGAAACTCGAAACATTTGCAGAAGGCGACAGTCGTGGCGATTGGGACCATCACTCATTGCAAGCCATGTGGGGTGGAGAGATCGGCGATCTCGATGTAGTTGTCGCTGGCCAATTTCGACAACAGTCTCGCCTTGGCTGGGATGAGCGGAATATTCTCGCAAACTCCGGTCTGGTGTTTTCCTCCAACGCTCCGGGTAACTACTACACGCCGGACCGGGACGAGAACGGACAGTACACCGGCACACGAACCAGCACTCCCGATCCAAATTGCGCACCTGCATCTGCCCGCACCGACTATCAGGTCGATGTTGCCAATAATGCATTCGGGAATCGATTGGGCAGTAGTTGCTATTTCGACTTTGGTGACAATCGCAGTTATTTCGAACCTGAGTCCGACACTAAACTCTTCGTTAATGCCACCTGGGACTACAGCGACTCTCTGACACTCTCCCTGCAGGCATTCAGTTCGCGACTTACTGAAACCAGTTACACCTCTACATCCAATCCGGGTAACTCGCGCATCGGCGAATTACCAGGCATTCGCGGTGAGATTCCGGGTAATCCTTTCTGGGCAATGGATGCCAATGGTAATCAGCTCTATGGTGTCGATGCCAATGGCGACGGCATCCCCGATCGTCAGCCAGGCGTAGATCTCAACAACGATGGCTGGGATGACTATATTGTCGCGGGAATAGTCGATAACGGCATTCCTCTGCACGAAGACGTACAGGCGCGTACATTGCGCCCGATCAACAAAACCCATACTCGTTCAGATGGCCACTCACCTGATGCGGACAATTTGTCGGACAGCAGAGATCTCATCTCGCGCTACTCGCTCCAGGCTGATTTCGAAGTGCCATTCCTGGAAGACTGGGAAGGCATGGCGTCCTGGTCGCACAACTCGCGCAACTACAAAGTTCAGTCCAATCAGAACTACGACATTACCGCCATGCAACAGGGGCTGAATTGTGATGTGGCCAATGATCGTGATGCTTGCTACAACCCGTTCTTCGTTGTGAATCCGGCGGACAACAATTCAATCCACGTGATGAATGCCATCGCCGGGCGCAGTGACGAATTCGTCGAAGGAACGCTGAGTGTTTTCGATCTGGTGTTGAATGGCGAGATGCCACTCGGTGATTTCGAGCTACCAGGGGGTCCGATCGGTATGGCAGTTGGCTATCAGTACCGCGATGATTCCTACACCGTGACCCCTTCAGAAGAAGAGATTGCGGGTGTTACCTGGATCGGCGGCTCCGAGCGCGAGGGCGTTACGACTGGTTCGCGCGAAGTTGACGCCTACTTTGCAGAGTTCGCTTTGCCGGTTCTTGAGAGCGTGGAAATAACTGCAGCCGTTCGCTATGAGGAATTCAGCACGGGCCAGAGTTCTACCGACCCCAAGTTCGGCGTTACCTGGCAGGCTACCGATTGGCTGAGTTTGCGTGCCACCAGAGGCGACGCCTTCCTCGCACCGACCCTACGCCAGCTACTGGACCCAACCACTTGTGGCCTCTCGACTGTGACAGATCGCTTCGGCCCGTTCTCTGCATTCACGACTGCGTGTCAGGGTGGTAACCCGAATCTGAACAATCAGACGTCTGAGTCGACCCAGTTCGGCGTGGATCTGGCATTCAATGATTTCGATTTCTCGGTTACCTGGAACGAGACTGATTTCAAAGATCGGATCGTGTTGAGCACAGGCCAGCAGATCATGGAACTTGATTTCTTCAACTTCCAACAGGCAACCGGATTCACTGGCAGCGGTATCGGCAGTGATCAACCGACTGAACAGCAGTTACGCGACTGGATGGCTAATCCGCTCTCCAACAAAGATATCATTCGCGACCCGAATGACATCTTCACCATCCTGCAAGTCAACGGCCTCGGTAATACCAATGCCGAAACTGTGAAAGTGACCGCCTACGATATGCAAGGCAACTACTCTTTCAGTCTCGACAATATTGGCGATTTCCGGGTAGGCCTGCAGGCAACTTATGTGGATGAGTTCCTGTATCAGGGTGACCCCACTCAGCCAATCGTGGATGGTGCCGGCAAGTACAATGACACTACCAGTGCGGCACCTGAACTGCCTCAACTCAAAGCCAATCTGCGCGTTGCCTGGTCGAGTGGCAATCATTCTGTTTCCTCGACTGTGCACTACCGCGAGGGCATTGATGAGTATGACGGACCTCTGTACACCCACATGGACTTTTTCGGCGGCACATACCGTCCCGGTAATATTACCGAAACCGGAGTCCTCGCCTGGACCGATATGGACATAGCCTACAGCTATCGAGGTTTGTCGGTCTGGGATGGCGAGATGTCGTTCACACTCGGATCGCGTAACGTGTTCGACCGCGAAGCGCAGCGCTCTCCTGAGTTCGCTGGCGTTCT
>JASBUV010000153.1 GCA_030147705.1 Gammaproteobacteria bacterium
GACTGCCGAGGCGCTTGGCTGGAAATTCAGAGACCGGCAGCTGGCAAGATTCGAAGAATTCACCAGAATGGATTTGTTTGAGGGTTGTTCGGTGCTTGATGTGGGGTGTGGACATGGCGACTTGTTGCCTGCGCTGCAGTCAGTCGTAAGTGAATTTCATTACTCCGGAATCGATCAATCAGAAGAGTTTCTGCGGATTGCTCTACAACGCTATGGCCGAGAAGCCAATGCGCGATTTCTTTTGGGGGAGTTCGGTTCCACACCGTTGCCCAGATCAGACTTCGTCATCTGTTGTGGTGCGTTGAATTACCGAAACAGCGATGTGGGATATCTACAGCGGATGATTGTGCGTTTCTTCGAGGCTGCAAACATCGGTGTGGGTCTGAATTTGCTGGGCAAGATTGAATTTGAAGACGGCGTGTTGGTAGCGCATTCCCCTGCTCAGGTTCTGGCATTCTGCCGAATGATTTCCCCTTATGTGGAGATCAGGCAGTCACTCGACGACGATAATTTCACTGTATTCATGTTTCATGAAAGCAGGGAGATGTTAGCCAGATTGCCGAATTGAACAGCTAAAGAACAGATAGCAAATCTGTCAAGGGCGGTACTTCCAGTAAGTGCCAGAAGGTGAGTAGATCGCAGTGAGTCGACTGCGGGAATTGGCGCGTGTGCCATGCCGCAACAAATCCCACAGATCGGACACCAGGCTGTTTGGATCGCGATAGTTGGAGTGATTAGCCAGACTGGAATTTGCTGAGCCAAAGTCCACGGTCTCCACATTGGGAGTAATGAGGATATGGTCTGTAAAGTCTCCCGCAAGATCTGTCAGACGAAGTGCTTTGGCGGCAGTGAGAACCGGATTGGAGCTGGACGCATAGAGAGTGATCGGTGAATCGGTAGTGCCGAGATAAGGAGCGAGATTCCGTGTAAATTCCGCGCTGTCTATGTCCGGTGTGATTAACACGATCTCTCGTACTCTGCTCCTGAAATTTGGTGCGGTGGCGAATACTTCCTTAAGGGATCGCGCGAGCAGATTGGCTCCCATGCCTTCGGCAACGAAATAGAATTGCCGGGTGGGTGTCAGATAAAAAAGTTCGTTGAGCATAGCCTGTAGTTGTCGCTGTGAAGCACGCATGCTTTCTTCATCAGCAACATACGCAGATGCGCCACCTCGAGCTGGCCAGCTATAGAGAAACGTCATGCCGGGGAAACCGATATCGTAGCTGAACTGGGCCGTGCGTCTCGCAGCTGTTTCGAAGCTCAAGTTGTGGCCGTGGACAAAGACCAGAGCACTACTCTGAGTGCCGCGGTTGATATCCGATTCGATGCTGTCGGTGAAATCTTCGCCTTCTTCGAAGATTTCATTATGGGCCAGGGTGATCCCTTCGATTGCCTCGGCGCCAATGTTGACTCTGACCAGGTCGACGGGCTCGATGTCGATAGTGTCTCCGGAACGAGGCAATATTACATAGGATTTGCCAAGAGTGACGCGTTCCCCGTGACCGGAGCCGAACATGGCATGTGGTTCAGAGCCAGAGCGATAGCTGCGATTGGTAGCAAAGTAGGTTTTTACTACTGCAAATTGGCCATCTGGCTGTAGCTCGGCATTGGGGATACTGAAATCCCGGTCAACATAGGCCGTGGAGGTGAACTGAAAAGGCAAGACAGTAGCGGGCAGGTTGCGGATTCCAGAAACGATATCGGATTCTATCGCTCTGTCTACGAGGTCTGATTGACAAGCACCCAACAGTGATGACAGTGCGGCACATGCCAGAAGTTGAACTCGCTTCGCGCTTAGTGCTGTTAGTGCTGTAAGGGGCATCGTATCCGTATTCCAGAAAGAGACTCTGGTCTGCGATTGAACCATATTTGAAGGTTCAGCACTACACCGCCAATGTTGGAGTGAACTCTGACATGGTGTGGCCCGATTCAACTGCAAGGGCAAAGTGTGCTGGCGTATAGGGAGTTGAGAGTGAGTGTTATGACCAGTGCCAGAATCAAGCTGACAATGCTGATCTTGTCTTTGGTGCTGCAGTTTTCTGCAGCCGTTGTCGCACAGGAAAACTTTAACGGACCACCGATCAAGCTCGGCATGAGTACCGTTCTGAGTGGTCCCAGTCAATACCTTGGCCAGGCCATGAGCAGGGGGATTGCTGAAGTCTTTTCCAGAGTCAACAGCGAAGGCGGTATTCAGGGTCGAGAACTGGAACTGATAATCATGGATGATGCCTATGTGCCCGATATTGCGGCGGCAAATTCAACGCATTTGATAGATCAGGAAGAAGTGCTGGCCATTATCGGCAATGTGGGAACGCCTACAGCAGAGTCAGTAATGCCAGTGGTCGCGTCACGGGAGGTCGTTTTCTTCGGTGCTTTTACGGGTTCTAACTCCTTGCGCGCCGCGACAGATAATGAGTTCGTTTTTAATTATCGGGCCAGCTATGAGCAGGAGATGGCTGCCATCGTGGAGCACATTCTTGCCAGCAACATCTCACCACGACGTATCGCTTTGCTCTTGCAGGCAGATGAAGCCGGCACACTCGATGGTTTTGGTCGGGCCGGTTTGAATGCTGCAAGAACTGCGCTGGAAGCCGTTGGATTTCGCTATACCGACAGCCTGACTCAGGCGAAGTATGTCGCGAATTCGCTGGAAACCGGGAGCGCGATCATCGAGGTGCTCGATGCGAGCTATTTGCCGGAAGCATTTATTCTGGTTGGGAGTTACCAGCCGAGCTCACATTTCATTCAATATATGCACCGACTCTATCCCACGGCAAACTTCTACAACTTGTCGTTTGCCGGGGCAGGGGCTTTGGCGGCTTCGCTCCAGGAGGCAGAGAGTGAACAGGCACTCGATTTTGGGGAGCGGATATTTATGACCCAGGTTGTGCCTCCCGTAGATCAGGAGTTATCCAGTTTGCTCGGTGATCTTGTGGAAAGAGAGGCCTACTTCACTGCCCAGTTTTTCGTAGCGGCACTTGGCAGTATTGAAGGAGACATTACCCGTGCGTCTATCAAGCAGGCAATGAATGCTCTGTTCCTGAATTCGACCGCGGATGCGGCACAGAACGCGAGCGTGATAGCGTCCTCAGCCAATCAGGCCAGTGACTATGTGGTACTGACACGCTTCTCAGATGGCAACTGGATCAGCGTACAGACTGACTGAAGGGAGTGGGCGTGCCAGCATGAAACTACCAGAGACACTTTTCCGCAGACAGACTGCCGGTATTGTTACCGCCATTATTTTTATCTTCACTGTCTGGCAGATTGCTGAGGCGGTCCTGATCACCCGCGCAAACACGGAGCAGGCACGCGTTGCAACTGCGCAGGCTACCGAACAAATCGCGGGGCAAATCGCAGAAGACCTGGGGGCAATAAGTCTCGCAGCCAGAGATGTACGCGAGTATCTCGGGCAGCCCCTGATAGCACCACTGGGGACAGAGAATATTGCAGAGGCACTTCGCCTGGGTTCAATAAATCACGATGGCTTTTACAGTCTCGGATTGGCGTTTCAACAGGGCGTGGTGGCGCTCGACACCAATGCAGCAAGAGCAGCAGGGGCGGAACAATGTGGCGCTGCCTATTGCCGTTACGCGCCTTTCGTCAGCGAGAATGGGCGCAACACGATTGTCGATCGCATCGACAATTACTACGACTATCTCAATGACCGTGATGGGCAGTGGTTTTCGCGAGCTGCGTTCGGGGAGTCAGGGTGGAGCGTACCGCAGATTGAAAGAGCCTATGATCAATGGATCATGAAATACACAGCACCAGTACTCGACGAGTCGGGAGAATCACTTGGGGCAGTGTTCGTTGATGTAGATCTGGATTGGTTCAAGGAGCAAATCGAGGATCATGATCTCTGGCATAACGGTTACGCGATCATTGTAAATCACAGTGAAGGTAATCCTGCTGTGCTCTACCATGGGCTGGTCAGCACTGAGACAGTTCGCGAGTATCTCGAATCCACGGCAGCCGCTACCGGTACGGATCTTTTGGCACCTGCGTTTATCACTGAAACGCTTGAGACATTGGTCGGACTGGCCGGCGGTACTCAAGTGAGGAATCAGCTAACCGGCGCTGAGGCCTGGTTCAATCGGACGGCGATTACCGATGATCTGGAGTTGTTCACAGTGATGAATCACACACCAGGCATTGAGTCGCTGGAATATGAGGCGATCGCGGCCATTCGCAACCAGCATGCTCCGGAAGATGCCTCGCTGTGGTGGCGACAACTGCTGAACCTGGATGCAGTGAATGACTCTGGAAAGATTACACTGCTGGTTAGTCTGGTCTTGCTCGCATGCCTGGGTTATGGCTATCTCGCCATCAGCTTTGAGCGCACCAGCATCCGACGACGCATTATCGATTCTGCATTTCTTTCAGTCGTGCTCACCATCGGTATTGTGGCTATCTGGAACATCCAATACCGTTTGGATCCCAATCTCACTGCACAGTCGTCGGCCATCTCCAATAGCGCTGTCGTACGCGAATTCATGCGTGAGTACTCAAAGATTTCACTACAGCGGGGCTATGCGCCTCCTCGTTATATTCCTACCGGAATATTTATCCAGTCCATCGAATTTGTTAGCGCCAGCAATGTCAGTCTCACAGGCTATGTATGGCAGCGCTATTTGCGCGACGAAGAGGTGCCCATTGAGCCGCAGGTTATTTTCGCAGAAGCGATTTCGGCGGATATTGTACCGGCCTATACCGAAGTGCAGGGGGATGAAGTTGTTCAGGGTTGGTATTTTGAGACGGAGCTTCGCGAGCGCTTCGACTACTCGTACTATCCTTTCGACAGGCAATCGGTCTGGGTACGTATCTGGCCGAAAAGTTTTACCGGCAACGTCGTGCTGGTGCCGGACTTCGCATCCTACGACAGTCTCAATCCTCGCTCGTTACCGGGATTGGAAGATGAGTTTCCGCTTTTTGGTTGGGAACCCGAGTTAAGTTATTTTGATATTCGCATCAATCGTTACAACAGCAATTTTGGTCAGTCTGATTACTTGAGCAGGGGAACTGTTCCCGAGTTGTACTTTAATATCGATGTACGCCGGAGCTTCCTGAATCCGTTTGTGTCACACCTGTTTCCTCTGACCGTTGTGCTGCTGATGCTCTTTGCCTTGATTGTGACGATGTCGAAGAGCAAGGAGCATTCCGAGTTTCTCGGATTTAGCGTGTCTTCCGTTGTGCAGTCCTGTACTGCATTGTTTTTCGTTATTCTGATAGCACACGTGCAGCTGCGGGAAGAGCTATCATCAAATTCGATAGTTTATCTCGAATTCTTCTACTTTGTGTCTTACATCGTGTTGTTAATGGTCACGATCAACTCAATCCTGTTCAGTGCAAACGTCGCAATGCCGCTCATCCAGTATCGCAACAATCTCATTCCCAAAGTGCTCTACTGGCCCTTTATTGTAGCTGTGCTGTTTCTGTGTACGGCGCTGACGTTCTGGATATGAGGGCTGGAGTGGAGGCTGGAGAGGGGCTGAGTCGGGGCTGAAGTGGGCGCAGACTCAAAAGTCCGGTTCAGCCATTCTTGTTACGTCCACCACATGAACTGACTGGTCGTCGATACGCCACTTGATGTTCACGTCATAGAGAGTCATTCCATACTGTTTGTCATCGGCTTTGTTGACTCGCCAGGCAGGGCGGGGATCCTGGGATAAAACTCCCTGAATCAAGCCTTTCAGATCAGGATAGTCACTCTCCAGAGCTTCAAGCTGCTGCTCTGCCTTCTCATTGATCTTGATGTCGCGCGCGTGTCCCGGAAGTGAGTCAGCAAAGCCCGCATCTGCATCTGGCAGTGAGTCTGCATAGGGCACATAAGGTTTAATATCGATCACCGGAGTGTTGTCCAGCACATCTATCCCTCCAACCCGCAGTATCAATTCACTGTCAGCGTTCTGGTGAACGCCCAGATTCCTGACTACCGAAATGCCAACCGGGTTGGGGCGGAAAGGTGAGCGGCTCGCGAAAACGCCCACGCGCTGTTTTCCTCCCAGACGGGGTGGTTGGACAGTAGGGGACCAGCCCTGTTCAGCCGTTGCATGAAAGGCGAAAACCAACCACAGATGGGAGAAGCCTTCCAGACCTCGAAAGAGATTGATGTCCTTGAAGGGCTCATTGAAAACAAGTTCACCAATGGCTTCGGGAACAAGATTCGGCTGCCGTGGGATAGCAAATTTCTGTTTGAAGGGTGATCGCACCACTGCCACGGGATGTATATCTATATTCATTATCACTTTTCGCTCGTATTCAATTACGCAAGCAACGACCCGTTCTTCTTACCGAGCCACTTGCCCAGTTGCGGGCCTCTGAATTCTTTTGTGCTGCGCAATCTCCTCAACAGCGTTCCGATTTGAGTAGAAGCAGCGCAATTCTTAGCCGGTATTCTACACTTAAAGCGCAGGAGAGAATTATCGCTGTGGTTTTTGAGAGCGGGAGGTACGGTCAGATTTGTCATATCGTGGATACGGACAACGGGCTTTTACACTGTCTGAGGTGCTGATCACTTTGGCCATCACGGGCATTCTCATCGGGATGACTTTTCCTGGCATGGAATCCCTTCATAGCCGCCAGCAAAGCAAGGTTTCGTCGCAACTGCTGTTTAGTGCGCTGGTGCTGGCACGCAATACGGCAATCAGTCATGGGCATCTGGTGACTGTGTGTCGCTCTGGCGATGGATTGGTATGCGGGGGTAACTGGTCGCAAGGAGTCATTGTATTTACTGATACCAATGGCAATCGGAAAATAGACAATTCAGACTCACTCGTATCAAGTGTCAGTACCAGTGGCTTCCGCGGGCGGATCTACTGGCGGTCATTCGGGAATCGACAGTATGTCCAATTCCTGCCGACTGGAGCGACCAGAGGTCAGAATGGCAATTTTACCCTGTGTCCCGATTCCGGATTCGGAGAAGCGGCGCAACAGATTGTGATCAGCCGAACCGGCAGAATTCGCTATGCTGTAGACAGTGATGGGGACGGGCTGGTGGAAGACAGTCGTGGCAAGCCTGTTCGCTGCTAAGGTTATTTTTTTCCGGTTATGGCATAGAGTGATGCGCTCCGCATTTTACTTTCTTGCCTACTGGCACCTCTTGTCACTGGAAGGCTTCTTCGTCTAAGGTAGTTGTGAGCTTATGGCCTCGTGGCGATAGGCACTTGATTCACTCTTTTTGATGAGACTGCTTAGCTATGAAGAACCCGGTGTTGACTGTCTTTTTCCTGTTCGTTCTGGTTCTGGGTGCTCCATTGCAGCTTCACGCTGCGGAGGGAGGTTGGTCCGGAGGGGGCTGTGCGAGCGGGTCCGGAATCTACCGCTGGACCGATGGTGCGCGCTACGAAGGCCAATGTCGAAACAATTATTTTGAAGGTCAGGGAACACTCTACTTTGCCAACGGTGATCGCTACGAAGGTCAGTTTCGTGCTGATCAGATGCATGGGCAGGGGACTTACCTATCCCTGAATGGCGACCGATTTGAAGGTACTTTCGCCAATGACCGGCGCAACGGGCATG
>JASBUV010000155.1 GCA_030147705.1 Gammaproteobacteria bacterium
TCAACGAAAGGGTCACTTCAAAGCCAGAATAGCACTAATCTGCGGTGCCAGCACCGGTTCTGGCGCACTATCCAATTGGCCTTCTTGCTGAGCCTATTCGATGCGCCAGCTACTGCCTCCGGCCTTGTCTTCCACGACCACGTTAAGCGCAGCTAGCTGGTCTCTTATTTGGTCCGCTCGCGTCCAATCTTTATTGGCTCGTGCGGCGTCACGTTCAGCAACCAATTGATCGATTGCAGCGCTATCCAATTCATCGCTCGCACCGCGCCGCAGGAAATCTTCCGGATTCGCCTGCAACACACCCAGCACATCGCCGAGTCGAACGAGTAACGCACCGAGCTCATTGGCAACCTGAGGATTCTCGCTCTTCTGGCGATTAATCTCGCTCACCATGTCGTACAACACACCAAACGCTTCCGGCGTATTGAAATCATCATCCATTGCCGCCTGGAAGGCTTTCTCGAAGCGACTATTGGTCAAAGACTTGGCCGAAGCCACATCGAGATCCTTGAGACAATGGTAGAAGCGCTCCAGCCCCTTGCCTGCTTGCTTGAGAGTTTCTTCCGAGTAATTGATCGGACTGCGGTAATGACTGCTGATCAACAAGAAGCGCACAACTTCCGCATCGTACTCCTTGAGCACTTCGCGGATGGTGAAAAAATTACCTAGCGACTTCGACATTTTCTCGTTGTCGACACGCAGCGCCCCGTTGTGCATCCACACATTGGCAAACGCGCAACCGTTGGCAGCTTCAGATTGCGCAATTTCATTCTCGTGATGAGGGAACAGCAGGTCCGAGCCACCGCCGTGGATATCGAAATTTTTGCCCAGCGCACAGTTGGACATTGCAGAGCATTCGATGTGCCAGCCAGGACGACCGTAGCCCCAGGGGGAGTCCCAACCTACGCCATCATCCGGCGAGGCCTTCCATAACACAAAGTCTCTGGGATCACGTTTCAGCTCACCCACTTCAACCCGTGCGCCATCGAGCAACTCATCGAGACGCTTCCGCGAAAGCTTGCCGTATTCAGGGAAATTGCTCACGGCGTAGTACACGTCGCCGTTACTCGCGCGATAGGCGAAGTCTTTTTCCATGAGCGTCTCGATCATCTCGATTATCTGCTCGATATGCCCGGTAGCTCTGGGCTCCTGATCGGGCCGCTTGATACCCAACGCCTCTTCATCTTCATGCATCGCCTTGATATAGCGAGACGTCACATCGGTGAACAGCTCTCCGTTTTCCTGGGCACGATTGAGAATCTTGTCATCGATGTCCGTGATATTACGAACATAGGTCACATCGAAGCCGCGGTATCGCAAATAACGCGTCACAACATCAAAAGCCATTAACATGCGCGCATGGCCAAGATGGCAGTAATCGTAGACCGTGATGCCGCAAACGTAGATGTTCAGCTTGCCCGGTACGATGGGCTTGAGCTCTTCCTTACGCTGGGTAAGGGTGTTGTAAATTGTTAACACAATAAATCCAATCCAATTAGTTTCCAGACCAGGAATCGCGCAGCGTAATTGTGCGATTAAATACTGGTCGCTCTGCTGTACTGTCTACAGCATCAAAACAAAAATACCCTTCTCGCTCGAACTGAAAGTTAGAGCTGGCGCTTTTCAAAACCGCTGGCTCCACCACGCAGTTTTCGAGTAACTGCAGCGAATCGGGATTCAGGCATTCTCGATAGTCAACGTCCTTGCCTTCCGGCTTCTCTACGCTGAACAGTCGGTCATAGAGCCGCACCTGTGCAGCCACGCCCTGACTGGCCGACACCCAGTGGATCACTCCTTTCACCTTGCGACCTTCGGGCTTCTTGCCCAGCGTATCCAGATCGACGCTACACAATAATTCGGTGACCTCACCTGAAGCGTCTTTAATAACCTCATCACAGCGAATGACATATGCGCCTCGGAGGCGCACCTCACCACCGGCTGTGAGTCGCTTGAATCCAGGCGGTGGAACCTCTTCAAAATCCGAGCGGTCGATTACTATCTCGCGCGTGAGTGGCACAGTGCGCTCACCCAGCGACTCTTCCTTGGGGTGATTGCTCATGGTGAGCTCTTCCAGATGGTCCTCGGCAAAAGTCGTCAATGTCACTTTGAGTGGGTTCAATACACACATGGCGCGCGGGGCATGCTTATCGAGATCATCACGAATCGCATGCTCCAGCATCCCCAGATCGACTACGCTCTCGGCGCGCGCCACGCCGACGCTCTCACAGAAATTGCGAATCGAAGCAGGCGTGAAACCACGTCGGCGCATACCAGCCAGAGTGGGCATCCGCGGATCATCCCAGCCGTCGACAATGCCCTCTTCGACCATTTCGCGCAGCGTGCGCTTGCCCACCACCGTATAGTTCAACTTCAGCTTGGCGAACTCGGTTTGTTCCGGCAAGACATAGTCGTATTGGCTGTCTGCCAAGTCGCTGACCGCGCGTAATGAAGAGAGCTCCAGATTGTGCAGTATCCAGTCATAAAGCGGCCGGTGATCTTCAAATTCGAGCGTACACAAGGAGTGAGTAATGCCCTCAATCGCGTCGGAGATGCAGTGGGTGTAGTCGTAGGTGGGGTAGATACACCACTTGTCGCCTGTCTGGTGATGGTGAATGTGACGAATGCGATACAGCACCGGATCACGCATATTGATGTTCGGCGATGCCATGTCGATTTTTGCACGCAGTGAATACGCCCCATCCGGGAACTCACCTGCTTTCATGCGCGCGAACAAATCCAGATTCTCGGCAATAGTGCGATCACGGTCGGGACTATTCTTGCCGGGCTCGGTCAGCGTACCGCGAAATTCCCGTGCCTGTTCCGCGCTCAGACTGCACACATAGGCTTTACCGGAATTAATGAGCTGCACGGCGAAATCGTACAAGGCATCGAAATAGCTGGAGGAATAACGGACCTCACCACTCCAGGAAAAACCGAGCCAACGGATATTGTCTTTGATGGAATCGACAAACTCCTGACTCTCTTTGGCCGGGTTCGTATCATCGAAGCGCAGATTGCACTGCCCCTGATATTCCTGCGCGAGCGAAAAATTCAGACAAATTGATTTGGCATGACCGATGTGCAGGTAACCGTTTGGCTCCGGAGGGAAACGCGTATGCACGCGCCCACCATGTTTCCCGGACTCCAGATCCTGATTGATCATGTTGCGAATAAAGTTGGATGGCGCTGTTGCCTGCTGTTTAGTGTCCGAATCGGAAGCCGTCATGTGGTAATACTGTAGTCCATGGTTGAATTGAAAATCGCAACTCTGTCTGCCCTGACCTGCACCCTGAGGAAGAAATACCGATGCCAGCTCGCCCAGCGTTTCGGCCACACCGGAACTTGGGTTAAAATCAGGGCTTTACGCAAATGAGTTTAGACTCGAGGCGAAACGCCTATTATAGCCGGGGAGCCACCTGGCTTTCCAAACCAAACTGCAAATAAGCCACTCTGGAATCGCAATATGATTACTTTCAACACCAATATGGGCGCCATCACAATTGAACTGGACTTCGAGAAGGCCCCCAAATCCGCCGCAAACTTCCTCGCTTATGCCAAAGACGGGTTTTATAACGGCACCATCTTTCATCGCGTGATCGACAATTTCATGATTCAGGGCGGCGGCTTCGAGAGTGGCATGGTGCAAAAAGAAAACGGCGAACCGATCGAGAACGAGGCAGACAATGGCTTGCGCAACATGACCGGAACGGTCGCGATGGCGCGCACCATGGAACCCCACTCGGCGAC
>JASBUV010000161.1 GCA_030147705.1 Gammaproteobacteria bacterium
GGACAGCAACACCCCATGCCCTCTAATACGATTCGCCAGTTCTATCGCGTTGTCGAGCGTGCGGTTGGCAACGGCGATTTCGTGCACCCCTTTCTCGAGCAGGTGTTGGGCGACCAGTTCGACCGTGCGGCCTGCACCCACCAGCAAGACATTGAGACTATCGAGGCGGGAAAAAATCCTCTCCGCTAGCGTGACAGCCGCGAAGGCAACCGATACAGGGTTCTCCCCGATAGCAGTATCTGTGCGTACCTGTTTGGCGATTGAGAATGCGTCCTGAAACGCCCTGCCCAGTGATGAGCTGACCACGTTTATATCTTTCGATACGGCAAACGCCGATTTGATCTGACCCAGAATCTGCGGTTCGCCCAACACCATGGAATCCAGTCCGCAAGACACCCGCATCAGATGTCTCACTACATCTTCATTGGCAAAGACGTAGCTACAATCAGAAACCTCGGCCAGATCGAGATTGTGGTAGGAAGCCAGCCAACCGAGAATCAAATTGCGCTGTTCGTTTGCCAGTTGCTGGTTCACGGCAGCATCGTCATTGAGCAATGGCCGCGATCCATCCGCCGCCTCTTGCGCATCGCCTTCGGCGAGCAAATCCAGATAAATCTCGGTCCTGTTACAGGTAGAGACAATGACGGCTTCGTTGACTTCCGGCAGCCCATAGACATCGCGCAGCGCAGCGCCCACGATCTCTGGCGGGAAAGCGACTTTCTCGCGCAGATCTATCGATGCTGTCGTGTGGTTGATACCCACCAGAAAAAGAGCCATTGAGTTTCCGTCTGGAGTTCCAAATATTCACGAATCCGCAGGGACCTCGCCGGGTCGCATGGCGAGAATCCCGTCGAGAGTCCTATCGAGTGCCCTGAGATGGGCTTCCTGAAACTACCCCGGGCTAACTGCCCCGGAGAGGCGGTAAAAAGCCCGATATGGTACGACAAAACAGACAACTACCCCAGTTTCATTTTGTGGCGCAGCCGGTACGCAGTAGCTGCTACAATGGCCTTCACAGTTACTGAGCATTACCCAGATGATGAACAAGAGCCTTGTAATCACCCTGTCCAGCCTGCTGCTGGCGGCCTGTGCAACGTTAGATTCACCGAGTGATTCAGCAATCGATTCTGCAGCGGATGCGCCAGCCGCTGCAACAGAAGCGCCCGCTGCATCCGCTACAGAGCCCGTCGCATTACGCTCTGAGGCGGCTGAACCAGAGCCCATTAAATACGGCAACTTCACTGAAGATCAGCTGTTTCAGGCGATTATCAGCGAATTGGGCGCACAGCGCGGCTATATGCAGGAGTCAGGCGAGAATTACTTCGATCTGGCATTCGAAACGAGAGATCTGGAAATCATCCGCCGTGCCGTGCAATTCGCCTCCGCGAATGGCGACGGCAATGCTCTGCTGCAGCTTGGCCTATTGTGGACTGAAGTCGCTCCGGATTCGCCGCAACCCCATTTAATGCTCGCCTATGAGTTTCTGGAGGCAGGCAATTTCGAGCAGGCCATCTCGCACATGGCGAGAGTGATCGACCTCGGGGGAGACATTGATTTTACAGCGCTCGCCTCGCGTACCGGCCAGCTCGACCCTGCCCTGCGCGGCCGATTGATCGAGAACATCCGTCAACTCAGCCAGGAATTTACAACCCAGAGGTCGGTGCATCTCACGCTGGTCCAATTACTTGCACAGAATCAGCAATACGGGGAGTCATTGCAGGAGCTCTCAGCCCTCGTTGCGCGCCACGGCAATGCGCCGCTTCTGGTGCGCCTGCATGCACAGATTCTTCAAAGCGATGGCCAGTCAGATGCAGCGCTGCGTAGCCTGCGCCAGGGCGTGCGGGAATTCCCGGAAGACCGACCACTGCGTTTTGCACTGGCACGACAATACGTTCAGATCGAGGACTATCGCGCCGCCCGCGAAGAATTTCAGGTGCTCGTTGATCAGGACCCAACGGACTGGGAGACATGGTACTCCATGGGACTACTTGATCTGGAGCTCGAAAACTACGAACGTGCGGCGCGGACGTTTACTCGCCTGGTCGGCGTCGATGAGCGGGCAGATGAGAGCCATTACTACCTCGGTTTTGTCTACGAACAACTCGAGGATTTCGAGCAAGCAATTGAACATTATCGGGCAGTGCGCATCGGTACCAACAACTATCTCAATGCGCAGCAGCAGGCTACTCGCCTCTCAATCGCATTGGGCGAGTTGGATGACGCGCACGCCTGGCTTAGCGACCAGTCACGAGGCCAGCCACGATTGGAAATACGCTTCACGACAATGGAATCGGGCTTGTTGATTCAGGGAGGACACCCGGACGAAGCGGGCGCACTACTGGATCGTGCGCTGAACAAATACCCCAATGAGGTTGAATTACTGTTCGCTCGTGTACTGCTCAATGACTCGCGCGACGACCTCGAAGCCTCTGAGAAGGATCTGCGCCAGATTCTGTTGATGCAACCCGACAATGCCAATTACCTCAACCATCTGGGCTATATGCTTGCCGATCGGACCGATCGCTATGACGAAGCACTGGAGTTACTGGAGCAAGCTATTGCATTGGATCCAGACAATCCAGCGATTATCGATAGCCTCGGATGGGCGCAATACAAACTCGGTCATCTGGAAGATGCGCTCTACAATCTGCGTCGCGCATTTGCAGCATTCCCTGATCCGGAAGTCGCCGCCCATCTCGGCGAAGTGCTCTGGGCACTGGGTGAACGGGAAGAAGCCACTGATATCTGGCGCCGCGCGCTCTCCCAGGACCCTGAGAGTGAACACATACTCGATGTGCTGGAACGCTTTCAGCCGGAGCTATGATCTTCTTGCTTCCTTATATAAAGATTGCGCCTTTACGCAATACCCGATCGCTGCTGCTGTTGTCAGCGCTGATTGGCCTTACAGCTTGTCGTACCGTGGCGCCCCCTGCCGGAGAGAACCCCAGCTGGGTGCAACTACGTAATGAGCTACAGCATCTGGAAACCTGGCAGCTGAGCGGCCGGGTCAACGTGCGGTACTACGATGAATCCCATACGCCCCGTATTCAATGGCAGCAGAATGGCGAGCAATACCACATTCGACTTTGGGGAACGTTCAATGCAGGCAATACCGAAATTGACGGTCGCCCTGGCCTTGTGACGCTGGAGCAGGATGGTGAAGTGTTGACTGCGGACACGCCGGAAAATCTGATTCTCGAACAATTGGGCTACGAATTGCCGGTATCCCACCTCGAATACTGGATCAAGGGTATTCCAGCGCCAGATAGTACGGCGCAGCTCGACTTCGATGAGCTGAATCAACTCACCGCCCTGCAACAGGACGGCTGGACTGTGCTGTACAGCGACATGCGCCAATACGCTCAGCTCTCACTCCCGCGCCGAGTCGATGTCAGTCGACAGGAAGGCGACGTACGGCTGCGCTTTGTCGGACTCAATTGGAATGTTGCCTCTGCAGAGGCGCGCGACGCCAATAACTGATGACTACCTCGCACCGGAAGCGCCGGTTTATCCAGGCCATGGCGCCCGCCAAACTCAATCTGTTCCTACACATCACGGGCCGCCGCGCAGATGGCTATCATGAGCTGCAGACTCTCTTTCAGCTATTGGACTTCGGTGACAGGCTCCTCTTCGAAGAGACCGATGCCCCCGGTCTCTCTCTGCATTTGCTTCCGGATTCCTCGTACAACAACGTCCCTCTGGATGACAACCTGATTGTCCGTGCCGCCCGGTTACTGGCGCAGCGCAGCGAGCGACAACACAGCGCGAAAATCTCGCTCAGCAAGCACATTCCCATGGGGGCCGGGCTGGGCGGTGGCAGCAGCGATGCGGCGACGACCCTGCTCGCGCTGAATCAATTGTGGAACCTCGGCCTGGATCGGGAGTCGCTCGCCGGGATCGGCCTGCAGCTGGGCGCCGATGTCCCCCTCTTTATTCTCGGCAAATCCGCCTGGGCGGAAGGCGTCGGAGAGCAATTGCAAGCGGTGGAGTTGCCCGATGCATGGTATGTCGTGGTAATGCCGGACTGTTCAGTCTCCACAGCTGAAATTTTTACCCAGGAACATTTGACACGGAACACAACTGCCATCAAAATGGCCGACTTTCTGGCGGGCCGGTCCCGAAATGACTGCGAATCAGTCACTTGTGGACTCTATCCCGAGGTAGAAAAAGCGCTCAACTGGCTTGGCCAGTACGCTCCGGCGAGAATGACCGGAACAGGAGCTGCCGTATTCGCCCGATTCGATGACGAGGCCTCCGCCAGGGCTGTGTTGGCCGAATTATCTGCCACACAAAAGGGCTTCGTAGCCCAGGGCGTCAATTCTTCGCTGGAACCTGAACTCCACGACGATTAAAATACGCGCTCTTAAAAACGAAATCACTGGGGTGTCGCCAAGTGGTAAGGCACAAGGTTTTGATCCTTGCATGCGTTGGTTCGAATCCAGCCACCCCAGCCAATTTTCCCGATCAGTAGTACGGCTTGACACTACATCACAAGCGGCTCGCAGAAGCTGCAGGCAGTACACCCGCCAATCAGGATGGAAGCGTGGCAAATAACTTAATGGTATTTAGTGGCAATGCCAATCCGGCGTTAGCGGATGCCATTGCCAAACATATTGGTGTTCCTCTTGGATATGCCAGTATCAGCAAATTCAGCGACGGTGAAGTATCTGTCGAATTGAATGAAAACGTCCGCGGTAAGGACGTGTTTGTCATTCAGCCGACTTGTGCACCGACCAATGACAGCCTGATGGAACTGCTGCTCATGGCCGATGCCCTGCACCGTGCTTCGGCAAACCGCATTACTGCCGTAATACCCTATTTCGGGTATGCCCGTCAGGATCGTCGCGTACGATCTGCCCGGGTTGCGATCAGCGCCAAAGTTGTCGCTGACATGATCAGTGCAGTAGGCGTTAATCGCGTACTGACTGTTGATTTGCACGCCGAGCAGATCCAGGGGTTTTTCAGTATCCCGGTAGACAACGTCTACGGATCGCCCGTGCTGACCGACGATATCGAGCGGCAGCATCACAAAGAATTAATCGTCGTATCGCCCGACATTGGCGGTGTGGTGCGAGCGAGAGCAGTGGCCAAGCAGCTTAATGCTGATCTGGCTATTATCGACAAACGTCGCCCAACTGCGAATGTTGCCCAGGTCATGCACATCATCGGTGATGTGGAGAATCGAACCTGTCTCATCGTTGACGACATGGTCGATACTGCCGGCACTTTGTGCAAAGCGGCAGATGCATTGAAAGAACACGGTGCGAGCAAGGTTGTTGCCTACTGTACGCACCCGGTGTTGTCCGGCCCGGCCATCGACAACATCAACAGCTCCAAACTGGATGAGCTGGTAGTAACGGACACGATTCCGCTGAGTGACGCGGCGAAAAAATGCAAACGCATTCGCCAGCTCTCCATGGCGAAGCTGCTGGCCGAGTCGATTCGTCGCGTAAGCAACGAAGAGTCGATCAGCGCGATGTTCGATAATACGTAGAGTTCTAGATTAACGGGGTCAGAATTAAATTCTAACCCCTACGCAACGGGACAGTGTTCCATTCGGAGCACTGTCTTTTTTTAACCCTTGCAGTAGCTGGTCGCAAGCCGCTGTAAGTGAAACTCAAGGAGACAATCATGTCTGCAAGTGATTTTGAACTGAACTGTACAGTTCGGACGGATCAGGGGAAAGGTGCGAGCCGCCGCCTGCGTCGTCTGAACAATGAAATCCCGGCTGTGCTTTATGGTGGTGGTGAAGACCCTGTGTCTCTCTCAATCCCCCATGACGACATTTTCCATGCCACCGAGAATGAAGCGTTTTTCTCGCACATCATCACTCTGAACATTGGCAAGGACAAACAGCAGGCCGTTATCAAGGACCTGCAACGTCACCCTGCCAAGCCTTTCATCATGCATGCCGATTTCCAGCGTGTGCGTGCTGACGAGGAAATCACTGTGAACGTACCTCTGCACTTCATCAACGATGAGAAGGCTGTAGGTGTGAAGACTGGTGGCGGTAACCTGCTGAAGAATCTCACTGAACTCGAGATCACCTGTCTGCCTAAAGACCTGCCTGAATACATCGAGGTTGATGTCATCAGCCTGGACATCGGTGACTCCCTGCACATCTCCGACATCAAACTGCCAGAAGGTGTGACCAGTGTTGAACTGAGTCAGGGCGAAGGTCACGATCAGTCTGTTGTCACTGTTCAGGCGCCACGCTCCGAGGCTGAAGTTGAAGAAGCCGAAGGTGATGTTGAAGCTCCTTCCGCTGAGGTTCCAACTGCTTCTGATTCTGACGACGAGTCTTAATCAGCCATCAGGGATCTCGCCATGAGCGATCATCCACTGGATTTGATTGTGGGCCTGGGAAATCCGGGCCCACAATACGATTCCAACCGTCACAACGCCGGCGTCATCTTTCTCCACCATCTCTGCAAGGCCTACGGTGGAACACTGCGCGGCGAAAGCAAATTCTTCGGTGAGTTCGGCACAATCGATATTGCCGGACGCACAGTGCGCCTGCTCTTCCCCACGACTTTTATGAACAACAGCGGCAAGTCTGTGGCTGCGGTCTGTAATTTTTACAAGATCGACCCGGCCCATATGCTGGTCGCCTACGACGAGATCGACTTCGATGTGGGCGTTACCAAGTTCAAGCAAGGCGGTGGACACGGTGGTCACAATGGCATGCGTGACATCATCTCTGCTCTCGGTGGTAACAACAGCTGTTATCGCCTGCGTATCGGTGTTGGCCACCCTGGACATAAATCCATGGTCGCCAACTACGTACTTAACGACCCCTCTCGTGCCGAAGCAGACCTCATTATGAAAGACATCGAAAGCGCGATCGCTGTGATGCCTCGCGCAGTCAACGGCGAATGGGAAGCAGCCATGCGCCTCTTGCATACCTAGCCAACTCTTTTTCAGGATTCACAAACATGTCAGTTAAATGCGGTATTGTAGGGCTGCCGAATGTCGGCAAATCCACACTGTTTAATGCTCTGACCAAGGCCGGCATTGCCGCCGAAAATTTTCCGTTCTGCACGATCGAGCCCAACTCCGGCGTGGTGGCGATTCCCGATGCCCGACTCGATACGCTCACCGACATTGTGAAGCCTCAGAAAACCATCCCGACTACAGTCGAGTTTACCGACATCGCAGGGCTCGTCGCAGGCGCCTCCAAAGGCGAAGGCCTTGGTAACAAGTTCCTTGCCAATATTCGTGAAACTGATGCTATCGCCCATGTCGTGCGCTGTTTCGAAGACAGCAACGTCACTCACGTTGCTGACAAGATCAACCCGGCCGCAGACATCGAAACTATCAATACCGAACTCGCACTCGCGGACCTCGAAACGGTTGAGAAGACAATCGATCGCGTGAGCCGTGTAGCCAAGAGCGGAGACAAGGACGCGCAGAAGCAAGTGACTCTGCTCGAGAAGGTCAAAGCGCATCTGAACGAAGCCAAGCCGGTGCGCACGCTCGATCTGTACAAGGAAGATATTGGCAACCTGAAGAGTCTGCACCTGCTGACACTCAAGCCAGTAATGTATATCGCCAATGTTGCCGAGGACGGCTTCGAAAACAATCCGCATCTCGACACAGTGCAAGCTATCGCTACTGCAGAAGGCTCCCAAGTAGTAAGCATCTGCAACAAGCTGGAGGCGGAAATCGCCGAACTCGAAGACGACGAGAAACTGGAATTCTTGCAGGATCTCGGCATGGAAGAACCGGGCCTTGATCGCGTGATCCGTGCTGGCTACGACTTGCTGGGCTTACAGACTTACTTCACGGCTGGTGAAAAAGAAGTACGTGCCTGGACAGTCAAGAAAGGCGCTACCGCTCCTCAGGCAGCTGGCGTGATTCACACCGATTTCGAGAAAGGCTTTATCCGCGCCGAGATCGTGGCCTATGACGACTTCGTCGCCGGTAAAGGCGAAGCTGGCGCCAAGGAAGCCGGGAAATGGCGTCTTGAGGGCAAGGATTACATCGTACAGGATGGCGATGTGATTCATTTCCGGTTTAACGTCTAGTCCGCGGAAAATCCCGATTTCTTGACAAGGACCGGGAAAATCGCCAAAATTCGCGACCTTTCCAAACTATGGCAATGTAGCTCAGCTGGTTAGAGCACAGCATTCATAATGCTGGGGTCACTGGTTCAAGTCCAGTCATAGCTACCACTGATTCTGAAAGCCCTAGTTCTGAAAAGAACCGGGGCTTTTTTTATGTCCGTCTTTTTTTGTATCCCACACCCGCCTTTCCAGACCCACAGGTCGTACATACGGCCCTGAAGGATAACTTCTTCCGCCG
>JASBUV010000170.1 GCA_030147705.1 Gammaproteobacteria bacterium
CAGGAAGGGTTTGAAATCTTTCTCAAGGCGCTCCGGAAAGACAAACGCTTTGCGATCTCCTTTGCGGGAAATTCGCTTCTTGGGTGACAGTGCGAGAATAGGAATGGAAAGCTCAGAGCTGGAAAGGTACGCATTGCTGAAATCAAACAATGCCATGTTGTTGCGATTGCCTCTGTAATAATGATCAATGCATTTGGGAATCTCAGGTGCCTTGAGATTGCCGCACACAGTAATCACTGTAAGTCCGAGATCCCGATCCAGAAAAGATTCAATGCTCGCCATCACTACTACTCTGAGTTCGCAAACAAAGCTCAGAGTGTAGTGATAGAATCAGCTTTCTGTAACGGGCAAAAACCTTAGTTTTTGCTGAGCCCTACTTCACTAATTCTCACCCAAAACCTGGTTAATGAAGGTCGACCAGTTGGTGAAATTGCTACTCCCTTGCGTGAACCAGACGCCGCCATCATGCGCTGTGCCGCCGGTGGGCTTGGCCAGCAACGTAGCACTGTTCCCGCTCTTGATGTAGTCCACCAGCGTGTTGTAGTTGGTGAGAATTCCCGATTCAGTCGCAGCCACATAAAGCAAGTTAGAGGTGAGCGAGGCCTGGCCACCCTGCACATGGCAAGTGCGGCAGATGCCTTGAATGATTGGGCCAGAAATGGATTGCTGGTAGGTCGTCAGGCTTTGTGCCTGGGTCTGCGTCTGCTCTGCTTCAACAGTGAACGTCAGCGGCGCTGGGCTGTAATACAATTCGCCCGCCGCAGCTGTGGTGTCATAGGCCACAAATATCTGCAAAGTCGTATCTGACACACCTGCCGGGCCAAACACAATGTTTTCAACAATAGGCAGATCAACCGCCGCAGAGAATGTCACTGCCGAGCGCATCGGCTGCAGATTGGCAGGATTCTGGTCCCAGACTACGAAGCCCTGATTCTCAACGCCCATAAAAAAGATTGGGCCGCTGACTACCACCACGTAGAGATTTCCCACTGTATTTATGTGAGATTCTTCGACACGAATCTGTGTCACCACGTCCACCTCTTCGTCGAAGGCGATCACGCTCTTATGAGTTGCGCCGTTATCCGCGGTGACACCACCGCTGAACTGGGCCGTTGTCGTGGCACCGGATGCCGTCGTCCCTCCCAACTCGGTTAACTGCGCTTGCGCGCCAACAAAGGGCGTCATCACAGCCAGAGCAGCAATCGCCAGTCGCGTCACTAATGATCCAGACCAGACAGGCGAGACGCCTTTGATCTGTTTTCCCCTACCACATGTCTTCATTGTCATTTTCATTCTCCAATTCCCTTCGCCGCTCTGGCACGGGGCACAGGCAAATAGCTTACTCCAGTTAGCTAATGCTACGCACGAACTCTCCAACGGTTTACCTGAAAGCGATTAAATACTGTAAGACCCAGACGAACCGGGACCTATTTCACGCTCTGCAGAGAAAATGACGCTTCCAGACTCCGGGCAGCAATCAGGGCTTGTGAATAATCATGAAGGTGGCTGTGGTGCGGGCAACCAGCTTTTCAGCACTGAATACGCTGATTTCCGTGCGAAACAGGCGCTGACCCGCGTGGATGACTTCAGCGTGAGCATCCAGCGTGTCGCCTGTTGGTGGCCGAATAAAGGCAATACTGAGGCCTGTAGTCGCTGCGTGCGAGCCTTCGGGGCGCACAGTGCGCACCGCCATTCCCGCTGCAGTATCGGCGAGCGACGTGAGCACGCCGCCATGCACTCTCCCACCATTGTTCATATGGTGATGCTGCAGCTCAATCCGGCAGTGGGATTTCCCAGCTTCCGCCACTAGCATCTGAATACCCAGAAAGGCGCCAAATGGACTGGTCGGTAGCTTATTCATCCCAGATGCTCGCTGCGGTGTAGGTAGACCCTTCAACCGCAAAAAACTCGGCAGTCACATACCGATAGTGACGATCGAGTGAGTCGAGTTGCTGCATTTCTCCCTGCGTCAATTCCAGTGACGTACAGGCGAGATTGCTCGCCATGTGAACCGGATTGACCGACTTGGGAATCACCGCCGTACCGCGGTTGAGCGCCCAGGAAATCAATACCTCCACAGGCGAACAAGCGCGATTGGCTGCAATCTGTTCGACTGCCGGCAATGCGAACAGCGAAGGCTCATCGGCAGCCTTCATCGCCGCGGGTCGATCCGTTGAGCCAAGCGGGGAGTAGGCAGTGATAACGATGCCATTGGCGTCGCAAAAGTCCTTGAGTGTTTGTTGCCGCAATAAGGGGTGTGCTTCGATCTGATTGACCGCTGGTTGAATACGTCCATGATCGAGCAGATCGCAGAGCTTGGCAGCACTGAAATTGGATACGCCAATATTGCGTAACAAGCCTTTGTCGACACACGCTTCCATTGCTCGCCAGGTTTCACTCAGAGGCACCTCGTCGAGCGTGAAGAATTCTTCGGGTGTCTGCGCAATACCGATACCCGGCTTGACCGCAACTGGCCAGTGAATCAGATAGAGATCGAGATAGTCCAGCTGCAAGTCGGACAGGGTATCCATCAAGGCAGGCTCGACGTCTGCCTCGCGGTGCGCATCGTTCCATAACTTGGAGGTGATGAATAGCTCGCTGCGCGTCACATCACCCTCGGTCATGGCATCCTTCAGGGCGCTGCCAATTTCTGACTCATTGCCATAAATCGCCGCGCAGTCGAAGTGACGATAGCCCAACTCGATTGCCTTGCGAATCGCGTCGTAGACAATACCGGGCTCAGCCTTCCAGGTTCCCAGACCCAGCATCGGCATGCTGTCGCCGCTCGCCAAAGTAATATATTTCACTTGCAGTCTCCCTTTGCTGCTAACTGCTGCAGCACTCCTTGCCTTGAATTTGCAGAACCAGCCCCTAGCCCTTGTTACGCTGCCGCTGCGATTCCTTGAAGTGGAGCTTTTCCTGCCGCCGCTTGTCGATAGTTTCCTGAACAGGGTGGCCAATGTGAGTTTCGCCGCGCTCACGCGCCAACTCCATCTGACGCTCACGCTCAGCAAACCGCTCAACCTGCTCTTCTGTCAACTTGTCAAAGCAATGCGGGCAACTCACGCCCTGCTGATACTGGGCACTTTGCTTGTCATGCTCGGTAATCGGCATCCGACAAGCGTGGCACTGGTCGTAGTTGCCCGGCTCCAATCGGTGATTGACTGTAACACGGTTATCAAAGACGAAGCATTCGCCTTCCCAGCGAGTGTCGGCTTCGGGCACCTCTTCGAGATACTTCAGAATGCCGCCTTTGAGGTGATAAACCTCTTCAAAGCCTTGCTGCTTCAGATAGGCTGTGGATTTCTCACAGCGAATTCCCCCCGTGCAGAACATGGCGACTTTCTTGTGCTTCGCCGGGTCGAGATTTTTACTGACATAGTCAGGGAATTCGCGAAAGGATTCGGTTTCCGGATTGACGGCATTTTTGAAGGTGCCGATTTCCACTTCATACTTGTTGCGGGTATCCAGCAACACGACATCAGGTGATGAGATCAGCGCATTCCAGTCAGCGGGCTCAACGTAGGTGCCGACGATATGGTTGGGGTCGATGTCTTCTACTCCCATGGTCACGATTTCTTTCTTGAGTTTGACTTTGGTGCGGTAGAAAGGATTTTCGTCGCTGAGCGACTCTTTGACATCCAGACCAGCGAAGCGCTCGTCACTCTGGATAAAGGCGAGTACGGCATCGATTCCCGCTCTCGGGCCAGCGATCGTGCCGTTAATGCCCTCCGCAGCCAGCAGCAAGGTGCCACGTACCTCATGCGCCAGCATGAGCTCCAGCAATGGCTGGCGAAAAGATTCAAAATCGGGGAATTTGGCGAAACGATACATCGCCGCGACTATGTAGCCGCCTTGTGCTTCGGTCATTGTGCTTCCTCTTTGCTCACCGGAACGTAAAACCGGCGCATTAAAGACGCTGCGAATTGTAGTGCCCTCAAGTGAAATTGCAAGGCACTGGATGAGTGACCCGTTGCAGAAGGCTAGTCTTCTGTGACAACAGGCAGCTTGGATGGCTGCCCCCACTCAGCCCAGGAGCCATCGTACACAGCCAGTTTGTCATAGCCTGCCTCGGCTGCAGCGAGGGTGAGCACACAGGCCGTAATACCTGATCCACAACTGGTGATCACAGTCTTCGAATTATCGATGTGTTGTGCCAGTAACGCACGCAGCTCTGCAGCAGACTTCAGCTGCAAGCCATCTAGCACTTGCTGGAAAGGCAGGTTCCTGGCGCCAGGCATGTGCCCACCGCGAACGCCGGGCCGGGGTTCCGGATCGCGCGCATAGAATCGGCCCGCAGAACGCGCATCGAGAATTTCGACCTCAGGGTTTTGCAGTGCAGCCAGAACCACTTCGAAGTCACAGAAGTAGTCGGGCCGCTCCTCGGCAACAAAATCCCCTTCCGCGGGCACGTCTGCATAGGCATCCGTGGTATCGCCACCCTGCTCCAGCCACACCGGCAGGCCGCCTTGCAGCACCTTGACGCGATCATGACCCATGGCTTTGAACATCCACCAGGCGCGGGGACTGGCGTAAATGCCCGTGTCGTCATACACGACAATCAGTGAATCCCGGCGCACTCCCAACTTGCGCACTTCAGCCTGAAACAGATCCGCTGAAGGCATCATGTGCGGTAGAGGGCTATTTGGCTTGCACACCTGCTGGTCGTAGTCGAAGCGCCGCGCACCCGGAATGACTCTGAGGGGCCCATCTGCATTAATCGATACGAAGCCCGGCACAACAGGAGGAACCGATGCATCAAGAATTATAAGCTCGGGGTCTGCCGCGTGTTCCTGCAACCAATCAACAGAAACGAGATGAGAGTGCTTGTCAGATTTCAATGGCGGGCTTCCTCATAAACGTAATCCGGCGAGCGCTTCTGTCTGCCAGGCTCGTTGCTTGCAAAACTAGTGGAAATCTACAGCGCTGAGAGAAATGCTTGCAACTTCTGCTGTAGCTTTTGAGTGTTTTCCGGACCGAGGCGTATCAGCTGTTTTTCAACTGCCGAGAGATTCTCAATACCCGCATCAGCATAAAGATACATCACAGAGGGCTTCACCAGTTGATACGGCCCTTCAGGTGGATCCATATCAAGCACATTGCGAATCGCGCGTCGCAGGACCGGATCGAAATTATTGTCACCATAACCAAGCTCACCATAGGCCTGACGAAGCAGTGGTGAGATCAGTCGGTAAATCGCCATAGCCGCCTGGGTATCAACCGCAATGAAAGTGTCGATAATGGCATCAAACCGCCCATGCGCGGACTGCTCCATCACAAACAGGTTCTCGTCGAGACTCCGAACCTGCATCTCCTGGTTCATGGCCTGATAGGGCAGGCCTGTTTGTGGAAAGCTGTTGCGGCTGACATTGTCCACCAGCACAACAAAATTGCGGATCAGCTGCTCACTGCGCAGCAAACCGATCAATTGTATGCCATTCTGCAATCCGCGCAGATTTTCGAGCACGAACTCGTCGCTTGCGCCAAGACTGGGTAATTGCACGGCTGCGGTCGTATCGGGCTCTGGCTCGACCGCACTGACTTCAACAGGTGGCGGTGCCGGTTCGACATCAGTCACGACCGCTGCGGGCTCAGGCTGCTGCGGCTGAATGCGGATGCGAGGCAGCGCACTGCTGGCGGCGTTATTGGAAGAGGCAGAGGGACTCTGCTCGGTAGGATCTGCCGGAGCGGTTTCAACCGGTGCGGGGAGCACGACCGTAGTCGTACCTGCCGGAGCCTCCCAGGTCATGGCCAAAAAAACCAATCCGAGAAGTGTAAAAACAGCGACTGCTGCGATAATCCAAAGACCTGACTTCGACATAGTTGACTCCCCAATACTGCTGCGCGCTATTCTGGCATAGCCCCAATGTTGCCTCAATATTGGGGCTCATCACGCCATGTTACGGCCAGCAATGGCCATAATTCCGCCACATATCCTGGCTATCGCTTTGTGCAAACGAAAACGGGCACAAGCCTGATTGCAGTTCAGAGACTGCGGCTTATGCCCGTTGATCGTTTCTGGTCAGCTGGCGCTACGTTTTGCCACTGACGAACTGCGTTGTCGTCACTGGTTGTCGTTATTGAGAGACGCGTGGGAAACCCAGTTCCTCCATAGTCCGCGTCAGATCCCTGCCTGCTGTGGCAGGATTGGTCTCCGTATCGATCTTCAGTATCGTGCCATCAGCATCGATGTAGAAGGTCCAGCGATTGGCAAATCCGCGTGCTCCCAATGCCCCGTATGCCTCGACCATGGATTTGTCCGCGTCAGCCAGGATTGGAAAATTCGCTTCATGCTCATTCGCGAATGCAGTGTTGTCCGCCAGTGTGTCCACACTGGCCATGAAGTACGCAACGTCGAAACTTTGTATTTCTCTGGCACTGTCACGCAGCGCCTTGCATTGCATAGTTCAGCCGCCTGTAAAGGCTTTGGGAAAGAACGCAATAACAACGGGTTTGTCGCCTGCGAACTGGGACAGAGTATAGGTTTGGCCGTCAGAAGCAGGCAGCGAAAAGTCCGGTGCCTTGTCCCCTACTTCGAGAGCCACTGCGAGCTGACTTGCCAGCGCCAGCACTGCCGTCACCGCGAGAGTGATCAGTGTGCCTCTGCCGCGCGTGCTCGCACGTGAGAATTGCATCATACGTCGCTCCAGTAGTTTTGAATTGACAGCCTGTTGTACACCGCTGGCGACAGAATTACCAGTTCAATGCATTGCCGAGCCGCTGAAAACCTGGAATCACCTGAAGTTCAGGAGACTGCGAGTTGCCAGCCTGTCGATCTCGCGTACCGAACTGCGCATAGTATCGATACGGGCAATCAGCTCGGTGCGCTCGCTTTCAGTCAAACTATCTGCCGACTCCTGCAATACTGTCATGCGGTCAAGATTGCGCTGCACTTCCCGCGTATAACGACCCATAGCGGCTCGTTTGGCGTCACCCTGTGAGCGATTGAAGCGGGGATTTTCAACCCGGACTTGATAGCACTCGCGCACTGATTGGCCTTGGGCGTTAACCGTGGTCCGACAACGCGTCTGATAAATATAGCGCGGCTCGGGAGGTGCAAAATAACTATTGGGCAGGCTAGCAACGGCGCGTGCAAGCGTCAGATCGGCCTGTGCCTTGCTCTCGAGGAAACTCAGCTCCCACTCTGCACTGAGCTGCTGATCAGACTCTGCCGAGCCCTCTGCTATCTCTCCTTGTGCCACATCGCTGCGCGGCTCGGGAGGATTGAGGAGCCGCTCATAGAACTCACTCAACTCGTCTGCCAGATCCATGCGTTCCCGGGTATTCAAATCGAGCAGGTTTTCATTAATGAGACGCAGTCGCCATTTGCCGAAGTCTTCGGCTGCAGCAAGCAGGAGGGGATCGCGCAAGTCGTAGAGACGTTCATGCAGATGCATATATAGATGTGCCGCATCATCAGCACGCTGCCAGTCTTCGCGGAGTTGCTGCGTATCTATCAGGGCCAGCAGCAGAGGCAGTTGTTGCTCGCTATACAAGCCGTCATTGATGCGTGCGATCTGTAAAGCCTGGTTGTAGCTATCGGCAGCAGCAGTATAGTCACCGAGCTCGATGTGCAGCGCGCCCAGATCAGAATAGCCCTCCATAAGTACCGGTGAGTAAATTCCGTGTTCGTATTGCAGTTCGATGAGCCGCTCTTCCAACGCTGATTTCTCGGCACTCAGTCGAGCCAGCCGTGCAGCCTCTTCCGCGGCACGGCGCGCTTCCGCTTCTGCATCTTCGGATTCTGGGGTGCTGGATGCTTCGCCATCGGTAGCTGGACTATCTTGACTGGCTTGGCTGGCTTGGCTGGCTTGGCTGGCTTGGCTGGCTTGGCTGGCTTGGCTGGCTTGGCTGGCTTGATCGACCTGATTGGTTTCACTGCTTTCGCTAGCGTCACTGAATTCACCTTCAGCAAGTACCTGCACAGCATCTACTGCCACCTCACCTTCCGCGTGTGCCTCAGACACAGCCTGACCGAGCGCATACGACGGCGCGCAAATCCCGCCCACAAGCAGCACGGCAGCGAGCAGACAACTCCAATACCGTCGCGCGCCACTGTGCAGGGCTATCAGCTCATCGCAGTTTGCTGAAGTGTTTCCTGAGGTGTTTCCTGTAATGCTTAATGCGCTCATTATGAAAGTCTTGATACGTCTCTGCCGGCTCGAATTCTGCCGACTCGAATTGACAGAGCAGCGTGAATTCTACACCTGCCGTCTATTCTGGCATTTTGACATGAATCGCTACTGAATAAATACGCGAATTGCTGGCATCTGCACAAACGAGACCGGCCTCCGACGCTGTTTTTTCCCGCCCTCCGGGATTGTTCGCCACAGGCACTGTGTCAGTTGCGACAACGGGTGCGACAATATGCCACGTTCAATCCTCCACTTGCGCACTTTTATAATGAAGCATTGCTGATAATCAGCCACATTGCGCAAGCCACGTAACGCTTACACTGCTACACCCATTCTCGATTGCGTCTGTTTTAGCAGAATTCTAAGGGAGAAATTCGTGAAATTTCCAAACCGAACCATTTTTGTCGCACTGTCTTCTACGCTGCTTTGTGAAGCCGGTTTTGCGCAGAGCAGTACTGAACAGGTTGAAGAAATCACCGTTATCGGTCGTGCCGAATTTATCGAGAAAGAGTTCACTGCAAGGCGAACCGGGTCAACTGTCGACACTGCCAAGTTAATGAATCAAGTGCCAGGTGGGGCTGCCAACAACAATGGGCCGCTAACTGGCCAGATTCAATACCGCGGCATGTTTGGACCACGCATCAACGTGCGCGTTGATGGCATGCTGATCCACGGCGGCGGCCCGAACTGGATGGCACCACCGCTACATCACATTCCGGCAGGACTTATGGAGGAGTTGGTAGTCGAACAGGGTATCGCTTCGATCTCCACAGGAGGGGGAATCGGAGGTGCCGCAACTGCTCTTTGGAAACGCCCTGACTTTGCATCCGGCAGTGAGTGGGAGTTCAGCGGCGACGCTGAATACGCCGTTGGCAGCGCGGACAGTTCCAACAGCGTGTCCGGGATTTTTGGTATCAGCAACGCGAACCATCGGTTCTTCACAGTGGGTTCGCTTGATGAAGGCGAGAACTACGAAACTCCGTTCGGCGATGCCACAGCAACACAGTACGAGCGCGGCGTTCACGGTATCGGCTACGGCTTCCAGAGTGGCGTACATGAATTTGATATCGTGCTGCACAAAATCGCCACTGAAGACACGGGCACGCCGAGCCTGCCGATGGATATCGATTGGTTCGATACGCAAACATGGAATCTGAGCTATCGCACTGAATTGTCGAGCGTTGGTGTGGAGGCGCGCCTCTATGGATCGGAAATCAGCCATGGCATGAGCAATTTTTTATTGCGTCAGACGCCTGATTTTTCAAGCTTGCCCTTACCTCCGTTTGCCGGAGACGACAAGCGTAATGTCCTCACAGATAGTGACGAGAAGGGATTCAAATTGACCCTCGACTGGGAACTCGGTGCAGGTACTGCAATTGTGGGAGTGGAAGGCAAAGATGCGACCCACAACGCAACCGTTTACGATCCCGATTTTGCGCCGTTCTTCGTCAGTAACTTCAATGACACCAAGGTCGAAAATCTGGCCTGGTTCGCACAGTGGTCAGCGAATCTTTCGTCCCGGCTCTACGTTGAAGCAGGTATCCGCTCCGAGCAGGTAGACATGAGTACCGGAGCTGTTGATGCCTTTCCTGCCCAACTGGTTGATATGAATTCCTCGATGTGGCCAGCAGGCACGCCACCACGCGCGGTCTGGATGCTACGCGAAGCATTCAATAGCGCCGATCGTACTGCAGATGACAACAATCTCGACTGGGTACTGAAATCTCGCTACCAGGCTACCGAGACACTGGTTGTGGAATTGGGCGTTGCACAGAAAACACGATCACCTTTGTATCAGGAGCGCTTTCTCTGGATCCCACTTGAAGCTAACGCAGGCATCGGCGATGGCAATAACTACGTCGGCAACAGGCTCTTGCGACCTGAAGAGTCACAGCAAGTTGAACTGGGACTCGACTGGGATTTCGGCGATATTTATTTCTCCCCACGCTTGTTCTATCGCGATGTGGATGACTACATCCAGGGTGTTGCCGCAATCCATCCCGCTGTGATCGGCGTTAGCGCCAATGCCAACGGCGACCCTACACCACTCATGTTTGCCAACACCGATGCAGAGTTCAAGGGTCTCGATCTCACTGCCGGATTCCGATTGACTGACAACTGGAGAGCCGAAGCCATAGCCTCCAGAGTCAGGGGCGAACGCAAGGATATCGACGATCACCTTTATCGCGTGGCACCAGACTCCCTGCGGCTGGCTCTGTACTACGAAACCAACACAATGGCTGCGAAAATCGAACAAGTCGTGGTCGCCGATCAGGATCGCCTGTCTGCGACCAACACCAACGATCCCACAAACCCGAACAACTCGTACGCTATCAGCAATGGCTATACTCTAACCAACCTCTATTTAAACTGGCTGGTTAGTAATGAGTTGACTGTATCGCTAGGTACGGAAAATGTGTTCGACAAAGGCTATGTTGATCACTTGTCCGGATTCAATCGGGTAATCAACAGTGTCGTGCCACAAGGAAGTCGCATGTTTGGACAGGGCCGCCACGTGTTCGGCCGGCTCCAGTTTGAGTGGTGAGGTCAGTTTTGGATTATGTAAAAAAAACCGCGGTTGCCTTCTGGCGACCGCGGTTCAAGAGCTAAATAATTAGCTGAGACCTATGCAGATCAATTATCTACCTGGAGGGTAAATTCTGTTTCCTGGTCGTTGACTACGACCTTGTACGTTCCGGCTGACAAGCCAGCCACATCCAGTGCAACGGATGTCGTGTATTCTTCAATTACTGCGATACACGTTTCGGCTGGGCCCAGTTCACGATAGGCAAGTGTGACAGTGAACGTATTGTCCTTGTAAGCCACTGCAGGTGTAAGCAGTGAGTTGCAGGGCGTCGGCACATAACCCGCGACCGACACGCTGACTTGT
>JASBUV010000173.1 GCA_030147705.1 Gammaproteobacteria bacterium
TGTTTAACGCCTCAATATCGCGCTCATCCAGCGTGCTCATGCGGTATTCCTTGCTGCTGCACCCATCAGTGCTTTGGGTAGTGATTTAGTGGAGTGGCCGATGGAAGGAGCAGAATAGCAGGGGTTCTGCGGAGCAGGAACTGCCAGTGAGGAACTGCTCGTTGCTCGAGATCGGCGCGCGGCGCACATTCTCGGTTATTTGCTGGTGATGGTAAAGAGCAGGCCTCGTCCGCGGCATGAGTGTGCCTGACTTTGGCGAATCGGAGCTGATGGATGGGATGTGCATAGCTGTCCGATGCAAATCGGGTTGCAAGGCGCTCGCTGATGTTCCACGTGGAAAAACTTCAATAAAATTAGTTACTTAGACTGTCTAAAAACCGGTCGCATACAAAATATGGGTAAATTGGAGAATCGTCGTTCAATATTTTGTGGTGGAATTTATGTGGCAGTGGCACATACAGTGATGATTCCGGTCGATTCGCGCTACTGTCCATCTCTGTATTCTGGTAGATTGGCGGTGCATTAAGGCGGCCCCAATGCGCGTCTGTTTCTGACATTTGTTTCTGTTATCTATTACTGAGGAAGAAAGGCTTCATGGAAATCGCAGCACTCGATCTGGAAGGTGTCCTGGTCCCGGAGATTTGGATTGGTTTTGCCGAGAAAACGGGCATTGATGAGCTGCGCGCGACGACACGTGATATTCCGGACTACGATGTTCTAATGCGGCAGCGCCTTGATCTGCTCAAGCAACACAAACTCGGATTGCCAGACATCCAGGAAGTGATCGCGACAATGGCGCCACTCGAGGGTGCACAAGAGTTTGTGGCGTGGCTGAAAGAACGCTTTCAAGTCATCATCTTATCCGATACATTTTATGAATTTTCTCAGCCTCTGATGGCACAGCTTGGCTTCCCGACGCTGTTCTGCCATCGCCTGATTGCCGACGATTCCGGTGCGATAGTCGACTACAAATTGCGTCAGAAAGACCCCAAGCGGCAGTGCGTCAAAGCGTTTCATTCTCTGAACTTTCGCGTGATAGCGGCCGGCGACTCCTATAACGACACCACTATGTTGTCCGAAGCCGATGCGGGGATCCTGTTCCACGCACCGGACAACGTCATCGCTGAGTTCCCCCAGTTTCCGGCTGTGCACACCTATGCGGATTTGCGGGCTGAATTTCTCAAAGCCAGCGAGCGGGATTTGCCTGCCTGAGCCAATCGGGCAAGCTGATAGCGTGTGAGAGTGAGCATGCATGGGCCAGCGTTCGTGGATGAACGAGAAAGTGCGTGCCGGCTTGTACAGGTTTCGCGCTGCTACTCGGCGTCCAATACCAGACTACCCTGATTGAGCAATTGCAAGAGAAGCTGCTGACCAGACGTGCTCGAGCACTGTCTGAAGAGCTTTCCATATTCTCTGGTGTCTGGATGGGTGAGCTTGGCGATTAACTGAGCATCTTCGCTGCCCAGTTCGTGACAGGCGCCATCAACAAAGCAGAGTACGTTGCCGCTGCTGAGTGACATCTGGGCGAAACGTGAACCCGGGTGGCGGAGCAGACTCTCTCCAGCCTCCAACGCGCCAGCAAGATCCTCAAGCGAATACTCTTCATCCGGTGCGTGGATACTTTCCGGATAGCGCGGTTGGGTAACCTGACAGCCAAACCAGCGATCGAAGTCATCGCGTCCGGCGAGAGCGCTTAACAGCTGTGCATGTGCAGTATCCAGCATGCTGGAGTCTATGCTGGCGGGATGGGCCGGAATCTGCGGTTGCGGGTCTTCAAAGCGTAATTCTGGATCTGCGCGCGCAATCATCGCATCGGAAAATCCTTCCAGCATCTCGGCCAGTGACGGTGAGCGCAGGCCAATCGAATAGCACAATCCGGCTTCCAGTGCCGTTCCCCAATGGGCGAAGCGGGGCGGCAAGTAGAGCGCATCGCCGGGCTCCAGGTCATAACTGTCGATAGTGGTAAATTCTGCAAGTAATGACAGTCCTGCCTGATCAACTGTTGCCGTATTGCTGGAACAGCGCTCGCCGACTTGCCAGCGCCGGCATCCGCCTCCCTGCAGGAGAAAAACATCGTAGTAATCAAAGTGAGGTCCGACGGTTCCACCAGGGGCCGCAAAGGAGATCATGACGTCTTCGATTCGCCAGTTGGGAATAAAGTCGAAGCAATTTTTCAGCTCGTTTACTTCCTCAGCCCATTGATCCACAGACTGAACCAGCACCGTCCAGTCCTGCTCAGGAAGTTGCGGAAAGTGTTGTTCGTCTATGGGGCCGTGCGTCAATTTGAGGTCGGCAGCAATACGCTTATCGACTGGATTCTGCGTGACGCTCCCCTCGATCAACCTGCTTTCCACAATGGATTCGCAGGCGAGCCCGGCTAATTCCTCCGGGCTCAGCAAGTCCTCGAATTGCCGGAAAAGACCTTTGATGAGTAACGGCTTCTTCTGCCAATAGTCGCGCAGAAATACTTCCGGATCGAAGCTGTCGCTCAGCGTTGGCATGCGCCCAGTCAGATCGCTTTGGCTTGCGCGATTGCGTTGCCAAGATAGCTGCGCGGCGTCAGTGCGAGCAATTCCTGCTTCGCTGTGTCAGGAATCTCAAGACTGCTGATAAATTCCCTGATCGTTGTCTCGTTGATTGTTTGACCACGAGTTAGTGATTTCAGTTTCTCATAAGGCTCGGGCACACCATAGCGACGCATAACAGTTTGTATAGGTTCAGCGAGAATCTCCCAACAGGCATCAATGTCGGCATCGATCGCAGCAGCGTTGAGTTGTAATTTGCCGAGACCTTTCAGTGTCGCGCGAAAAGCGATGAGGCTGTAGGCAAACGCAGAGCCCACATTACGCACAACAGTAGAGTCGGTCAGATCACGTTGCCAGCGCGAGACAGGGAGTTTCTCGGCAAGATGGCCGAGCAGGGCGTTGGCGAGACCGAGATTGCCTTCAGAGTTTTCAAAGTCGATCGGATTGACTTTATGCGGCATGGTGGAAGAGCCAACTTCTCCGGCGATAGTCTTCTGCTTGAAGTAACCGAGTGAAATATACCCCCAGATATCTCTGTCCAGATCGAGGATGATGGTGTTGGCTCGGGCCAATGCGGCAAACATCTCGGCAAGAAAGTCGTGCGGCTCGATCTGGGTGGTGTAGGGATTCCAGGTCAAACCCAGGTCGCTCACAAACTTCTCTGCAAGGGCTGGCCAGTCGATTTCCGGATAGGCGCTGTAATGGGCGTTGAAGTTACCGACTGCGCCATTGATTTTGCCCAGCACAGGCGACTGCGAAAGTTGTTGCGCCTGACGCTCAAGGCGATACACCACATTGGCAAACTCTTTGCCGATTGTGCTGGGTGATGCGGGCTGGCCGTGAGTGCGTGACAACATCGGTTGTTCCGCAGTCGCATGAGCCAGCTCGCGCAGTCTAGCGATCACTTCGTTGAGTGCCGGGAGCATGACTTGATCTCGACCATCGCGCAGCATCAGGGCATAAGAGAGATTGTTTATATCTTCAGACGTACACGCGAAATGGACGAACTCCAAATGGGTCGCAAGGCTGGCACGATTCTTCAGCTTCTCTTTGATGAAGTATTCAACCGCCTTCACGTCGTGATTGGTAGTTCCTTCAATTTCCTTGATGCGCTGTGCGTCATCGAGATTGAAGTCGGTGAATAGCGCGTCGAGGCTTGCGCAATCTTCAGCGCTCAGCGCAGGCAACTCTTCAATTGCAGATTCGGCTGCGAGCGCCTGGAGCCATTTAATTTCTACCAGTACTCGGTAGCGCATGAGCCCGTATTCGCTGAAGAACGGCGAGAGCTCCTGGCACTTGCTCTGATAACGGCCGTCGAGTGGGGAGACAGCCAAGAGAGTTTGTGTGTCCTGTTCGGGCATTCCTGATTCCTGTGTATTCAATGTTGCAATGTCGAGTGAGTTGGCTCAGAGCGGGCTTAGCAATTTACGCCTGATATTGCCTGCCGTTTCATGTACTTTGCGGCGATAGAACAAGAGTCGCCAGCGTCTGCCGCCCAGTTGATACCAGAGCACTGCTGAACGAATGCCTGCCAGCAACAACGCACGAATCTGATTGGCGACTTCTTCATCCTTCAGATGCTCGATTTTTCCCTGCACCTGAATGCGATAGGAAAGGGTGCTTATTGTATCCTGATAAAGCCCGGCAAGCTGTCTTAAAGTGCGCTCTTGTTGCGCGCTGTCCGCTTCGTTTTCCCCGGAACCGAGTGGCTCGATTAGCGCCAGGCGCTGTCTTATTGTTTGTTGCATGCTGTCATTGGCAGTCAGACGATTACGAAGCAGTAGCATTCCCAGCGTGTAACGCACGACCTCATTACTCTCTGCGCCGCGCTCCGCGCTAAAGATCGCCTGTACCGTTTTGAGTCCCAGCGTGAGATTGATTGGATTCGTGTAGACTTCCGCGATGCCATCCGGGTCGAGTGCGAACAGTGGGTTTAACGCGGCGCGCAATTCGTGCTGCGGCAACTCGCCGGTGGTCGCGATTTTGTTGACCAGGGAGGCGCACTGGGCAACTGCAGCCAGTGCAAGATTCTGCTGTTCCCAGCGCGTCAACTTATTGGCTATAGCGGTCAATGATGGCCCCTCCAAGGCAACGGTCACCGTCATAAAAGACGATGTACTGTCCAGGTGTCACTGCGCGTTGCGGCTCTTCGAATTCGACGGCCAACCCCTCACCGTGAGCGCTGACCGTGCAGCGCTGATCGTGTTGTCGATAACGAATCTTGGCATTGCAGTTCAGAGGCAATTCGGGTGCCGCGTTAACCCAGCTCGGCGCATGGGTATAGAGTCGTTTGGAGAACAGGTCATCGTTCTCATTACCTTGTGCAACCTGTAACACATTGTTGTCCAGATCCTTGCCAACGACATACCAGGGCGCGTCTGGAAAATTGGCCAAGCCACCGATACCCAGCCCCTGGCGTTGGCCCAGGGTGTAGTACATGAGTCCGCTATGGCGGCCAACCACGTCACCGTCGCGGGTTTGAATTTCGCCCGGCTGTGCTGGCAGGTATTGGGCGAGAAAATCCTTGAACTTGCGCTCGCCGATGAAGCAGATTCCGGTGCTGTCTTTCTTGTCGTGAGTGCGCAGGCCGAGATCGGCTGCTATCTGACGCACCTCGTGTTTGGGCAATTCGCCGACAGGGAACAGTGACTGGCTCAGGCAGTCCTCGTTCACCTCGCACAGGAAATAGCTCTGGTCTTTGTTGTCGTCGGCACCCTTGAGTAGATGGGTCTGCTCGCCCTCGTCAGCTCTGCGGACATAGTGCCCGGTGGCAATCAGGTCAGCACCCAGGGTGCGCGCATAATCCAGAAATGCCTTGAATTTGATTTCCCGATTACAGAGCACATCGGGATTGGGAGTGCGGCCCGCTTTATACTCGGCGAGAAAATGCTCAAAGACATTGTCCCAGTATTCGGCAGCGAAATTGGCAGCGTGCAATTCGATGCCCAGCGCGTCACAGACAGATTGCGCATCGGCCAGGTCTTCCTTGGCAGTACAGTATTCGGTGCCGTCGTCTTCTTCCCAGTTCTTCATGAACAGTCCGGACACCTGATAGCCCTGCTGCTTGAGCAGGTAGGCGGCAACCGAGGAATCTACGCCTCCGGACATGCCAACGATCACCCGGGTCGCGGCAATTGAGTTATTTGCGATAGACATGCTCAAGGTTCGTTAATCAGGGAGAGCGGGAATTGAATGCCACGGCGATAGTGCTCAACCGCTTGCAGGACGATCGGTGAGCGCAGCTGCGCCTTACGTTGCAAGATTTCCTCTTCAGTGAGCCACATGGTCTCTATTATATCTGGATCGAGCTGCGCAGTACTGTCGAAGTCGAGTGCATTCGCGATGAAGCAGTGCCGAATATAGGTGATGTTGTTGGCGGTGGATGTGTAGTGATAGATGCCGAGCAGGCCAGTGAGTTCGACGTGCCAGCCAGTTTCCTCGAAAGTCTCCCGAAGCGCTGCCACTGACAGGGTTTCCTGTTTTTCGACGTGACCAGCGGGTTGGTTGTAGACGATCTGATTGCCGGATGCTTCCTTGACCATCAGAAAGCGCCCATCTCGCTCCACTACAGTTGCTACGGTTATATGTGGGAGTTCGCCCCGGGAATCAGCCATTTTCTGTGCTCGGTGAAAAAGAGGGCATGCTAGCCTTTCTGGATACCCTGATTCAATGCCGGGCTGGCCGCGGCCTTGTGCCTGATGGCGCAGCCGGCTCGCCTTATATTGTGGGGTGGAATCATGGGATAATGCCGAATTACGCCAAATTTCCGAGAGATACGAAGAGCAAATGAGCAAATTGACCCACCTCGACAGCCAGGGCAATGCCCGCATGGTGGATGTCGGTGACAAGGATGTGACCCAGCGAGTTGCCGTAGCCAGCGGCAGAATTGAGATGATGGCAGATACGCTTGCCCTGATTGCCAGCGGCGGTCACAAGAAGGGAGATGTACTCAGCGTCGCACGCATCGCCGGCATTCAGGCGGCAAAGCAGTGCTCCAATCTGATTCCGCTGTGCCACCCGCTGATGCTGTCTTCCATTGATGTCGAGTTTACACTGAACGAGCTGCAATCCCGTGTCGATATCCTCGCCACGTGCAAGGTTAATGGTCAGACCGGGGTCGAGATGGAAGCGCTGACTGCCGCATCTGTTGCGGCGTTGACCATCTACGATATGTGCAAGGCAGTAGACAAGGGTATGGTGATTGGTCAGATCTGCCTGTTGGAAAAACAGGGCGGGCGCAGTGGCCATTTTCGCCGTGCCGAGTCCGCAGCAGGAGAGCAAAACGGTGCTTAAGATTCAATATTTCGCCAGCGTGCGCGAAGCCATGGCACGAGCCGAAGAGACGATTGAACCGCCCGAGACAGTGCGGACGGTCGCTGATCTGGTGTCTTATCTTGCTTCAGAGGATGCAAAATTCGCAGAGATTTCGAGCGCTGGTAATCCGTTACTGGTGGCGATCAATCACAGCGTTGTCGATCGGGATGCTGAATTGTCTGCGAATGACGAAGTTGCTTTTTTTCCGCCCATGACCGGCGGTTAGGTATTGCAGGTTGTCTGTGATGATCAATGTTCAGCAAGATCCTTTTGATGTGAGTGTCGAGTATCAGGCGCTGAAAGAGAGTGCTGGCGATGCAGGTGCGATCGTCACCTTCACCGGCCTGGTGCGTGAGCTTTACGATGCAGACACGAATGGCGCTGGCAATGTCATTAAGTCCCTCACCCTTGAGCACTATCCCGGCATGACAGAGAAGTGTCTGCAGGAGATCGTGGCTGAAGCCAATGAGCGCTGGTCCTTGCTGGCAACGCGAGTGATTCACCGGGTGGGGGAGATGCATCCCGGTGATGAAATCGTTTTTGTGGGTGTCGCCAGCAGCCATCGTCAGAATGCCTTCGCGGCGGCCGAATTCATCATGGATTATCTCAAGAGCCGGGCCCCTTTCTGGAAAAAACAGGACACCGGTGACGGGAGTCATTGGGTCGAAGCGCGTGAAACAGATTCCCAGGCTATTGAACGCTGGCAAGTGGACTAGGCCGTTCAAGCTTCAATTGCCTTATTCCCGATAGTCGAGCATGCGCCACTGGCCGGGTTGCAAATCTCCAAGTTGCCATTGACCGATCGCTTCGCGCACCAGGCGCAGCGTGGGAAATCCGATGTGCGCGGTCATGCGCCGGACTTGTCTGTTCTTTCCTTCCTGAATGCTGAGTCTTATCCAACTGGTCGGGATGTGTCTGCGTTCGCGAATGGGAGGGATGCGTGGCCAAAGATCCGGCTCGGGTATGGCTTCAGCGCGAGCGGGGCGGGTCAAGCCGTCTTTGAGTGTGACTCCCTCGCGAAGACGCGCCAGTCCTTCTTCATCGACCAGGCCTTCCACCTGGGCCAGATAGGTCTTGGGTTTTTTGTAGCGCGGATTGGCTATTTGCTGCTGCAGCTTGCCATCATCGGTCAGCAACAACAGGCCCTCTGAATCCTTGTCCAATCGACCAGCCGCGTAAAAACCTTTCTCCTTGATGTAATGGGAAAGTGTCGCTTCAGGGGGATCGCCGGTGAACTGGGAAAGCACACCGAAAGGTTTGTTCAGCAGAATTATTCGAGACATCGTACAGCGCTATATCGGCAGATTCGCTGAAATCAGAGCGTAGGGTGCTCTCACAACCTCTACTACTGTGATGCAATACTGACGAATCAGTAGGACCTGCATACTCGCCCCGAGGGGCGAGTACTACTCAGTCTGCGCTGCTAGAATCTTCGCCGTTGGCGACAGCTTCAGAAGCTGCGGCCGGCTCTGTACTGGCGGGGTCGCCATCAGATAACGGTTTGATGTTTGCGGCATGTAAACCCTTCGGGCCCTCGATAGCGTCGAACGACACCATCTGACCTGCCTTCAAGGTTTTATATCCTTCCATACCAATCGCAGAATAGTGAGCGAATAAATCGTCACCTCCATCATCCGGCAAGATAAAACCGAATCCCTTGGCATTATTGAACCACTTCACTTGCCCAGTACTCATAGATAACTCCGTACTGTCTTATTATTTTTTGTAATTATCTGGGGTTGTGACATTTAGTCACAGAAGATGCTATACACCAACAAATTCGCGATGTCAAAACAAAAGCATTCGCGGGAATGTTGTGGGTTCGAGCTAAGCTATTGATTTCTCAGTCAATGCCCCCATATTGGAGCGCTGAAGCAGGGCGAAATAGTCGCAGGCTCAGGATTTTCGAGGACTTCCCAAGCAGCGGAATCTGACGCAAAATAACCCCTGGCATCTGGCTATGACTACGCTTTTCACCATTTCTGACGTAACACTGAGTAGCCCTGAAATTGATCCTGAAACAGATCCAGAAACCCGAGTCGAACCATGCAGTTTTTGCCAGTGAAAGAACCAGTCGCATCCTCCTATCCGACGCGTCCCAACAATTCGGACGATGGCGATCACAACGCTGATCACGATACCGGCACAGCGACCACCACCGAGAAACCCAAGCTTGAGAAGCCACCGTTGTACAAGGTGGTGCTCATCAATGATGACTACACACCTATGGATTTCGTGGTAGATGTGCTGCGTTCATTCTTCAATATGAACGTGGAGAAGGCCACTCAAGTCATGCTCAAGGTGCACACCGAAGGCAAAGGTGTCTGCGGTGTGTTCAGCAAGGACGTCGCAGAAACGAAAGCTGCGCAAGTAAACGACTATTCGCGCGAGTGTGAGCAGCCTCTGCTATGCTCGGTAGAGGTTGACCGTTAAGCACCGGGTAGTAGAGTGAGTGATGCCAGCCCGGTGACATCAGCAGGACCTTGCTGGTTCGCTGAGTAAAAAGTAGTCAGGCAGTCCGATTTTCAAGTGGTAACGCAGCAGTTGCCACGACAGCAGGCCGAATATGTTAAGCAAAGATCTCGAAGCAACTCTCAATTACGCATTCAAAAGTGCACGGAAAAAACGCCATGAATTTATGACAGTGGAGCATTTGCTGCTCGCGCTGTTGGACAATGAAATGGCGTCGAGCGTGCTGCTTGCCTGTGACTGTGACCTTGGGCGCTTGCGAGGGGAGTTGGTCGACTTTATCGACAAGAACACGCCGCTGATACCGGAAACGGATTCACGGCGGGAAACTCAACCGACGCTCGGCTTTCAGCGCGTTCTTCAACGCGCAGTTTTCCACGTGCAATCATCCGGCAAGCGGGAAGTAACCGGTGCCAATGTGCTGGTCGCTATATTCAGCGAACAAGAGAGTCAAGCCGTGTATTTCTTGCGTCAGCAAGATGTAGCGCGAATCGATGTAGTGAATTTCATCACCCATGGCATTTCCAAAATTCCAGGTCACGTGGGCAACAATGAGACCAGCACCGAGCAACATGACGAAGAGCAGGTAGGAGAATCAGGCAGCAGCCCTCTCGAAAATTTCGCTACCAATTTGAATGCCGAAGCGGAGAAGGGAAGAATCGATCCGCTCATTGGCCGACTCGAAGAAGTTACGCGCGTTGTGCAGGTGCTCTCTCGTCGACGCAAGAATAATCCCTTGCTGGTGGGCGAATCCGGTGTGGGTAAA
>JASBUV010000116.1 GCA_030147705.1 Gammaproteobacteria bacterium
GGCCGAAAAAAAGGGGCTAATAATGCCGTTTTTGCCCGCACAGGTCAATTGTACAGAACCCTAACGACCTGCCATTCAGCCGAGGCGCGGGCTCACCCGGTCGTTACAGAACGGATTGATATTTCTGGTAAATCCGATCTAAGGGACACGGTGAAAGCACAGTGCGCGGCTCGATGAAAGGCTTGGTCAAAGATTCAGTGAAAGCCGCGGAGAAAGGCTCGGTGCAAGGTAGTTCACGAGCAAGTGACGCAGCTGCTGCCCTGAAACCCTAACCCCCGCTAGTCAGTACCGGCAAACGGAAAAAAAGTGCCGGCACTCCATACCCCAAGCCTCGTTCCAGACCCGTTATCGTGCTCACAGGCAAGCTCAACGAGCCGATAGAACACTGCCCTGTTGATCAAGCCATCCAGTCCACTGCGCACGTGCACAACCGGATGCGGTTCCTCGGTGTCAGGGTCGGGGCTTATGGTCAGCGGATGCTCGTCGTCAAGGGTAAAGCTCTCTGCCGTATTAGTGGTGAATCGCACCAGCTGATCCTGAGCACTGTTCTCGACATCCATATCAACAATGACGAATGGGCAGTCTTCGACCGTAATACCGACTTTCTCTACCGGTGTAACGAGATAAATCCGCCCGTCCTCCTCTTTTTTGAGAACGCTGGCGAACAGCTGCACCATGGCGGGGCGACGAATGGGCTTGCCCTCGTGATACCAGCTTCCATCCCGCTTGATCACCATATCAATCTCGCCACAGTAAGGAGGATCCCAGAGGTGCACTGGGGCCGGACCGCGGCTCTTGATGGCAGCGACCATGGAGAACGGATCAACTGAAGATGACGATGGCGACGATGGAGTGGGCTTGGTCATAGGGTGATTATAAAGCGGGAAATAAAAATGTGGACTCATCTGCGCGGATTGACCAACAAGCCCAGATGACCGCTGATTTCGCAGAACCGGCATTCTTCGCAGCATTCAGGTGGCAGTGATACACTCCAAGCGACGGGAGCAAAGGGAAGTCACGCCGACTTACCCTAACACCACCGATTGACAACACGAACAGAACACACGGACTACATGAGCGCCCAATCAGCAATTGCACCCGCCTCGGATGCGGCACTCAGTGACCTGTTTGTATCCGATACCCCATTACTCGATGTACGTGCCCCGGTTGAATTTCAACGCGGCGCGTTTCCGACTGCGGTAAACCTGCCCCTGTTAAATGATACAGAGCGTTCCGAGATCGGTATTCGCTACAAACATGCCGGACAAGACGCCGCCATCGCTCTGGGCCATGAGCTGGTTAGCGGCGAAACTCGCGCACAACGGGTTGCGGCCTGGCAGGAATTTATCAGGCACAACCCGGAAGCAAAGCTCTATTGCTTTCGCGGTGGGCAACGCTCAAAAATTGTACAGCAATGGCTTGGCGAAGCGGGCGACAACATAGTTCGTATTGAGGGTGGCTATAAAGCAATGCGACGCTTTCTCATCGACACTCTGGATCGCCTGAGTAGAAAACAACAATTTATTATTATCGCTGGCAAAACGGGCGTTGGGAAAACCGAGATCCTGCAACAGCTGAGTGCCGCGCTCGATCTGGAAGGCAGAGCCAATCACAGAGGCTCGGCGTTTGGCCGCCGTGTAGGTGGCCAGCCCACGCAGATCAATTTTGAGAATCATATTGCCATCGATCTGCTCAAACTCGATACGCGCAAAGCGCCACACATTTTTGTCGAGGACGAGAGTCGCGCCGTTGGCTCACTCTCGGTTCCGCAATTACTGTTTGCAGCAATGCGCAGTGCGCCCCTGGCGGTCATCGAACAATCCTTGAGTGAACGCAGCAATGTCATTCTCAATGACTATATTCTGGCGAACTACGCTGACTTTGAGCAACGCTATCCGGATGATCACTTTCAGCACTTCGCGGCTTACTTGCGCGATGCGCTGGCCAGAATCCGTCGTCGCCTCGGAGACAAACACTTTCCGGTCATTGATCAGGCAATGGAATCGGCGCTGCATGCGCATGAGCAGCAAGGCGAGGTTCTGGGCCATCGCGAATGGATCACGCAGTTGCTGTCACATTACTACGACCCGATGTACGACTACCAATTGGCCAAAAAATCCCATCGTCTGGTGTTTCGCGGAAATCGCGAAGAGTTCATGGACTGGTCACGGCATCTGACCTCTCCCGAGGTGCTCAAACCGTGAGCGAGAGCGATATGCAATTCGATCTCCAACAGGCGCTCGAGATCATCGACAAAGGTGGCATGCTACTGGTGCCGAACAACCGGCTGCGCAAATCCTTGCTCGCCATGATCGCGGCGAATAGCAAGCAAGCGGTGATAACCGCTCCGCGTGTTGAGGCGGTGGATGTCTGGGTAAGAATGACATGGCAACGACTCGCCCAGCGAGGTATCGAGCCTTTTTGCTCCGCTTATGTGCTCGATGCCCAGCAGGAGCAAATGGCGTGGACTCGCATTATCGAAGAGTCGCTGAACACATTCCCTCTGCTCAATCCGCAGGAAACTGCCAAAGCCTTGAGCCATGCCTATCAGTTAATGAAGCAGTGGCAGATCGATTCGCCTGATCTGTCCCGGCTCGAACAGTTTTCCGGCATCGCCGATATCGCCGCGTTTTTATATTGGCGAAGCAAGTTTCAGATACTTTGCAAGGAGCAGCATTGCAGCAATCTTGTCGATGCAGTCGCCATACTCACGCAGTACCTGACATCGCACCCGATCGACGACCGCATTCAGCTCATCAACTTCTATCAACCACCTCCTCTCTATCAGCAGCTCTTTGCAACATTCACACATGCTGAATTTGTAACCACTGTCAGCGATGAAGTGCTGCAAACGGCGACGCTGGATATTACGCGCTTCGAGTTTGCGAATCTCGAAAATGAAATTCGTACTTGTGCAAAATGGGCCGCAGAGAAAATTGCGCAATCACCAAACGCTGTGATTGCCGTTGTGTGCGCGGCCAAAGATTCCTATGAACAGCTTTTCCATGCTGCTCTGGCTGATGTGCTCGACAGTAAATCGCTCATCGAACTGCGCAGCGACAAGCGCTTCATCAAAGAAAGCCGGCAAATGCCAATTGCGCAGAGCGCGCTCATCAAGGATGCGCTCTTGCTGCTGGGCATGCACAATGACGAACAACAAGCCGATGACTTGTGCCGTTTGTTGCGCTCGCCCTTTGTGCAAGGTGCGAGCGGCGCGACAAATCCGGAGAGCCCCAACGACGAGCGTGAAGCTCGCTTGCACATGGAACAATTTATGCGCCGTCACTTCAGCAAGCGAGTGTCATGGCAGCATTTTTCCGATGTCCTGAATCAATCAGAGAGAAACTATTCCTGCCCCATACTGGCCAGTGTGTTGCTGGAGATGCGCACCATTCTGCGCAACACGCCGCAACAGCAGAACAGCGCCCAGTGGAGCAAAACTTTTTGCAAGCTGCTCGCGGTTGCTGGATGGCCCGGGGAGGAACTGAGTGACAGAAACCTGACGACGCTGAAACAGTGGCAAAACGCACTGGAGCAATTCGCCGATGCAAGTGCCCTGCTCGGCAAAATGACTTGTGCGCAAGCTATCGATAAATTGCGCAGCTTTTGCCAGCAGAAAGGGAGTCAATCCAGCACGCAACAAGGCGTGGAATTCTACTCGCCTACCGAGGCTGCTGGCCTGAGCTTTGACCATCTCTGGCTATTGGGCTTCACAGACCAGAACTGGCCAGCGAGCGCCTCGCCGAGTCCGTTTCTTCCTTATGAGATTCAAAAACAATTCGACTTGCCCGGCAGTCACAGCGAAGCGCAGTATCAGGCCGCACGCAGTGCACTAACGGTGCTGATCAATTCGACCCGGCACACTCTGACAGTCAGCCACGCAAGCAGCGATGGCGATCAGGAATTTCGGCCAAGCAGCCTCACCGCCCCG
>JASBUV010000198.1 GCA_030147705.1 Gammaproteobacteria bacterium
TCGCCATTGGGCGCGGCAACCGTGTTGGTGTCGAACCGGGAACCACAGCGGTTGTTGGAATCGTCTTGAGTGTTGTCGGCGGCCAGGGTAAAGCTCAGCACATCCGACGCCAGCCAACGCAGGGACACGCGTCCCGAAAGCACATCCTTGTTGTAGTTTTCCGCGGTACGGGTGAACTGACCTGAGACGGGGTCATAACCCTTGAACTGGGTCCCATAGCCATCGCGTTGCAGTCTGGCGATGGCGCCGCCGATGAACAATTGATCTTCAATCAGCGGTACCTGACCACTGGCCGTAATGTCTTGTTGGCCGTAATCACCGGCCGAAATTTTAACCTTACCGGAAGCTTCTCCATCCAACTGTCTGGTGACATAACGCACGGCTCCGCCAATGGTGTTTTTCCCGTACAGAGTACCTTGAGGGCCGCGCAATACTTCGATGCGATCTACATCGTAAACATCCAGCACGGCGGCTTGTGGCCGGGCGATGTAGACGTCATCGATGTAGATGCCGATACCGGGTTCAAATCCCCAGAGCGGATCCTGCTGCCCGATGCCGCGGATAAATGCAGTCAGTGTAGAGTTGGTACCACGACTCTCGCGCATCTGGGTATTGGGTGAACTTTTCTCGATATCGGCAAGCGTGAAAATGCCGCTTTCTTCCAGATCGACCGCACTGAATGCCGTTACCGCCACAGGAACTTCCTGCAGGTTTTGTTCTCGGCGCTGGGTCGTTACGAGGATTTCTTCGAGCGTGACAGAGTCAGACTGGGCGAATGCATTTGAGCCCGCTATGGCGCTTCCCGCCAGGACGATACTGATTAGTGTGGGCAATTCTTTCCTGCGGAACAACTTGGTTTTCATGTCGCACCCCTTGTGTGTTTTTAGAATAGGATTCGATGCGGAACTCGGGGAGTCGTCATTCTGACCTGCTCTCCACTCACCCTGGGTACCGATGTGTCGTCGTTGTGATTTTTGACTCAACAATTGTTGAATTTTTTGGAGACAGTATTCAACAAGCGTTGAAAAGTCAAGCAGTGGTCACGAATTGTTGTGTCTGGAGAGAGTGCCGAGCGGCAAGCGCAGTGCGATCAGGCCGAAGACCAGAGATGCGAGAATGGCATAACTCGCTGAAACTGCGGGGTTTTCGACACCCATAAACAAATGCAAAAAGAAGTGCCCGAGCAAGCCGATGAGAGAGGCAGTAAAGACCAGTTTCACTGGTATCTCACCCTTGAAGAGCACACCGAACAACATTGGAACGAGCGATGCCGCCGCGAGCCCGTAGACTCCCTTCTGAGCAAACAAGCCAATCAGCGGTGGCGCATCCCACGCCAGAGAGACTCCGACGATGCCAATGCCAATCAACACGCAGCGTGACCACAGCAGCGCGTTCTTGGGCTTGCCGCCTAGCGGCGTGATGATGTCGTTAACTACCATCGCCGACAATGAGACAAGAATGCCATCCAGGGTACTCATGCCTGCTGCCAGCAGTGTGAGCATCACTACGGTAAGTAACAACTCGCCAAGCGCGACACCACCCAGTTCGAAGGTAAGGTATTCAACTACAACCGCATCCTGGGCCGATGCCTCCAGACCCGCGATCCGCGCGAAAAAGCCAATCATCAGAACCAGCGTGAAAAGGAAACCAACCACAACAGTCGTGCCGATAAACTTACCAAGGTCAGCCTCACTGCGGAGATACAAAACCTTGGTGAGAATATGGGGCTGCAACATAAGTGCGAAGGTAATAATGAATCCGCTGGCGAAGACGGAGAAAAAACCGTTGTACAAGGCGCTATCCGGGTTGTACACGGCCGCATAGTTCTCACCTACGTTGGAGAGAGCATCGAAAAATCCCCCTTCGAAATATTTAACGCCCAGCACAAACAGGAACAAGGCAACTACCAGCATGATGCAACCTTGCAGCGTATTCGTGTAAGCGTGCGCGTAGGTGCCACCCATCAGCACGTAGGAGAAAACGAAGAAGAGCACAATTAAGAGCGCTGGCTTCTGCTCAATAGGAAACAGGCTCGTCATAATGAGACTGCAGCCGAGCAATATCAGGACAACAAAGGTGATGGAGAGCAGATTGATGAATGCGAAGTACTGGCTGAAGCCGCGATGCTGATAGCGGTGATAAATCCAGTCTGGCAAGGTCAACGCCCGGTGTGTCTCGCCTATGCGCAAAAATCCTTTTGATAGCACCAGAAAAGCCGTGACCGTCCCGGCCGATCCGGCCAGGCCATAGTGCAGATAGGCCGATAAACCGTCGGTGTAGACGAAACCAGGATTGATCACGAATGTCGCCGTCGAGGCGATCGACGCTGCCAGTGTGATACCGACAACATAAGGGCTCATGTCCTTGTTGCCAATCGAGAACCCGGATATGTCACGTGTTCTGCGCATACCTAGCCAGGACAGCCAATACACCAGAGCAACATAACTGCCGGCTAACAGAAACTTAAATATTCCCACTGACATGCGCTACTATTCTTCTTGCGTTGAAGGAAAAGACAACACACTATATTCAACAAGCGTTGAATATACAAACATTCTGCGTGCGCAGGCAATTCATACCAAGAACAACAGAGATCTCATGGCAAAAGAAAAGGAAAGCGAATCCAAAAGTGAGCGGATATTAAATGCGGCAGAGGAATTGTTCGCACGTCACGGATACGACGGAGTCACCATGCGACAAATTGCCTCCAGAGCTGAGGTCGATGTTGCGCTCGCCAACTATCATTTCGGCAAGAAAGAAGAGCTTTTTCATGCCGTGTTCAATCGCCGCGCAGAAATCCTGAGCGCCACGCGACGCAAAGTGTTGATGGAAAGTCAGAAGCAGGCGGGAAAAGGTAAACAATCACTGGAACAGATTATTGAAGCTTTCTTGCTGCCTTTGAAAATAGCCCAGGAAAGCCAGGAACCGGGCTGGCGTAATTACATGGCATTGCTGGCCTATGTGCTGACTTCACCAGTCTGGAATGAAGTGTTGATGCCAACCGTGTTCGACAAAAGAGTGGAAGAGTTTATCGACGCCCTGAAATCCGCATTGCCAGACGCGCGCGAAGAAGACATCCATTGGTGCTACCACTACGTGTCAGGAGCTCTGGCCCTGACTCTCGCACAAACGGGTCGCATAGACAGGTTAACAGGGGGCCAATGCAAATCAACAGACTTCGACACCGCTTACAATCTGATGATTCCCTTCGTGGCCGCGGGATTCCGCGAGGTTTGCAAGCCGAAGAAAAAGCGCAAATAGCGAAATGGGGACAGATTTATTTTCCGGAATAAAATAAATCCGTCCCCGATTTAGCCTGTTTGCTTTCGTTCGCTACTGGCTGAAGCTGGGCGCGACTATTGGCGGCTTCTGATGAACAACCCCTGCGTTGGCACCCGTCTGACTACTCCCACTCCAGGCGTTGCTTATGTGCCAGGAAAAGTCATAGTCGAAATTCTGATTGGTCAGACAGCTGTTGTTTCGGGCGATGTAGCCATTTGAGTAATAGCCGAAACCCTGGGGCAGATTGCAGCTTGTTGTCGGCGTCTGTACCGCGCCGTTGTAACTCGCCTGACCATGACAGGTCATGCAGTTAGAGTTCAGGCCGGTGTTTGAGAAACTCCCCTGCAAGGTATCGAATGCGGTTTCCAGCCAGGGGTTGTAGCAAATTTGGGGGAAAGTACCTGCATTCGAACCGCCATCGTCCGGCTGCACCGGGTAAACGGTGCTGTAGGCCGTGCACATCGCGTAATTGCCAGCCCAGGTTGGCACATTGCCAGGCTGATTGTCGGCCGCACCCCAGGGATTATCGAAAGAAGAGCCAGGATAGTTCGGTCCAGCCTGATAGCTATTGGTCTGCGGCGGGAAGTCCGGATAGCCGGTATTCATCGTCACGCCTTCGAGTGAAGTTGGGCTCCAGTACATCGTCTGCCAAACCCAGTCCTTCGTTTCTCGCACGGTCACATGCATGCCAACCAGCACCGCGACATCGCCTACCGCAGCAGGACCCTCGGTATAGTGCAGCGAAAGGATGCTCGAGCCCTGAATGCTTGAGTTGGTGTTGGCGTAATTCAGCTCGTCTAAGATTTGCTGGGTAAGCGGCAGTGACATGAACGAAGTTAGCGAAGCAGACGGCCAGCCACCAGCCGGCATCGGCGCGTTTGCGTTACCATTGCCAGGATTGCAAACACTCGGCGGCTGCGACGTTGGCGTACCTATGGTCACCAGCACACACTGATTCCAGGTATTGGGAGTTGGTTTGCCTGGCGCACTGGTCGTGCCTGCCTGCATGCCGCCCCAGTATGGAAGCAGATTGTGCGCGTTGTTTTTCAGGAGGTAGTAAACGGGTTTCAGCGAGAATGACACATTATCTACAGTGTTGCTCTGGAAGCCGCTGCTCTCAAATGGTGGCAGATCAAGTGGGCCTCCACCGCTATTCACCCGCGCTGTGAGCGTAGACAAGTTGTTGTAGTTACTATTGATCACATACTGTGACTCGATCAGGGAAAACTTGTTGAAGTCGAGCAGCGATCCGTCCCTGCAGCGCAGTATGCCATTATTGTCAGTGGTACCCGCTCGCGATGCGGTGCACCGGGCATTAGCACCGCTATTCACGCCATACACCTCGTAACTCGAATACCAGGTCATATAGGCCGGCAAGTAGTCTGAACCGATATTGGTGTCATTGGGGTTTTCAATTTCATAGTTCGTCAGCGTGGTCAACGCACCCCAAATACTCCAGGCATGTGAGCGCACCACCGCATTGTTGTCGAACTCCTCAGCAAGCCACACTGAGATATCCGAACTCTGTATCGGAAAACTGGTATCCAGCTCCGCAATCTGAAACCCGCCCGATGACGCAGAACTTTGAATACTGGCCGGTGGCACGAAGTCATAGTTGTAGCCATTTACCATAGCTGACGCTTCCGTTGCCGGCCCTTCACTATCGCCTCCGCCACAGGCGGCTAAGCTGGCAGCAGCTAGCGAAAGGGTCAGAAATCTAAAATTTTTTGTCATTAATACCCTACTCATTACCATCTCCTAGTCTGTTAGTCCGCTTCAGGGAATCTGAATTGCAGACTTGGCTTTGTCCCCTGCATTGGAAGACCGAGCACTCTCTAAAACTCTCTACGTGTGCTCGGATTACGCCTCGCACAACTAATACTGCAATGCCGTAGGAACTACTCCAGCTAACGGTGAAGACTTCTTACAAAGGAATACTTATTTAAACTTTCAGTCTAATATCTGAATATCGCTTGCGTATGAGGAGCAAGCGCCAATCAAAACTAACACACGTTTACTCAGGTAATAAGATTTTTTGACTTTACGGTTATATAAAGCCCTTGAGACAGCGAGGATAAGAATGATGTGTTGCGCAGATTTACCAATGCGGGAATGTAGGAATTGTTCTCACACGGCCAGTGAAGCGCGAGAAAGATAAAAAACGGCGGGTTCAGCCCATCCCCTTTAAGCCAGAAATGAGTCCGCCCCTTTTAGAATAGTGCCCGCACGCCATCAGAAACCACCTCTAGTCGGCTTGAGATTAGCGTTCCCAACGCGGCCGCGACGAAGATGCAAACAAAGTGATAGATCTTGAACGGTGATTCATCCGGTGCGTCATACATTATGAAGTCGAATCCGTTGTAGATGCCCACGGGTGTGTAGAGCAGAAAGTGCACCAGACAGATCCCAGTGAGCAGAATGCTTGCGTCTCTTGTCGAGGGGAACAGGGTTCCGATGACGAAGCCCAGGATGGCGCCGATGACGTCCAGTTTCAGTTGAAAAGTTACAGTCACCCGATAGTTGATCTTCATATTCTCTTTGCATCCATTAGGAGTTCACTGTCGTTACGAGAATGTGGCCACACCGTTTTTCTCGACTTCAGTCAGCCTGGAGCCAAGCTCCTCACAATCGCTTCTTCTCAGGAACCGTCAGCCAGGCCTACGCCAGCGCCGCCGAAGAAACTGATTCTGGGTATCGCATAGCGGGCTAGCATGCCCACCCCACTAAATCCGCCACTGAGTGCGCCAGTGCCAGTAGCAACGGCC
>JASBUV010000213.1 GCA_030147705.1 Gammaproteobacteria bacterium
CATGCGCATACTAACCCAATGCATCATGGCTTGGGTATCGCTGGCATCCTCGCGCGCGCGCAAGCCATAGTCAGTCAACTCAGCCAAAATGCGATCCACCGAAAAATCTTCAATACTGAAACTGACATGGTCAATTCGCCCTGGACTCTCTGGCCGACCCGGCTGGCTGCCACCGACATACATCAGAAACTGAAGACCATCTCCCACGCCGATCACCGGTGAACCCGGGCCCTGAAACGCCTGATATTGTTTACCGAATGCGGTCGTGTAGAAACTGTTGGCCCGATCTCGGTTAGCCATGAAGGTGGTGAAGTGACTGAGATCTACTAGCCTGAAGAGCCCTGGCCCAGAGGCTGGCTCGGGCGCCGGGCATTGATTACCCAGCGGCCCTGCGCCGCCGCAGTAGCTCTCGTCCGCCAATTGATAACGAACCCCTTCGGCATCCGCGAAAAACAGCCGACCATTTTGTAGCCACGACCGCATTGCCAGATCCAGCTGTGGAGCTCCACCCACATCGCCAGTTACCGGCTGTACGCCAAAGCCCTGCAATTCGTTCTGCACCCGCTGTGGATCAAAATTGGCGACACCAAGACCGATGTGATGAAACCCTGGCAATTCCCCTGTTACCAGCGGTGAGATGGAAAAGAACTGTGGTCCCTCACCTATTCGCAGCAGTACGGAATCGCCCTGACGTGACTGTACAGGAGCACCGAACAAGTCTTGATAGAATCGCACTGAGCGGTCGACATCGCTGACGCGAATATCGAAGAAATGCAATTTGCGCACCGCCACCGGCGTGCCCTGCTGGGCGATCGCGGAAGCCGCCAGCGGTAACATCGGCAGTGTCAGCAGCAACTGACGCCTCGAGAGTTTGTTTGGCTGCTCGGCAGCCTGCGAGCGAACCGAGTGTGACGCTGTTGTTTTTGTCATGATGGTCTCCCTGGGGCGTAATCCAAAACCTGCGTTTGAGGGCATCGTCTTTTTGGAACTGAATCTATTCGGCTCGCTCTATCGATCGCCCTTCAGCAAGCCATTGCTCAAGGCCACCTGCGAGATGGCTGACTTCGGTGATTCCCATCTCCTGCAGACTCTTGGCAGCAAGCGCAGAGCGCCATCCTTTGTTGCAGTACAGGATCAACGCCTCTGCTGCATCGAACTCTCTGCGATAATAAGGGCTTTGTGGGTCGATCCAGAACTCAAGCATCCCCCGGGGCACATGAAGCGCGCCGGGTATCTTGCCTTCTCGTTTCACTTCACGCACATCGCGCAAGTCGACCAGCAACACACCATTCTGATGACGCTGTCTATCCACCTCTTCAGCCGGATGTGCCAGCACACTGCGTTCTGCTTCCGCGACGAGCGCTTGATAACCTTTGCTTATTTTCATGGATTGGCACTCTGACAGGGTAAAACAAAAGTGCTAGGCTGCCTGCTCAGTTGCAGGAAAACAGGCCAATATTCAGGAGAGTCATTATGGAAGAACAGGATTTTCATATACTCTTGCGCGCCAAGCGTCAGATAAAACGCGAGACCGCCGTGCGTTCCTTTCTACTCGCTGGCCTTTTTGTCGCGGCGGGTCTGAGAGTCCTGGGAATAGATGTTGCCTTTCTCTATCCCCTGCTCTTTATTTTGCTTTTTGTCTCGTTGGTAATGAACTCTGACGTAATCGCCAATGTCGGGATGGTCAGCAAAACCGATCTGGTAAAACTGATCGAACGGCAGATTCACAGTGACCCGGAATCACTCGCTCGCTACGTAAATCTGCGTGGCAAAATGTAGCCACGCAAGGTCACGCTCACAGCCTGCTGACAACAATGTCAGCGCCGACTGGACTTGATCATCGCGCCGCCACCAGACACCACGGCACCATAGACATTGCCGGCCGCGTCGACGGCGACTCCTTCAGGATTGGAACCATCCGGATACGCCTCGACTGTGCCATCAATAAAATAGTCCACGATACCGTCGAGTAAAGACCCAACCCTTATGCCCGCTTCCCAGCCAGGATTGCGAACATCATCGAATTCAGATTCGCTATCGGCAACAAAGATCGTATCGTTGTCGGTGATGTATATACCGCTGGGCCGACTAAACGATTTGAATTCACCGATGTAGTTGCCCTCCAAATCGAATATCTGCAGGCGATTGTTGCCGCGGTCACCCACAATCAGTCGGTTGCGTGAATCAATATCGAGTGCATGGGGCGTTTTCAATTTGCCCGCTTCCGAGCCCCAACCACCCCAGTGTTTGATCAGATTGCCATTGCGATCGAATTTAACGATGCGGGCTACCGTGTCCTCAGTGGCATTGGGGTTCTGTCCGCTGTGACCATCGCCCACGTAGATATTGCCGTCCGCATCCGTGACCACATCACACGGGGTCTCAAGCAGAGCGTCAGTGCCATCGCCAGCAACCCCCGGTGTGCCGAGAGTAAGCAGAACCTCTCCTTCCGGTGAGAGCTTGTAGACAGCATGGCCCATGCCTGCCGTATTGGGGTTGTCTGGATCGGGACCTTGCGCATCCGTCACCCAAATATTGCCATCCCGGTCCACATGCAAACCGTGTGGAAACAACATGAGCCCGCCACCAATCGCAGCGACGACGTTGCCCTGCGGATCGATTTTCACTATCGGATCAACCGTCGAGCCAGCACAACTGTTTGCACCACAGCGATCGATTGCCCATAGATGCCGACCATCCGGGTCGATATCCACACCGGCGGTCGAACCCCATTCCCGACCGTCTGGCAGTGTTGCCCAGCCATCGACTGAGTTGTAGGGATTGGGCCGATTGTTAATAGGCTCGAGCTGAGCAAGGAGACTCGCTGGCAGGAACAGTACAATACTCAGCAGAGCCATTCCCGATAGCGACTTCCTGAAGGGAATTCCGATGTGCAGACGATGCGCTACACAATGTACTGGCTTTACTATGAGCTGCACCAGTTGCACTAAAAGAGTCGATAAGCGAGGCATGAATTCTCTCCGGAACGTAGGGAACATCTGCTTTAGAGCCTAATCCAGCGCTACGGCTATTGCAATGCTCGAAACCTGGGGAATGCTGACTCCCTGATTCAGACGGCTTGGGACCTTGCGACTTGCCTCTCCGGATCCTCTTTCCTCTTCATTTCCTTCTCTACTCACCTCTACCTCTTTCTCGCCTACCGCGATTTTCTCTAATCCCCAGGTACTTGCAACGCATCGATCCTGCACCTGAAATTCGGGATAGTACATTGTGAAATTAACCATCTGTTGAAGAATCTCACCAACTGGTGCAATCAACCGTCACCTCAATCAATACTCCCCGTATTGCTGCAGCCCAGAAGATACGTGGCTTGGAGGGCATTCTCAGAATGCTGGCCTGTAAATTGCTGTGTAGTTAAAAAATGGGGCGTAATCAATACCACAGAGCACTTGAAAAATTGTGTTATCGAAATGGGTTTAACTGCTGGCAATAATCGCGGTTTAATTTCCCGGCCTGCATCAGGCGACCCAGACCCGGATAGTCATGTTTTACAGGGACGAGAATAGTATGAATACCAACAAGAAACCCTCTGAACGCCGCTACAGCAGCGAGGAAGTTGCCGACATCATCCGTTTGAGCATGCAGAGCGACAATCCCGACAAGGGCAATTCGGTAGACTATGAAGAATTACTCGGTATTGCCAAGGATGTTGGTGTCGAGCCGGATCAGATTGACCGCGCCGTGCGCCTGCTCGAAGAAGAGCAGCTCACCAAAGAAAAAGAGCACATGCTTTGGCGGCGATTCAATGCGCACGCGGTAGTCTTCGCCGCGATCAATCTGTTCCTGATCATAATTAACGTACTGACCGATTCGGATTATTTCTGGTCTATGTACGTTGTTTTTGGCTGGGGGCTCTTTCTGCTCGGGCATTATCTGGGTTTGCGTTATGCACCGCAGTTCGTCGAGCTGGCCATGCAACACACACGCCGTATCGGAAGCAACACCTATCAGAACTTGCTGGATAGTGAAGATCAGGTGCTGTTCTCCTCGTCTGACTCCCACGGCCTATCTGACACTCAGGGAATGGTCAGTCTGGAAGACGGCAAGGTTATCATCGAATACCAGACAGCCGATGCGATGCTGGGCTTGCTTAAAACCGGTATCAAGGTTATCGAGATTCCGATAGAGGGGATTGTTAGTGCGCGGCTTGAGCAGAAACTCTGGTCAACAGATTTCGTTCTGCAGGGCAAGAGCATGCGATCGCTCGGCAATGTACCTGGTGTGAGCCGCGGCGCTATGCGCGTCAAGATCGCCAGAGGTTCCACCGGCGCGGCGAATCAACTGATCGATCAGATCAACGAGGCCGTAAAGTCTTCAGGCTAGTTTGGGCTTATTGATGACAACAGTGAGCGCGATTCCGGCAATCAGGAAGACTGCTGACACAGAGAGCAAGAGTATCTGACTGAAGCCGAACAGGCCACCAGCCGGGAGAGCCAGCGTTAGCCCTGCCACTCCGATGCAAGCGCGTGCGACCCAGGAGAGGGCCGACTTGCCGAAATCTCCGATGCCCAGCAAATAACCCTGCAGAGCTGCTGAAACCAGCGCCACCCCAATCAGCGCCGTAGAAATCGCCTGCAGATTTTGCAGCCACGTTCCCTGCAACAACAGCGCCGGGTTGAACACAAAGAAGAATGGTACAAAATAGATGATCGCACCGAGGCGCATGGCTTCCAGCCCTGCACGCATCGGCGAGACCTGCGCAACAGATGCCGCTGCGAATGCAGCCAATGCGACCGGTGGCGTAATAAAACTCAGCATTCCCCAATACATCACAAACATATGACTGGCGAGCGGATCCATGCCGGAATTGATCAGTGCAGGAACGAGTACGATCGCAAGAAATATATAGGCGGCTGTGACCGTCATGCCTATGCCGAGAATGAAACTCGTCAGGGCGCCCATTATCAGCAGCACCAGCACATTCTCGCCAGCCAGATAAACAAGATCGTTGGCGATGGTGCCGGCGATCCCGGTAACAGCCAGCCCGCCAATGATTAGCCCGATAGCCGCGAGTATTCCAGCAAGCTCAGCCAGCAGCTTGCCCATTGTTGCCACCAGCTGCATGAGCTTTTCGAGAGACAGCCGGTGTGCGGTGAATTGGTTGATTACAAGCAGCAATGCGGTCGCATAGAAAGGGGCAACGGCTTCGCGTTGCAGATAGACCAGCATCCAGATCAGGGAGATGAAGACAGCGATGAAATACCAGCCTTCCTTGAACACCTGACCGAGACGCGGCAGCTCTTCCTTGGGCAAGCCAGCAAGATTGTTACGGGCGGCATAGGCATCTATTTGCATGTACAGGCCAAAGAAATAGAGTACCGAAGGCACCAGCGCAGCTACGGCCACTGCGACGTAACTGATATTCAGAAAACTCGCCATCACGAACGCCGTTGCGCCCATAATTGGTGGCATGAAAACACCACCAGTAGAAGCACAGGCCTCGACCCCCGCAGCGTACTCCTTGCTGAACCCGATGCGTCGCATCGCAGGAATTGACAGAGGCCCCGTGGTCAACACATTCGAAATTGGCCCACCGCTCATGGAGCCCATGAGGCCACTGGAGAAAATAGACACTTTCGCGGGACCACCGCGCAGATGGCCAAGCAGTGCAAAGGCAAGATTGATAAAGAAAGGGCCGCCCCCTGTGAACTGCAGGCACACACCAAAAATCAGGAAACCGAATACCAGTTGTGCGAAAACCTGCATGGGTATGCCGAACAGGCTCTCTTCTCCTAACACGTGAAAGATGGCCGCATCTGAGACAGGAATTGCGAGTGCCGCAATGACATTTGGCAAGCGATCAGCAAAGGTTGGGTAGAGAGAAAATACTGCCACAATAGCGAATACCGGCCAGCCGCCCGCTCGCCTGCCTGCTTCCAGTACAATTACCCAGGTAACCAGAGCCAGCCACACTCCGATGGCCGGTGCAGAATATTCCCAGGCTTCCAGAACGATTCGCTCGGCGAAGAACGCATAGTAGGAAAAGATCACAGCAATGACCGCCATGATCACAATATCGTACCAGGGCACGTGTGTCGGACTGTGTTTGCTGGCAGGAAAGGTAATGAACACCATCGCCAGCATGACACCAGTGATGAGATACATATAACGGCTATCCAGCATCACGTAACCAATGCCAAAGCCGAAGTTGAAAATCTGATTGATGGCAAGAGCGATGGCACAGGCGGTCATTACAGCCATGACCATGCGCCAGCGCTCGGGGAGTTCACGGTATCGCAGCTTCTGGACCTCAGTATCCAGATCGTCGAGTTCGACTTTGGCGACTGGCGCCGGTTCCTTGTCTGTCATGCGCTCTATAGTCCTTCGCCAAGCGTAATAAGCCCTTCTGCAGCCAGCGCATTCTCACGCGCAACCAGCCAGGCCTGTTCAAACTCGGCATAACCTTCGGGTGCTCCAGGCAGGAAATTGTCCCAGGCGCGTTTCAGCACTTCTTGTCTGGCGAGGTTGTCCTGATTTAGCTGATCTGCCGCCTCTGTCCAGACACCGATCTCTTTGAAATAGCGAATGGCGCCAGGATGAAAGGGTACAAAAGACTGCTCAAATTTTTGCCGGTCCAGAGCCCAACCGTTAGCGCCAGGTGCATTATTTTCATACTGGTGGAAGTGTTCAACCATGACTTTCACCATGCTGTAGACCAGCGTTTCGTCAGCGTCGTCGAGCGCCACCAGAAACGGGTAGGCGGATGTGAAAACGTTGATGCCTTCTGCGGTAATCGTCGGGCCTTCGACCGCAACATGTGGTACATACCAGGGTAAGCGCGCACGCACCCGGGCTACGGCCTCAGCATCGTCCGGTGGAAATTCTGGCCAATAAAGGCCGCGCGGAGAAGCTTCGATGCGGAGAAATGGCGGTGAATTACACGCACCGCCAGCAGCATCTGCACGGTTATTCAACACGGCATCAATCGAGGCATTGTAGCCACCCACCTCTACCGGAATAACATCGTCCCAGGTGAGGTTCGCATAGGACAGCAAGGCAGCCGTAGCATTATTCAGCGAGGGAGCACCCTGCACAAACGTCATGCGCTTGCCTCTCATGTCTTCCACGCTACGAATATTGGCATCTGCTGCTGTAGCAAAACTGAAGGAACAGGCATCTGAAAAATTGGACAAGAGGGCCCTGACTGGCTGCGGCCCCCAAATTCGCGAAGCGAAATTCAGAATACCTTCCTGAGCGTAGACAGACTCGGAACCGCCTGCGGAGAAATGCACACGACCTGCGCGTAATGTCGCCAGTCTGGATACATCATTGCGGCCCGGTATCACGCGTAAATTGGTGCTGTACTGACGCTGCAAAATATTACCGATTGCGACCGCCTGGGAATAGCCACCGGTACCGGTAGGATAGGCGCTCCAAGCAATAGTCTTCGGAAATTCGATACCGCTGACTTGACCGACAGCGAGAGGAGCCTGCAACACAGTCAGCACTGCAGACATCAACAAAGGCAAGGAAAATCTGGGGATCCGTAAAGTGGGCAAACTACTACGCCTGTTCTTATTGATTTGGGCCAAGCATAGCGTAGGCAATTCGGATTGGCTATACACCTGACGCAGCAGTAGCGCTGCATATCGCAAGAGACGGTCAATTACTCTGCTGATTCTCTTCCGCATCAAGAACTGGCATACGCAGCACGATTTTGCCTTGTTG
>JASBUV010000123.1 GCA_030147705.1 Gammaproteobacteria bacterium
GGTAGGGAATATTTTCATAAGGTTGAGTTTCCAATTTCTGACTCGATAGAGCGGGAGTTTATTGAATTCGGAACAAGCAATTCGCAAAGGCAAACCATTTGATAGAGCCCGGCCGTCAATGCGCCCAATAGCGAGAGCTGACCGGCTGTGGAGATCAGGCGCATAGGCAGGGGAAGAATCAGAGATTCAGTATGGAATGCAATCTGCGTCATAAGGTAGAGACAGTCAGCGACGCCAATACCCATCAGCACAAGGCAACTGGCGATAAGCTTGCTATGCGTGCTGCTGTGAATGAGAAGACTGACTGCGAAAGCGGCGAGCCCTGCTGTAGAGAGAAACCAGTGCAATGAGTATGGTGTGGTGAACAGTGTCGCCAGACACCAGGCGATGAGCGCGGGCGTTATCAGAATGCGGAGCAGAGTAGTCCTGTTCATACTTAATGTTGATATCTTAAAGTACTTTGTATTACAAAGTTAATAAGCAAAAAATTTTAACGCTGTTTTACAGCGCTGATCAGGGCTTCCATATGTGTCAGATATTTTTGCAGCGCCTTGCGGCCTTTAGCGGTTAGTTGATAATCGGTTTTTGGTATCCGGCCATCGAAACCCTTGTTGCAGCTGACGTAACCTGCTTCTTCGAGCTTTCTGGCATGTGTACTCAGATTGCCATCGGAAAGACCCAGCAATGATTTCAAGTCATTGAAGCTGAGCTTGCGATGCACAGCCAGCGCGCTAACGATAGCGAGACGTTTTTTCTCATGGATAAGATTATCGAGGTCAGTGCCTTTTGCGTTACTCACAAGAGACAACTCTTTCTGATGTTCAGTCTGTAGTTCAGCTGAGTCAGATTTGGATGTTTGTTGTTTTCTAGCCGCCATAATATTTCCAGATCAGATAGCCTGCCGAGAGATGGAGGCCGCCGAATCCCAATGCGAGAATCAATGCGCTGTAGGCTGGCATCATGAACGCGGCAACCCCCAGCAGGATGAAACAGGCACCTACGACCTTGATCATGGCAACTGAGTGCGCGCCTGCAGTCATCACTGCGGCGCCATACAGGCTAAGCCAGATCCCGGGGAGCAAGCTGGCCAGCTCGGCGGCCGCTATGAAATAGGTAATGATTCCGCCGACCAGCATGGTAGGCGTAAACGCATAGAGCAACTTGCGTCCGCTGGCTGATAGCAAGGTAGTGCCTTGTTTTCTTGCCTTTAACAGAGTGCAGGCAGTGGAGCCTGTCACCGCGATGATCAGTGCGGTCATCCAGATAGTGAGGCTGGGAGCAGCGGCTGGAGATTGATTTGTAGTCAAGTCCAGCCATGCTGCGATCAGCCCAATCAGCCCGGTAAATATCAGGCCGATTCCGGATATGGAAGTAAAGGAAGCGGCGCCTTCGATAGTCTCCCGGATGAATTTGAGGTTCTCTTCAGCCCGACTCTGCATGGAAGAAAAGGGTTTCTTCTCTGTCGATGTCCGGGCTGCCAGGGAGGCCGATGTCATGGTGTCGTCGTCTTGCTTCACTTCTCTGATCCAGTGCTGGGCAGTATAGTCAAAAGTACTTTGCAATGCAAAGCACTATTTCAAAAATTTATCGTCTGCAATTTCGAGCTCCAGGTGAGTCGCTGTGGACTAACTGGCTGGCTGAACGGTCAGCACACCAACATCGGTGTGCTTGACCTCAACTTCCGTGCCGGCCGGAATATCGCTGTCGCTAATCACTTTCCATGTTATGCCGGAAAATTTCACCTGGCCCGGTGTACTACTGGATATGTCGACATCTACTGTGAACCGGTAACCAATCAAATCTGATGTGACAGATTTGGAGTCGGTATTGTTCTGCAGGTTCTTGAGGGGTTTCCAAAGGCCGAGAGCGGCGATCAGAGACATGATGCCACTGCCAAGCAACGCGCTAGCCAGCGTTTGGGGGATAACTCCGATCAGCATCAATATGCCTGCGCCGAGACTGCCAAGGCCGATGAAGAAGAGAATCATTATCGAGAAACCCAGCACACCGACTTCGATGGCCAGCATTGCCAGCCCAAGAAAGATCAGCAGCGTGGGAAGATAGTTGCTTAAGGTTTCCATAATCAATTGCCCTCCGAACCGGTCGAGTTGGAATTGGCAGGATTCTTCTCGTTCATTCTGTTGATAATAGCCATGCCCTGTGCAACAAGGCTGGCCGTATCTGTACCGTTTTCAGGCAGCAGCACCACGGAGGACTCTCTCGCAATCGCCTGCTTGGCTTCAATTGCCTTGGTCGCCAGATCGAGCTGGATTGCTTTCTGACCTTCCTCGGTATTCGCTGCGGCACCGACTTTTCGTAATGCTTCGGCCTGCGCTTCCGCGACTGCGAGAATCGCTTTGGCTTCACCTTCTGCACGTAATACCTGCTCGGCTTTGTCGGCTTCAGCAGCAAGTACTACCGCCTGTTTCTGTCCTTCGGCGACGTTGATGGCGGCCTGCCGGTCACCCTCTGACTCAAGGATTTGGGCGCGCTTCACACGTTCAGCCTTCATCTGCGCTTCCATGGCATCCATAACAGACGCTGGCGGGATGATATCCTTGATCTCGTAACGCATGACCTGAATGCCCCAGGGTTGGGACGCTTCGTTGATGGAGTTGACGATGTTGGCATTGAGCATATCGCGCTCTTCGAACGTCTTGTCCAGTTCCATCTTGCCGAGCTCGGAGCGCATGGTTGTTTGCGCGAGTTGGGTTACCGCGAAAATGTAGTCATCGACGCCATAGGTTGCCTTGTACGGATCGAGAACCCGGAAATACAGGACACCGTCTACCGTGAGCGAAATATTGTCTTTGGTAATACCGCCCTGACTGGGAATATCAACCGCCTGTTCCTTGAGTGAGCGATTGGCTGCAATGCGATCGATGAATGGGATGATGAAGTTGAGGCCGGCTTCCTTGGTAGAGTGGAATTTGCCGAAGCGTTCAACGATGAAGGCACGATTCTGTGGAACGAATTTAATGCCTGATCGCAACACTGCGATGATCAGAACAAGTATGACGCCTGGAACTATCAGTTGGGCCGGATCCATAGCGAGCTCCCTTTTCTATCTCTGAGTGACGACTCAGAGTTATTCCCCTGGATTTCCCCTTGCGGGCTTTTCTAACGCAATTCAGTTTACCTCAAATTTGGCGGATTTCATGCAAGTAATGCATTTTTGTCGGGAGCCAGTACCGGCTCTTCCCGGCGATGTCGCCAGACTGGATGAGTTGAAGGATGAATATGGCGGGCACAAAAAAGCCCGGCAGGTTTCCCGGCCGGGCTTTTTAACTGATTGACTAAATTCTAGTCGTCGCTGCCAGCCATGGAGCGGGCGTCGCGAGCTGAGCGCTCGGCAACCAGTTGCTCATAGCCTTCGTCATCAAGGTGAGTAATGGCCAGCCAGGCGTGAGTCATTTCATCGCCCGTACGGCTGCCACCGTAAACCCACTGATCCGGATCAGGATTGTTTGGATTTGCGGCGGTGTTGTCATACCACTGCTTCAGAACCAGAACGGCACCGGCAGGAACCAGTGGAGCTTCGTCCGGATGATAGATGTGGCTGTGGTGCCATGTCGCACTCCAATTGGAGATCTGGCTGATCGCTTCTGTGCGGCCAGTTTCAGGATAGAAAATCTCCAGAGTCGCTGCGTTCATGCGCAGGTGACCGTGTGGCTGGAAACTGTCGATACGGACAGGATGGTCAAAGCTGTGAAAGCCCTGAGTCATCTGATAGCCGTGAGGTGGAATCACGAGATCGCCTTGCGGGCTGATTTGATACAGAGACAAATCCTGCTTGTAGATATCGTCTCTTTCTTCGTAGCCTTCTTCATGGAACCACAGGCCGATTTCAACCACGTTGTCCTCAATCATGGTGCCGGGAGCAGTTGCGCCAACACCACCAGGGAACATATGGATGCTCCACTGGATCTGGGCGCCAGCTGGCAAGGTACGGCACACGCCGTCTGGAACCATCTCGCCCCACTTACCCATCGCGTACTCGGTCAACATGCCGTAGCGCTCGAGTTCGCCTGTGGCTTCGTCTTCCATCCATACACTGGAGTTGGCATGGTGAACAACCGCAGCGGCATCACCGCGTGGTTTAACCTGTACGGCCTTGATGCAACGAGACGCAGTCATGCCTGGATCAACGTATTCGTTGCTCCACAGGTCGTTGCCTGAGGCAGGAATGTCATAGGAGCTGGAAGGTACGATCAGGTCGGGCTGGCCGAACTCTGCGGCGAAGTTCCAGTCGTTGGGATCTTTCAATACTGGTGGTGGCAGGGCATTTTCTGGATCACCCATGGGAGATCCGTTGTTTACCCAGGCGACGATCGCGTCGATTTCGGATTGCTCCAGACGCCAGTCACCGATGATGTTCTGAATGCCGATATGCTCGTCGTAGGCATAAGGAGGCATCTCGCGATTCGCTACTTTCAACTGAATCAGAGGCGCCCATGGACGGACCTGATCGTAGCTCTGAAAAGCCATTGGACCAATACCGCCTTCCTGGTGGCACACCACACAATTCTCGTTGATGATGCGACCAATCTCTCCGTTGTAGACGAGTTCGTCATGCTCCTGTGCCAGGCCTTGTTGGGCGCCCAGTACAGCTAGACTCACCAGCCCATACTTCGCTAATTTCATGTTGAGCTCCTTTCTAAGAGGTTTTATTGGACCAACAGTGATTTTGAGTACTTTCAGTGAACCTCGAGTGTACTCTCCAGATGGAGGCCAAAAAAGTGCAATCATGCAATC
>JASBUV010000255.1 GCA_030147705.1 Gammaproteobacteria bacterium
GCGCGCTGGCGCCGGGCAAATCACTGATTGCAGAAGCCGACTCCGGGAGCGACGGCTACTGGCGCGATCCGCAGATCATCCTTTTGCAGTCCTTTTCCGTAGTTAATCCTGCAGACTGTTTCTGCAGACTGTTTCTGCAGACTCTCCCTGCAAAATAGCTCTGCAACGTTTCAGAGCCCCATTGCGCGGCGCGCCAACTGATTCTTCACCACGCTGATTCTGTCGGCGCTGCTGAGCCCGACATTACGGAGCCAGCGCACCGGCAGCGCCTGGTCAGCAAACAAGTGCTTGAAGCCTTCCATTACCCACATCATGCCCAGATTGTGTCCGATGCGGGCGCGCTGGTAGCGCTGTAGCACTTTCGCATCCGCGATCGCACGCCGGTTGGCCAGGCCCTGTTCCAGTTCCATAGCCAGTGCCGCAGCATCCAGCAGCCCAAGATTCACGCCCTGCCCGGCGAGAGGATGAATGGTGTGAGCAGCATCGCCGATGAGGACGATATTTTTGTGCACGTAGTCGACGGCATGACGCTGACGCAACGGAAAACTGAAACGACGATCACAAGAGACGATTTTCCCCAGGCGCCACTCGAAGGCTGCGCCGAGGCGACTACAGAAGGCCTCATCATCCAATTGCATGATCTCTTCAGCAAGCTCAGGTAAGAGCGACCACACGATTGAACTCTGCTGCTGTTCTCCCGCGTTTCCCGTTAGCGGCAGAAAGGCAAGAGGGCCGGAATCGAGAAAGCGCTGCCGGGCGCAAAATTCATGGGCCTGCTCGTGCGTAACCGTGGTCACAATCGCGTGGTGTTGATAGTCCCATTCGCGTGTGCGAAAGCCCGACATTTCCCGTACCGGTGAGTTCGCGCCGTCGGCCGCGATCAGAAGCCTGGTGACAAAACTTTCGCCGGAATCGGTGTTCACCACAGCCTGACGCGTCGCTTCGTTTGTCTCTTCAATACTCAGAGCTGTGATACTGTGGCCGGGAAGCAAGGTCAGGTTCTCGATAGCTGACAGTCGCTTGTATAAGCCAGCCAGGATGACGCTGTTCTCCACGATCGTGCCGAGTTCAGGCTGATCGATGTCAGCAGCGGTAAATGCAATACTGCCGGTTCCCTCGGCGTCCCAAACTTGCATGGAGTCATAGGGGCAAATCCGTTGCTTGACGACGTCACTCCAGACACCGATACGCTTCAGCAGATCGCAGGATTGTGGCGTGAGCGCGCTGACTCTGGCGTCAAAGCGCTGATCTGCAGCAACCGGCTCGCTTTGTAATTCACCACGATCGAGCAGTGCAACACGCACAGGCAGATCGGCGAGCAGCCCAGCCATTGCGGCACCGACCATGCCACCACCTACGATGAGCACATCGAATTGTTCCGAATCATTATCCATAATACGGATTATAGGCTGGCAGCGATGCAGGCTCCAATGCTCGCTGCAGCTGACCAGTTTGCTCCCGCCCCGTTGACTTTCGCCTCTTCAGGAAATGCTGATAGACTCCAAGCCTCGACACAGAATGCGCGCAACCGCAAATTTACGAGCTAAGGAGATTGGCGATGCCACAGATTATCAGCCCGGATCAGCTAGAAGATTTCATTGGCAAGGAAGTTGGCCTGTCCGACTGGCTGACAGTCGATCAGGAGCGTATCAACCAATTTGCAGACGCTACTGGTGACCATCAGTATATTCACGTCGACCCAGAGCGCGCCGCACAAACTCCTTTTGGCACTACTATCGCCCATGGATTTTTGACCACGTCATTAATGGTAATGATGGGTTATGAAGGTGCTCTCAAGCTTGAGAATACGATCATGGGGATCAATTATGGTTTCGATAAACTCCGCTTTATCAATCCGGTCAAGGTGAATAGCCAGATTAGAGGGCGCTTCAAATTGCTGAGCGCTGAAGAGAAGAAGCCCAATCACTATCTGCTCAAGCACGAAGTGACTGTTGAAATTAATGGCGAAGAGAAACCCGCATTAATCGCTGAATGGCTCGGCATGACGGTCGTGGGGTAGAGGCAGATTGAACCAAACCTGCATCGCTGGCGTTATAGGGAAGTTGCAAGACAATAATGCAGGACAATAAATAGTTTCCACGCTCAATCTCTATCCGACATCACTGGCTGACCTGATATGAAGAAATCCTTGTTTGTAGTACTTCCATTTCTCACCGCCTGCGCCGGCGAAGCACCCCAGAATCTTGGCGTGCAGGATGGCCGCCTGATTCCGTGTCCGGAATCTCCTAACTGTGTCTCGAGTTTTGAGACCGACGAAACCCACGGCATCGCCCCGCTTGCGGCCGACATTGACGCAATCGAAGCTGTGCTGCTCGCTCAGGAGCGAACCAATATTGTTCGCAAGCAGGGCAATTATCTCTATGCGGAATTCACATCGAGAATCATGGGTTTTGTCGATGATGTGGAGTTTCTCTACGATCCGGCGAGCCAGCAGACCCATGTTCGGTCTGCATCACGGCTAGGATATAGCGACCTGGGTGCCAACCGGGATCGAATCGAATCAATTCGCGCTGCGCTGAATTAACCGCACGGATTCATGAACAAAGGCTTTCGCTCACTTATTACCAGGCGTGCAACCCCATAGCCTGACGGCCAAATCCCTTGCGAATGCCTGGCAACAAATCTACCGCGAGTAATCCCGCCTTGCGGGCAAACGCAGGCCCCAGCTGATTGGTAGAAAACATTCTGATCATGCTATCGGTCAGGGCGATTGTGACCTGCTGATCTTCGTTACGGCTCTCCTGATATGCTTGCAGGACTGACATCTCTCCCGGCGCCTCTCCTCTGGCCTTCCCTTTCCGGATCTGCTGCACCAGCGACTCCGCGGCGCGCAGCGCCAGATTCAATCCTTGTCCTGCGACTGGGTGGAGTGTGTGGGCGACATTGCCCAATAGCACCAGATGTGGGCGCACTTGTTCTGTGGCAACCGAGAGGGACAAGGGATACGTGAAACGCTGACCAATCTGGGTAATTTTACCAAGTCGCTGACCGAACTGATTATTCAACTCCGCCAGCAATTCCTGTTCATCGAGCGAGGTGACTTCGGATACGTTTTCGGCCCGTAAAGTCCACACCAGTGCGCCCCTGTGCTGCTGCTCATAATCTGCAAGTGGCAGGATCGCGAGCGGGCCCTGCTCGGTAAAACGCTCGTAGGCTACGTGCTCATGCGGCCGGCTGAACGCCACATTGGCAATGAGCGCCTGCTGCTCGTAGTCCTTCCGTTTTTGGGTAATGCCAAGATCTGCACATATGGGTGACCTGCCCCCATCTGCGAGGACCACAAGATTCGCACTGACTTCGAGCTGCTCACCTTGTGCATCAATCTGCAGCTGCATGCACGACTGTCGCGGACGCGCAGAGTGAATTTTGGCCGGCGCGAGATAGTCGATGCCTTCTGCTTCCATAAGTAATGGATTCAAGACCCGACCAAGCCTGCTGTTCTCCATCACATAGCCAAGCGCCTGTTGTTTGTGCTCAGCGCAATCAAGCCATACGGATCCAAAATGACCTTTGTCGCTCACCTGAATCTTTTCTATCGCCGTGGCAGATTCCGCAATGTCCTGCCAAACACCCATCTTCTCGAATATTTTGCGCGAGCCGAAAGAAAGCGCTGTAGAACGGGCATCGAAACTCGGTTGCTCAGTACTTGCGGGCAGTACCGCTTCGACGACGAGCATTGAGAGCGAGGCGCATGCGGGTTCAGCGCGCAGCAGGTGCGCGAAACTGGCGCCCACCATACCAGCGCCCACGACGACAATATCGTACTCACTTTTTGGCGTGTGAATTAGCATCGGACTTGCTAACAGCCTAGGCCGACTGGGCCATAAATGATTCGATCTCGGCAACAGTTTTGGGGATTCCGTTGGACAGCACCTTGTGGCCCTTCTTGGTCACGAGGACATCGTCTTCAATGCGAACGCCAATACCACGCCATTTTTTCGCCACCTTTTTATTATCAGGCGCGATATAGATCCCCGGTTCGATGGTGGTTACCATGCCTGGCTCCAGCAGACGCCAGGTATCGTCGATTTTATAATCCCCAACGTCGTGCACGTCCATGCCAATCCAGTGGCCAACACGATGCATATAGAATTCTTTATAGGCCTCACTCTTGATGAGCTTGGCTGGCGTGCCTTTGAGCAACCCCAGTTTAATCAGCCCCTGAGTGATTACCTTGACCGAGGCTTTATGGGGTTCGTCCCAGGAGGCTCCCGGTTGTACTGCGGCGATCGCCGCGTCCTGGGCCTTGAGTACGATTTCGTAGATTGCTTTCTGCTCAGGCGTGAACTTGCCAGACGCCGGAAAAGTTCGGGTAATATCGGAAGCGTAATACTCATATTCGCAACCGGCATCTATAAGTACCAGGTCTCCCTCTTTGATCTGAGCTTTGTTCTCGTTGTAGTGCAGAATACAGGCATTGTCTCCTGCCGCAACGATGGACGTGTAGGCCGGCGCAAGCGACCCATTCCGCTTGAACGCATACAGTAGCTCTGCTTCCAGTTCATACTCATACACGCCAGGCTTGCAGGCTGCCATCGCACGCTTGTGCCCTTCTACCGAGATCTTGGCGGCTTTCTCCATCAGCTTGATCTCTGCAGTGCTCTTCAGCAGGCGCAATTCATGCAGCAAGGGGTCGAGCATCAGAAACTCGCCTGGCGGATGCGCACCGAGCTTGGATTTGCTACGGATCACTTTAACCCATTCCATGACCTGATCATCAAAGCGATCATCTTTGCCCATAGAATAATAGACACGATCGCGACCTTCGATGAGACCCGGAAGAATGTCGTCGATATCTGCAATCGGAAAGGCGTCATCCATGCCCAATTCCGAGCACGCTGCGTCGGGACCCAGAAGAATGCCTTCCCAGAGCTCTTTTTGGGGGTCTTTTTCCTGGCAGAACAGCACAACTTCACCCTGTTTCCTGCCCGGAATCAGCGCGAGCAACGCGTGTTCTTCGGCCAATCCGGTGAGATAGTAAAAATCGCTGCTTTGTCGATACTGATAAAAAGCGTCGTTATTTCGCACACTTGGGCGCGCCGCCGCCAGCAGGGCAATGCTGTTAGGCTCCATTTGCGCCATTAGTTCCTTACGACGTGCTTTGAATTCCCGGTATTGACTCATAACTTCCTCAGTAACTGTCCCAGTAACTTCCGCAATAGCGTTGCTGACATCTTTCTGCAATCCGGCGCCAAGCATATAGCTCACAGAATGACGAACCAAGCCCCATTTTTTCCCACTCCATTATTGACCCTCTTTCGCCCCGGCTCTATAGTTACGTGGCTCTTAATGTAAATCCTAAAGTTACGCCAATAGTTCATTGCGTTAGCTCATAATTCAAGAAAATCAACTAAATACAAATGACCGAAGACAGCTTCCAATCCCTGAACAGCAAAGTCGATGATCTCATCAGTCTTTGTGCAGAGATGAAACGAGAAAATCAGTTGCTCAAAGCCAACGAAAGCAATTGGCAATCGGAGCGCAAACAGCTCCTGGAAAGAAACAAGGAAGCCAAGTCGAAGCTGGAATCAGTGCTGGTTCGCCTGAAAGCCATGGATCAAAGCTGAGTCCGCTCGTCACCATCACCTCTCTTTTCTTTTCCCGGTATCGACTATGAGTGAACAAAGCACCGCCGTACAGGTAAAAATCCTCGACAAGGAGTATCAGGTCAATTGTCCGCCTTCCGACCAGGAAGCGCTCATGAAGTCTGCCAAATACCTCGATGAGAATATGCGCAAGATCAAGGGTCGCGGCAATATTCACGGTGCCGAGAAGATCGCTGTGATGGCAGCGTTGAATATTACCCACGATATGTTGCGCAAGAATCGCATGATTAACGAGACGCGCCACGTGACTGCACAGCAAGTCAAAGGCCTGGAAGACAAGATCGACATGGCGCTGGCCAGTACCCGCCAGCTTGAGATTTGACGCACATCACGATTGCTGCGTTTTTTACTTAACTCAATTCATTTTCCTGTCGTCTTTATCTGTAACGGCGCTGCGATATATACTAGCGCCTAGAGTTCCCTGGACCATTTGCCAATCGAATGTGTTCTTGAGCCGATATTGATTACCCGGAGGCAACTCGCCAGATGTTGTTGTGCATGTCCGCACGTCGGAAAGCCTGATTCATCGCGGGAGCCACCACCTGAACCTTCGGTTCAGGGCAATTTTGGTAGCGGTGTTCCGGGGAGCTTGATTTACTCTATCAGGAAGTTTCTACCTCTAATCTGCACATGAATGATGAAGCCCGCACGGCCTTGCGACAGTCCCTTCGGGATACGCGCAATCAATTGACTCCAGAAGTACAGGCGTCGTCTGCGGCGGCTCTCATGGAATTGGTCACTCAGCAGGATTTTTACCAATCTGCTGATCTCATTGCGTTTTACCACACGATTGACGGCGAGCTCGATCCTGAGCCCCTGATGCACCATGCATTGGCCGCTGGCAAGACCTGCTTTCTGCCCGTGATCAATGATGAAGACCCTGATGTGTTGTCCTTCGCCCAGGTCGATGGCGACACTGTTCTGCAGGAAAATAGCTGGGGTATTTCCGAGCCTCCGCAGCCGGACAAGTCGATTTCTCCGACCAGCTTCGATGTCGTGTTCGTACCGTTGGTGGGTTTTGACAAGAATTGCTTTCGCCTCGGTATGGGCAAAGGCTTTTATGATCGGACTTTCAGCTTCAAGATTTTCAATCGTCGTAGCCGGCCGCTACTGGTGGGTCTGGCACATGCTTGCCAGATGACTGAACCTTTCCCTGTGGCAAGCTGGGATGTTCGGCTGGATGCTGTGGTGACTGCAGAAAAAATTTACCGCCCAGATACTGACTAGGGCGGTACACGCAGCTTACTACCTTTCCCTGGTTTTCTTGTTTTTATCCTTGTTCGTTACCGTTTAGCTTCTTACAGCAACGCGCTTTGCGCCACACTGCTGGCGAACACACCTACAACAAACAGCGCGATGATGACTACAACCATGTCAGGTTTTCTACGCATTGTTATCCCCGTCCACTCTTATTCTGGTTTCTGATACACAGCTCCCGGGCCTGCACCTACTATCTTGCAACTACAACACCCTGTGCATCCGGAATCTCTGCTCTCCTCTCTTAGCGACCCCGATTCGCAAAGCTTTAATTTTCTTTAAAATACAATTAACTACTGGGCATACTTCATGTGAACACGGCGGCTTTTCGGGCGTTTTTACTGGGATGGCGGGATTCACACTGCCTTTATCAAAACGTTGCATTCTTTTTTGGTCTTCCTATAATACTGTATAAATTTACAGTATAGAGGTCGGCTCCCATGTTCAATGTTCCTGTTTCTGCGCCTCGGGCCTTGGGCACGCTGGCAGATGCCCCACTCAACAGTGCAGCCAGCAATCCGCTGACCAGCGGCCTTACAGCTGATCAGCAACCCGGCCAGACCTCTATCGACCAGCTTCTGCAAGGTAATCCGGCGCTCTGGCGCGGCTGTGATCTCGCCGGTCACGGTGACCATGGCCAAAGCACCGGCTTTGCTGAACTGGATGACATATTGCCCGGTCGAGGCTGGCCCCGTAATGGGCTCATGGAAGTCGTGGCGCCCCACTGGGGCAGTGGTGAATTGCAATTGCTGCTACCACTCATGCGCTCCGTCATCGCCCGTGGCCAATGGCTACTCTGGGTCTCACCACCCTATCTGCTCTATGCTCCGGCTCTTGTTCAGGCAGGCATCGACATCCGGCAGGTATTGGTGGTGGACTTGGAGACCACTTGCCGTGATGCCCTGTGGACGCTGGAGAAGGCCTTGCAGACCCGCAACTGCGGGCTGGTTCTGGCCTGGCAGAACTGGCTACCGGGCAAAGTGCTACGCCGTCTGCAATTGGCGGCCACTGCTGGCGATACACTCGGCGTCCTGTTCAAGCATCATGATAGTAAGCACTCACCTTCCCCTTTGCGCTTGCAAATAAAGGATTCTTCCCCCGAAGATCGCCCTTGCAGCGAGTCGGAGGTGACGCTGATCAAGGCCCGTGGCAATTTCTCAGCACGCAGTGCCCGCCTGCCCCTGCCTTTGTCGCCATTCTGTGCACACAGTAGCGCCAATGCCATTTCCGCCTGAGTCTGGCTGCCGTGGAAAAGTCAGACCCCAGTGCACAACTCCCTCTGCCATCGTTACCCGATCGCAATGGTGCACAGGTTATCGCCCTGCCACGGACGGCGCCTGCGCCACAATCCCGGACCCAGCCAGCCTCCTCGCGCAAACGCTTCGCGCTGTGGTATGCGCTGTATTTTCCACAACTTGAAACTCTGGCAGAGAAGCCACGCCAGGAGGCATTGCAACAGCTGGCCGGGCAGGCGCAAAACATCAGCGCCACTGTCAGCTATCACGATTGTGCGTTGGTGGCGGAAATACGTTCCAGCCTGAAATATTTCGGTGGCTTGCAAGCTATTCACGAATCCCTGCAAGCACCCTTGCAACAGTGTCTGGCCGAGCTGCAACTCAGCAGTGAGTATGGCTACGCCGCGACACCCACGGTCACCGGCAGCCTGCTGTTGGCGCGAGCCGGACATAACAGCGCCGTCTATCGCCCGGACAACCTCCGTTCTGCGCTGGGCCATCTGCCTTATGAGGTTCTGCATCTGCACCGCGAGCAGAATCGTCGTCTGTACAACATGGGGGTGCGCCAGTTAAAGGATCTCTGGCGGCTTCCCATGGAAGGTTTGCGTAAACGCTTTGGTAGCGAACTGGTGAGCCTGCTCAACAAGGCGCTCGGTAAAGCGCCGGAACCGACACGCAATTACCTGCCACCGCCTGCCTTCCATACCAGCTATGACCTGCCCTATGGGGTCGAGAATCTCGATCGCTTGCTGCCAGTTGCCGACGAGATGCTCGCGCAACTCAATGATTTTCTCCGGCGCCGTGATCTGGTGACTGACCTGTTGCAATTCAAACTGTTGCATGAGAATCGCGAGGCTACTGTCGTCCGGCTTGGGTTGCGCCAGGCCAGCCGCTCCCGGGAACATTTATTACTGCTGTTGCAGACCCACTTCGCCAGTCTCACAGTGCCGGCCCCGGTAAGCGGTCTTCAACTCAATGTTCTGCAATTCGATGCTCATGCCCCTGACAGCGAAACACTGCCCGGACAGCAGGCAAATCACACTAACAGCAATCTGGATTTGTTCATGGAGCAACTGCATGCCCGTCTGGGCGTACAGCCCGTCAGGACACTCGACACTGTTGCCGAGCATTGCCCCGAATATGCCTGCCAGCTCAACGAATACGATGCGCAAGCCGAGCGCGAGCAACAACTGCCCCACGCTCAGGCAGTCAGTGACAGACCCAGACCCGTGTGGCTATTGCCCAAGCCGCAATTACTGACACTGCGTAACAATCGCCTTTATTACCGCAAGGCCATTACCCTGCTCAGCGGCCCGGAACGCATCGAGACACGCTGGTGGTCAGGCGAGGATGTGCAGCGTGATTACTATGTCGCCAGAGAAGCCAGCGGCAGTCGCCTGTGGGTATTCCGCGAACGCGGCGGCGAGCGAAACTGGTATTTGCATGGCCTGTTTGCCTGAGGCCAACGAAGAAGTGGCAACAGGCGAGGCAATAAAACAGTTCCGGTACGAACAGTCGCACCGCATAATGTAAAACAAAGTGCCAACGCGACGGGCAGCAACAGTTCCATTGATGCTCAGACCTGATAACTGGCAGGCCTGATAACTAATAGCCCGATTACTCGCAGACGAAATCAAAGAATGTCGGGTCGTAATCCTTGGCAGTACCTGGCAAGAGCAAGCGGAAAGCAGAAAGCAAACCCAATCCGACTAACAAAACAGAACGAGCAAAAGAGGAAACAACAATGAACACAAATCCCGTAGTCTGGTTTGAAATTTACGTACAGGACATCAACAAGGCCAAAGACTTTTACGAACAAGTACTGAAAGTCAAACTGGAGTCACTGACACCACCCGATGGCGAACTCAGCATGTTTGCTTTTCCGGGCGGACCCGAAAATTCAGGAGCAACCGGAGCACTGGTCAAAGTCGAAGGCAAGGATTCGGCCGTGAACAGTACCATTATCTATTTTGGTTGTGACGACTGTGCCGTAGAAGAAAGTCGCATCGAAGCCGCCGGTGGAAAAGTGGAACGTGCCAAGATGTCTATCGGGGAGTACGGCTTTATCTCGCTGGCACTTGATACCGACGGCAATATGTTCGGTTTGCACTCGATGAAGTAGGAGGCACCATGAAAGGAATAAGCCCATTTCTCTGGTTCGACAGTGAAGCCGAAGAGGCCGCGAATTATTATGTGAGCATCTTCCCCAACTCCGAAATAAAACAGATCTCGCATTACGCCGAGAATATGCCCAAACCTGCAGGCTCAGTACTGACTGTCGGCTTCACGCTGAACGGTGAACCCTACACAGCCTTGAACGGTGGCCCGCAATTCAAGTTCAACGAAGCCGTCTCATTGGTTGTCCACTGCGAAGACCAGGCAGAGATCGACTACTACTGGGACAAGCTGGTGGAAGGCGGCAGCCCGATGGCCTGTGGCTGGCTAAAAGATCGATATGGTTTGTGTTGGCAAATTGTGCCGGTACAATTCTTCGACATGATCAGCGACGAAGGTTCAGAGCAGGCGGCACGCGTGCTAGCCGCGATGAACACGATGATCAAGTTTGATCTCGCCGCACTCGAGAAAGCCTATCGCGGCGAATAGTCACAAATTTATCACACAGGACTCACGAAGTATGGAGTTGAAAGTCTTCCTGACTGTATTCGCCACAGTCTTTATCGCCGAACTGGGCGACAAAACCCAATTGGCTACCATGCTGTTTGCCACTGACAAGGAAGTCAGCAAACTCATGATCTTCTTCGCTGCCTCGGCAGCACTCATTGTCGCTTCTGCAATCGGCGTGCTGGCAGGCAGCCTGTTATCAGAATTTATCAATGAGAAAGTGCTGCACTATATAGCGGGCGTGGGGTTTATCGTGATTGGTGCGTTCACTCTCTACAATGCATGAAATCAGACTCTAGGTAAAATCCCGCGAAGACACTTCCATGTCTCCAAGCCAGTGAGAGAGGTCTACCAGATCACTGGCGATAAGATGGATGACTCCTTCGCTCTTTTGTACATGACCGCTCACTCCCAGCAGCATCGCTTGGCGTACTGTCGGGCGCTGTTTCTCACCCAGCCCTGGCCACACGACCACGTTCACGAAGCCTGTCTCATCCTCCATGGTAATAAATGTGACACCTGCTGCTGTCATCGGGCGCTGGCGACAGGTGACGAGGCCGCTGACCTTGACTCTGGCTTCATCACTTATGTCTCTTAATTCATCCGCCGTGTGAACCCGATACTTGTTCAAATGCTCGCGGAATAACGCAAGGGGATGACGGCGCAGTGTGAAACCGCTGCTGGTGTAATCGCCGACAATGTTCTGGCTCTCGCTGGCGACAGGCAACAACACATCGACTCCGAAGTCATTGTCAGAAAAAGAGGGATCAGCAAAGAAACTCAGGCTGTAACGATCCTTGCTGCTATTGTCTTTCTCGACACCGGAGGCTTGCCAGAACGCACGGTGGCGATCGCCGCTCAAGCCACGTAATGCATCTGCCGCTGCCAGCGCCTCGAGGTCCTGCTTGTTGATGCCGCTGCGAAACACCAACTCCTGAATGCTGGCAAAGGGCTTGTCGGTACGCGCCTCAACCACAGCCGCGGCGCCTGCCTCCGACAAGCCCTTTACCTGACGTAAGCCAATGCGTAATAGTGGAGCCAGTGTTCGCCTGTCATGCTGCGGCAGAGGCTCAAAATCGTCCGCGAATTCCAGCGTGCAATCGTAATCACTTCGGTTAACGTCGATTGGCCTCACGCCAACACCGTGACGGCGCGCGTCCTGGATCAATTGTGCCGGCGCATAAAAGCCCATGGGCTGGCTATTGAGCAACGCACAGCAGAATGCCGCCGGGTGGTAATGCTTGAACCAGGAGGAGACATAGGCGAGCAAGGCGAAACTGGCCGAATGGGACTCCGGGAATCCGTAATCGCCAAAGCCCTTGATCTGCTTGAAGAGTTGCTCGGCAAAGTCACGCTCGTAGCCACGCTCCAGCATGCCTTTGACCAGCTTCTCCCGATACGGCTCCAGCCCGCCTTTGCGCTTCCAGGCAGCCATGGCGCGGCGCAGCTGATCCGCCTCGCCGCCACTGAACCCTGCGGCCACCATCGCCAGCTGCATGACCTGTTCCTGAAAGATTGGCACACCGAGAGTTCGCTCCAGTGCATCTCGCACTGCGTCGCTCGGATAACTCACTGGTTCCTTGCCACTGCGACGATTGAGGTAGGGATGCACCATGTCACCCTGAATGGGGCCGGGTCGCACAATTGCGATCTGGATAACCAGGTCGTAGTAGCTGCGCGGCCGCAGACGCGGCAACATGCTCATCTGGGCACGAGACTCGATCTGGAAGACTCCCAGGGTGTCAGCCTCGCACATCATGTCATAGACCGCAGGGTCTTCCGCCGGAATTTTCTGCATGGTCAACGGCTCGCTACTGTAGCTGCTCACCAGATCCAGACACTTTTGTATTGCGGTTAACATGCCCAGTGCCAGCACGTCGATCTTCAATAAGCCCAGCGCCTCCAGATCATCCTTCTCCCACTGAATAACTGTCCGCTCATTCATCGCGGCATTCTCGATCGGCACCAGATGAGAGAGCGGCCCCTGACTGATCACAAAACCACCCACGTGCTGGGACAGGTGGCGAGGAAAGCCGATCAAAGCCTCAGACAAGGTCACCAGCATCTGGATACGGGGATCATCGTAATCCACGTCTGCATCGGCCAACTGTTCCTGCAGGTTAGCGCCCCACCAGTAAATCGATTTGGCGATGTGGTTCAGCAGCTCTTCTTCCAGCCCCAGCACCTTGCCCACATCGCGCAAGGCGCTGCGCGAGCGATAGGTAATCACTGTCGCTGCCAACGCCGCCCGCCCGCGACCGTATTTGTTGTAGATGTACTGGATGACTTCTTCGCGGCGCGCGTTCTCAAAGTCCACATCGATATCCGGCGGCTCATCGCGCTCGCGGGATATAAAGCGTTCAAACAAAACCTCGATACGGGCCGGATCTACCTCGGTAATACCAAGGCAATAGCACACCGCCGAGTTGGCCGCCGAGCCGCGACCCTGGCAGAGAATGTGTTGGCTACGGGCAAAGGCGACCAGATCATGCACAGTCAGAAAGTAATGCTCATAGCCCAATTCCTTGATGAGCATCAGCTCATGCTCAACGATGTTGCGCACTTTCGGTGTCGCCCCTTCGGGCCAACGCTGACGAATACCCGCTTCGGTCAATTCACGCAACCAGCCATGGGGCGTATAACCGGCCGGCACCAGCTCGCGGGGATATTCATAGCGCAGCTCATCCAGACAAAAATCGCAGCGGCTGGCGATACTCACCGTTGCCTGCAGTAGTTCCTGTGGATACATCTTGGCGAGCTGCTGGCGACTGCGTAGATGACGCTGGCCATTACTCTCACCCTCCAGGCCCACTTCTTCGAGCCGCCGACGCAGACGAATCGCCGTCAGCGTATCCTGCAGGATGCGCCGTTCCGGCACATGCATATACACCCCGCCTGCGGCGCACAGCGGGATGCCATAGCGTTCCCCGATCTGTTGCGAGTAACGCAGCCGATACTGGTCATCACCACGTAATAACAAGGTGACACCGAGCCAGAGACTGGAACCGAACAGGCGTTGTAGCCAGACCGCTTCGTTGGCCAACTGTTCTGGCGGAGCATACAGATCCGGCAACCAGATCACCTGGCAGTCGTCAGGTACGTTCGCCTCCATCAGCTTGCGATCGATCACATAGCTGCCCTTCTCTGCCTGCCGCCGCGCACAGGTGATGAGATGACTGAGCAGGCCATAGCCGCGCCGATTACAGGCCAGCACTACCAGATGACAATCTTGCTCGAGATGGAATTCACTGCCGATCAACAAGTGCAGGGAGTGTTTTTTGGCCGCCATCCAGGCACGCACAACACCTGCCAGCGAACACTCGTCGGTTATCGCCAACGCCCGGTAGCCCAGCAGCGCAGCTCGCTCTACCAATTCTTCCGGGAAAGACGCACCGCGCAGAAAACTGTAATTCGACAAGCAATGCAGCTCGGCGTAGTCAGGCCCTGACAGCATCTCGGGCAGTGCGGCCTGTTCCGATTCCGACACGGATGACCTGAAAGGCGCCTGATGCGCCTTGCCATGGAACGCGTTGACATAGTGTTCGCGCTGCTGCTGTCTGGAAGGCCGTGAAGACTTTTTTTCTTGCGACTTCGATTGCGACTTCGGCGGCCTTTTCTTTGGGTTTTTACGGGGGGGATTTGCGGGCATCGTAGCATTACCAATAACTGTATAAATATACAGTATTGGCCATGCCCCACCCTGTCAAGCGATGTAAAAAATTTCATCCGTTGATGGCTGGAAAGCGTGCGAGGCATTGGGTAACTTGCTCCTATCACACTGATCGGGACAAGCACATGACCGCACTCCGAAGCCGACTCACCCTCTTGCTACTACCAAGCCTGCTGGCCGCCTGCTCGCCGGAACCCACGCGGGATTACGACCTGCTGATCGCGGGAGGCACTGTATACGATGGCAATGGCGGGCCCGGCTATATTGCCGATGTCGCCATAGTTGGCGAGCGCATCGTAGCCATAGGCGATCTGGACGAGGCAGGCGAACACGTCATCGATGCCACCGGCCTCGCAGTCGCGCCCGGCTTTATCAACATGCTGAGCTGGGCAGACGAGGCATTGATTATCGATGGGCGCAGCCAGAGCGATATTCGCCAGGGCGTCACCCTGGAGATTTTCGGAGAGGGACGTTCCGCTGGCCCGCTCAATGAAACAATGAAAGCCAGTATTGAAGCCAACGGCGGGTATGGCGGTATCGACATTCCCTGGACCACGCTCGGAGAATATCTCGACTACCTGACCGAAAGAGGCATCGCGCCCAATGTCGCCTCCTTCGTTGGCGCCACTTCCCTGCGCGTACATGAAATAGGCTATGAAGATCGCCCGCCCACTGAAACCGAACTTGAGAACATGCGCGCACTGGTGCGTCAGGCCATGGAAGAAGGCGCGATGGGACTCGGCTCCTCACTGATTTATGCACCCGCATTCTATGCAGACACCGACGAACTCGTCGCACTTGCCGAAGTGGTAGGCGACTATGGCGGCATGTATATCTCGCACATGCGCAGCGAAGGCAATCGCCTGCTGGAAGCCGTCGATGAACTGATCGAAGTAGCAACGCGCGCAGGCACCTCCGGTGAGATCTACCACTTGAAGATGGCAGGCCAGAACAACTGGGACAAATTCGATGCCGTTGTCGAGCGCGTAGAGTCCGCACGCGCCAATGGCGTCCCCATCAGCGCCAATATCTATACCTATACCGCAGGGTCAACCGGGCTCGATGCCCACATGCCGCCCTGGGTACAGGAAGGAGGCTACGATGCCTGGGCACAACGCCTGCAAGTACCGGATATTCGCGCGCGTGTGCTGCAGGAAATGTCGACCCCAACCAATGACTGGGAGAATCTCGGTCTCGCAGCGGGGGCAGATGGCACTCTTTTGGTCGGATTCCGCAATCCAGAATTACGACGCTATCAGGGAATGACACTGGCCCAAGTGGCTGCCGAGCGCGAACAGTCTCCCTATGAGACTGCGATCGATCTGGTCATCGAAGATGGCAGCCGTGTTCAGGTAGTCTACTTTCTCATGTCTGACGAAAACGTTGCCAAAGGCATCGCCCTGCCATGGGTAAGTTTCTCCTCAGACGCACAATCCATGTCGGCGGAAGGTCAGTTTCTGGAACGCAGCACCCATCCGCGCGCCTACGGTAATTTCGCACGCGTATTGGGCAAGTACACACGGGATGAGAATGTGTTAACGCTACCAGAAGCGATTCATAAACTCACCAAACTCCCTGCAACCAATTTACAGATTCGCGAACGCGGTGAACTGACCGAAGGCTATTTCGCCGATATCGTCATCTTCGATCCAGAAACAATTCAGGATCACGCGACCTACGAACAACCACACCAGTATGCAACTGGTGTCATTCATGTTCTGGTAAATGGCGTTCAGGTATTGGAGAACGGTGAACACACCGGCGCGACACCGGGTCAGGTCGTCAGAGGACCAGGCTGGACGGGCTGGGATTCGCCCTGACCATAAGCGTTAGGCAGTTAGAAAGTCAGTTGGAAATATTTCATCTAACACTCGTAGGAATAACAACAAGTTCGTTGTTTGTGAGCTAGCTCTAGCTCCCATCTGCAGGTGTGGTCGCGCCGCGCAGCAGGGGGTTGTGGCCAACGCTTTGCGCCCGTCCCGGGTCCCTTCACTCTGCAAAAAGCCCTGAAAAGCGGTCTTTTTGCTCCGTTCAGCGCTCTCGCTTTATTGTTGTCCACAACCCCCTGCTACCCGACACTCCGAGCGCTGCAAAGCGTTACGTTACTTGCCGGCTTGGTTTCCCATTTTTCACTCCAGCGATAAACGTTGCATCGCTACGAATGGGG
>JASBUV010000017.1 GCA_030147705.1 Gammaproteobacteria bacterium
GACATGCAATCAGCAGGGCATGGCGACCATAGCAGTGCAGATTCTGTGGAGGCCAGTTCGGACGCAGCTCACGACACCCATGGGCAAACCTCATCGGGCTTCGACCACAGCGGGCATATCTCGGTGATCTCTCCCGATGGCAAACTGCACGCTGTGTTCAGGCTGCCACACAGAGACCAGAATATTAACGAAACCTACCGTTTGATTGTCGAGAACTGGAACTGACAGTCGGTAATCTTACGCCTGGATTCACGCCTGAAATTGAGTCAAGAATTCCAGACTATTCTTTCGCCACCGTCGCCAGACAAAAGAACACAAGCGCAGCAAGAACGACGATGCTGGGCCCAACCGGCGTGTCCAGATAGAACGCCAGTAACACGCCGAGCAACACCGAAAATATCCCTATCCCGCTTGCATAAAACGCCATTTTTTCCGGGGTTTTTGCCAAATATCGCGCCGCAGCTGGCGGAATGATCAACAGCGACGTAATCAATAACACGCCGACAATCTTCATGGAAATGGCAATTGTGAGCGCCATCAGCATGATCAGCAACAGATTCAACTTTGCTACTTTCAGGCCTTCGATTTCAGCCAGTTCCGCATGCACGGTAATTGACAACAGCTCGTTCCAATATCGCAGTAACAACGCACTGACAGCGGCCACCACCAACAGTATCCAGAGCACATCACTGCCCGCAACTGTCAGCAGCTCGCCAAACAGGTAGGCTTCAAGATTGACGCGCTGTGAACGGGACAGCGCGAGAATCAGAACTCCGATAGCTAGCGAGCTATGCGCGAGAATGCCTAACAAGGTATCCGATGACAGCGTGGGGCGTTTGTCGAGTATGGAGAGCAACAGCGCCAGCAATAAACAGCTCACAATAATACTAAGCTGCGGGTTGCTGTCGGTCATCAATCCTACGGCAATGCCCAGCAACGCAGAATGCGCCAGCGTGTCACCAAAATAAGACATGCGACGCCATACGATAAAAGATCCAAGTGGCCCGGCCACGAGAGCCAGGCCGGAACCGGCGAGAATCGCGAAGTAGAAAAAGTCAGCCTGAAGTAATTCGATGAGAGACATGATTAATGATCACAGGGTTTCACTTCACCAGCGATGTCATGCTCATGATTGTGATTATGGGTATACAGGGCCAGACCCGGTGACAGGTTCGGGCCAAATAGATCGATAAACGCCGGATCATTGCTGACCTGCTCAGGTTCACCATGGCAGCAGATATGATGATTGAGACAGACGACCTCGTCAGTTGCCGACATTACCAGCTGCAGGTCGTGAGAGATCATAAGCACGCCACAGCCGCGGTCTGCACGAATGCGCCCGATCAACTGATACAACTCAGCCTGGCCGGCGAGATCTACTCCTTGCGCGGGTTCATCGAGAATCAGGAGATGCGGGTTGGGCAACAAAGCGCGGGCCAGCAGCACCCTCTGCAGCTCACCGCCGGACAGCGCGATCAGTTGCTGGTCGGCCAGATGTTCGATCGACAGGAGCGCCAGCTCCTCGCTGATGCGGCTGTTGGATGCCTTTCTGGCAAGCTTGAGAAAGCGGCGCACGGTCAATGGCATCGTCGCTTCCAGGGCGATTTTCTGCGGCATGTAACCGATGCGCAAGTCATCGCGGCGAACGATAGAACCGCTGTCGGCGGTCAACAGACCCAGGAGAATGCGCACGAAAGTGGTTTTGCCCGCCCCATTGGGCCCAATCAGCGTGACGGCTTTGCCAGGACGCAGAGTGAGATCGACATTCTGCAACACAGGCCGATCGCCAAAGCTCTTGTTCACGCCCTTGGCCGTGATCAATACATTGCCGTTATCGTTCACGTCGGTATTGGGTGCTTTCGAATGACTCACTCAGGGGTTTCTCGCAATCGGATGAAATGTTCACTTTGCTTCTTTGAGCAAAACCGCAAGGAAATGGTCCAATGTCATACCCGCTGGTTTAGGGCTCGGCGAACAATGGGTTATCATGGCGATGTTAGCAAACCTTTAACCATTCCCGCGAAGTCTTTGCAGCACACACTGCGATTATCCGGATTAGTCTCAAGCGTCGACCCGAATCATGTTTCGTAAATTCCCTCAGCTGTTCCTGGGCTGCGTACTTTTTCTTGCTGTGCACTCCTCAGCGCAAGCCGCCGTGCATGTGGTCAGCACCATCAGGCCATTGGCCATGATCGCCAAAGCGATTGTGGGCGACGTCGCTACCGTCGATGTGTTGATCGAGGCACAGGACGATGCCCATCACTATACTTTGTCACCCAGTGATCGACTGGCTATCGAACGAGCGGACCTGTTGTTGTGGGTTGGGCCGGAATTCGAAGTTTACCTCACCACCATGATGCAGCGTTTGGGTGAGGCATCGCTCATTACCGCCATGACATTGCCTGATATGACGCTGCATCCACTGGATGCACAAACGCTTGATCCCCATATCTGGCTGGATCCTCACAATGCCAGAGTTATTGCCGAGGCGCTTGTCGCCGCCATCAGCCAGCAAGATCCGGCAAACAGTGACTACTATGCGAGCAATCTGCAGGATTTCATTTCCGAACTGGAGCAGGCTGAACGCACAATCGTGCAAGACCTCGCTGGCATGCCGGAGACTGCGATTGCGGTCTATCACAATGCCTACCAGTATCTGGAGCAAAGATTCGGCCTGACTCACGCTATAGCGCTGGTCGACAATCCGGAAGTCGCGCCCGGGATTCAGCAAGTGCTTCGGGTTCAGAACAGCATCAGGGATATTCAGCCCGCTTGTGTGCTGCTTGACCCGGAACACAGCCCTGCGCTGGTCGATACGCTGATGGGTGACAGCACTGCACTGCGCTTGCAAATTGATGTGCTTGGCTACGACCAACAGGCCGGAGTATCAACTGCAGTCGATGACGAGTCGAGCGCAAGTGCAGCAGCCGCGAGCTATATCGCTTTGCTGCGTACAATCGTGTCGGCTTATCTGCAATGTGCAGGGCAATCCGTGAGGAATAATTGATCTGAAACGGAGCAGCTACCTGATCACTGGCGTCTGGTACACTGACCGAAGTGAATTACCCTTAGCTCACCTGCAACTCACCTCCAAGTAAGAAAGCATGCTAAACAACATCAAGAATAATTCTGGAAAGAACACCAAGGACACTGCCGATGGCTAAAGCGAAGGAACTTGTACTGGTTGACGGCTCGTCCTATCTGTTCCGGGCGTTTCATGCTCTGCCCCCATTGGTCTCCAGTCGCGGCCAACCCACCGGTGCAGTCAAGGGCGTCATCAACATGATTCGCGCCCTGCTCAAGAGTCACGCTGATGCCAATATTGCGATTGTGTTTGACGCCAAGGGCAAGACTTTCCGCAACGATGTCTACGCCGACTACAAGGTGCATCGCCCACCAATGCCGGACGAACTGCGTAGCCAGATCGAACCAATCCACAACATCGTACTGGCAATGGGGTTGCCCATGCTGGTGATCGACAATGTCGAGGCCGACGATGTCATTGGCACGCTGGCGCGTCAGGCGAGCAAGAAAAAAATCAAGACGCTGATTTCAACTGGCGACAAGGATCTGGCACAGCTGGTTACTGAGCACGTGACTCTGGTCAACACCATGACCAACGAAGTGCTGGACATTCCAGGGGTGGAGAAAAAATTCGGCATCGGCCCTGAGCTTATTGTGGACTACCTGGCACTTATGGGAGACAAGGCCGACAACATCCCCGGGGTGCCTGGTGTGGGCCCAAAGACGGCGCTGAAATGGCTGCTGGAATATGGGTCGATGGAAGGCATCATCGAAAACGCCGAGGCGATCGGCGGCAAGATCGGCGAGCGACTGCGAGAGAATATCGATTTGCTACGTCTGTCCTATGAGCTGGCAACCATCAAGGATGATGTCGAACTCGATTTCACGCTGGATGAACTGGTGAAGAAAGAGGACGACGACGAAGCGCTGTTCGATCTGTTCTCGCAGATGGAATTCAAGACCTGGATCAAGGAACTCGAAGACAAAGGAGTTACAGGCACGGCACCAGAAACACCTGCAGTAGACGGCAACGTTGAGCCAGAGGCCCATATCGTTGCGCCGGCCGACATCGACTATCAGCTGATACGCAGCGAGCCAGAGTTGCAATCCTTGCTTGAGAGATTACGCAGCAGCGGCAAGTTCGCACTCAGTCTGGAAACCGACGCGGCACACTATATGGATGCCAGTATCTTCGGTTTGGCAGTATCAATGGAGGCTGGCAAGGCATTCTATATTCCATTGGCACATAGTGAGGAAAAAGGCGAACAGCTTGATCGGGATCAAGTGCTCGAAGCCTTTAAACCGATTCTTGAAGACCCGCTGATCAACAAGCCCGGCTATGATCTGAAACTGAACAGGCACATTCTTGCCAATCGCGGTATTGATCTGCAGCCTCTCAAATCCGATGTGCTGCTCGCCTCTTATGTTCTCAACTCGGTAGCGATCAAACACAGTCTGCCAGACATCATTCGTCACTATCTGGAGATAACACCACAGGATATCGAAGGCAAATTAGGCAAAGGCCGCAAGAAACTCACGCCGTCCCAGTTGGCCGTCGACGACTTCTACCACTATGCAGCCGAGAAGGCCGATGCGATATTCAGGCTCGCCCTGCATCTTGAGCAGACGCTTGCAGGCGAAGGGCATTTACTTGGTCTGTACCAGCACTACGAAATGCCACTCGTGGAAGCGCTGCAACAAACCGAGCGCAACGGTATTCGTCTGGACAAGGTCGTGCTTGCCAAGCAGAGCAAAGAGATCGAGAAACAGCTGCAGAAATTACAGCTGGAAGTGTTCGAGCTTGCCGGTGAAGAATTTAATCTCGGCTCACCAAAGCAACTTGGTACGATACTGTATGAGAAACTCGAACTTCCGGTCCTGAAAAAAACCAAGACCGGACAGCCTTCAACAGCCGAGCCTGTCTTGCAGGAACTGGCAGAGCAGTACGAGTTGCCCCGATTGATCATGGAGAATCGCTCGCTCAGCAAACTGAAGTCGACCTACATCGACAAGCTGCCGCTCGAGGTTAACGAAACCACGGGTCGCATTCACTCAACTTTCCAACAAGCTGTCGCCGCAACCGGCAGGCTTTCCTCAACCGATCCCAATCTGCAGAACATACCGATTCGCACCGAAGCCGGGCGACGGGTGCGCACAGCCTTCATACCGGCCGATGGCTACAAACTGATGGCGGCAGATTACTCTCAGGTTGAGCTGCGCATCATGGCGCACCTCTCGCAGGACCCGGGCCTGTTGAAAGCCTTTACCAGCGATCTCGATGTACACAAGGCCACGGCGGCAGATGTGTTCAATGTCGCACTGGAAGATGTCACGCCGAATCAACGCCGCAGTGCCAAGGCAATCAACTTCGGTTTGATCTACGGCATGTCGGCGTTCGGGCTGTCCAATCAGCTCAAGGTGTCGCGCAGCGAAGCGCAGGACTATGTCGACAGCTACTTCGAGAAATATCCTGGCGTGCAAAAGTTTATGGATGAGACGCGCGCGTTGGCAGACGAGAAAGGCTATGTCGAAACCATTTTTGGTCGCAGGCTGTATTTGCCCGATATTCATGCCGGCAATGGTATGTTGCGCCGAGC
>JASBUV010000283.1 GCA_030147705.1 Gammaproteobacteria bacterium
GTTTATTATTTCCAATCCGGATCTGGTCATCGCCCAGTGTAAAGCTGGCGTTGTTGGCTCCTTCCCAGCACTGAATGCCCGCCCTGCCGAAAAACTCGATGAGTGGCTCAGTCAGATCAAAACTGAACTGGCCGAGTACGATGCTGCGCACCCGGACAAACCGTCCGCTCCTTTTGCAGTTAACCAGATCGTGCACAACTCCAACGACCGACTCATGCACGATGTAGAAGCCTGTGTGAAACATGAAGTGCCCATCGTGATCACATCGCTTGGTGCGCGGCCCGAAGTGTTCGACGCGATTCACAGCTACGGTGGCATTTGCCTGCACGACGTGATCAATAATCGCTTTGCGCACAAAGCCATCGAGAAAGGCGCGGACGGTTTGATCTGTGTTGCCGCCGGCGCTGGCGGACATGCCGGCACTCTCTCGCCCATGGCGTTTATCCAGGAAGTGCGAGAATGGTTTGATGGCCCCATTCTCCTGTCGGGCGCCATTGGCACCGGACGCGGGGTACTCGCCGCACAAGCCATGGGAGCAGATCTGGCGTATCTTGGCTCCGCCTTTATTGCCACCGACGAAGCGAATGCGGATGCGGCGTACAAACAGGCCATCGTCGACGGGAGCGCCAGCGATATCGTGTACAGCAATCTCTTCACTGGCGTGCACGGCAACTACTTGCGCGGCTCTATCGAAGCAGCTGGGCTCGACCCTGACAATCTACCGGAAAGCGACCCATCCAAGATGAGTTTCGGCTCGGGAGGCAGCAGCAAATCAAAAGCCTGGCGCGATATCTGGGGAAGTGGCCAGGGGATTAATGCGATTCGCGAGGTTAAACCTGCCAGTGAGTTGGTTGCGAGACTGACACGTGAATACAACGAAGCCAAGGCATCACTCTGTCAGCTTTAACAAGAGCAGTCAGGAAGCAACAATCGGAATTTCAAGCGTCAGTGAAATAAAGCGGGAAAGCGACTAAAGAATCAAAGTGCTCGAGAAAGTTAAGAAATTAACAAGCGGCTGATAGCAAACATCAGCCGCCTGTAAACTTAATGCACTAACGCCCCGCCTCAGCAGCATCTCTTTCTTCTACCCGGGCACCGCGCAGAATATTTACCATGCCGTAGTTTCCTTCATGGCAGGCGTATTCATAGATTTGCCCCGCGACTTTGGTCATCGGGACAATTGCGGTGAATTTATCGGTAAAGGTAGCTGGATCATCCACAGTGAATTCATAGTTCACCGTGTCAAAACTTACACGCGTAAATTTTTCAGTGAGCACTTTTTCTGCAGACGTTCCTGCCGAGCCAAAGCTCGCGGCGAGCCCGTTGAAGTTTCGTGTTACGACAACCAGCGTGTCGCCGTCCCAGTAGCCTTTTGAATCACCGGTATAGAATCCAACTTCATCGTCGAGCCAGTGAATATCCGCCTCAGACTCATACAAGGGAACCACGCGTGCGTCGTGGATCATTTCGGTGAGAATAACGGCGGTATCGCGAGACTGTAAAATCTGTACGTTGTTGTTGTACAGACTGGGCGTAAAGGGAGGCCCCGCATTGAATCCGACCAGGCAACGTTCAGACAAGCCGCGGTCTTCCGGACCATCGGTGCCAATGCCACCCGCACCAATACGCACCGGTCGCGATTCACCGGTAGTACCACCACCGTAGACGCCCTGATCAGCAATCGCTCCTTCGACCAGCGGCGGGAGCCTGCCATTCTCGGGATAAATAATATGGGAAGTTCTTACGGTGTCGCCGATGCCAGCGTTTTCGATCCAGAAGTCGTTATAGGATTCATCCACACCACCGATTGCCAGTGCCGCATCGGAGCCAGCATCGCGCGCCGCACGTGCTGCCTGAATCTCAGCGATTTCTTCCGCCGTAAGGAATTGGCGGTTGCCGTATCGCGCTGGTCGCTGCATGGGAACGTTGGACGAAAAATTCCAGACACCTTGCAGATCGGGTTGCCCCCATTCGGTACGCGGAACCTCGTAATCCTGAGCATTGGCAATAGCGATTGGAATTGCGGTGAGAATGCTTACCGGCACTATCACCGACACCAGCGCCGACACTCTGAGAGAAGAAACGACCGACAGTGAAGAACTGAGTACTGACTTGAGAGACCTTGTTATTGTCATGATTGGCTCCGAATTCATGCTGTGCAACATTACACGAACCGGCAGCGCAGGTGCGAACTACCGGCCTAAACATCAGACGCTCGCCAACGGTAGCTCAATTTGTTGAAGCTGGCAAAAATTCCCGGGCAGTTTTCATGCTGCAGGACAGCGATTCGTGCAGACAAACCCCGAAGTCACGATTTGTCACAAAAGGTCCTGAATTCAGGGCTGTGATTGGCTAGGGAATATCCGGAGCCAGGTCAATCTCTCAGTCTTCGCCCGATGATTTTGGTGGTGCCAGACCACCGAAGGCTTTGAACAGCGATTTGAAGAAGTTACTCAATTCAAGCGTCATCAGTGCAAACTCCTGATCCATCTTCTGGGCTGCACTCTCTCCCGCGAAGCTCGCTGATTCTTCCTGCATCTCTTCGAAGCGCAAGCGCTTGATCACCAGGTCATCGGAAATTACGCAGGCGAGCAGATTGTTCCAACTGACTCCCAGACTCTTCACCTGTTTGCCTGCCTCAAGATGCGCAACGATTTCGTCACCAGTGAGGTCCTGACCCTTACAGCGAATCACATTGCTGCCATCGAGCGGGTTGTAGAGTTCACAGTCTTCGTCGAGGTGAAAGTGATCGCTCGCCTTTTGCGCCTGTAGCCAACTGGTCATCACCGCACTCGGCGAGCGCTTGGTGTCCGGCAAGGCCACTGGCAATGAACCGAGCGTATCGCGCAACAGGTTCACCAACTCTTCAGCACGTGGCGCCGATGCGGCATTGACGACCAACAAGTTGTCCTGGGGCGCGAGATAGGCGTAGATCTGCTGGTTGCGGGTAAAGGCCTGAGGTAAGAGCTGGGCCTCCATATCCTCCTGAATCTGGCGCTTTTCCTTGCGATAGACCTTGCGTGCCTGACGGTGCTCCAGTTCCGCGACCTTTTCTTCCGTGGCATCACGCACCACCGAGGCAGGTAACAAGCGATCCTGATACTGGGCGCAGAGCAGAATATAGCCGCCTACAGCGAGGGTAAGTGGCGGCTCGCCGGCTTCCTCAACCACTTCGCCGTCTTCATTGACGACGTCTTCCTGACCGGAAGCAGGGACCGGGCTAATCCAGCCGATGCGCGACCTGTCATAACTGCTGCAGGGCTGAAACTGGAAGCTTGCCAGCTTGGCAGCCAGTTCC
>JASBUV010000138.1 GCA_030147705.1 Gammaproteobacteria bacterium
TCGTTGGCAATCCAGCCATTAAACATAGGAGCTACTGCCTCGCCTGTCGTACTGCGTGTTGCCAGGGGGTAGTCTTGCCGACGCTCAGGCAGCTGAGCTTGAAGAGGGGCTGCAAGCAGCCCCACCAGAATTGGCAAAATCAGTCTGGAAATGTTCATCAAACTCATTAATCAGCTCCATCCAGACTTGCTACGCTGCTGTTTTCGCGCTCTTTACGCTCAGCCAGGAGCTTCTCGTATGCTTCCTGATCAAGGTGAGAAACAGCGATCCAGGCGTGAGACATTTCGTCGGTAGTACGCTGGCCAGCACCAACCCACTGATCCGGATCAGGGTTCATGGGGTTGTCAGCTGTGTTGTCGTACCACGCAGTCAGAATGATAGTCGCGCCAGCAGGAATTAGAGGCTGGTAGCCATCTTCATAGGTGTGGCTGTGGTTCCAGGCGGATGTCCAGTTGGAAGCCTGGCTCAACACTTCCTTGCGACCAGTCTGCGGATCGAATACTTCCAGTGACATAGCAACACCACGCAAATGCATGTGTGGCTGCCAGCTGTCGATGCGAACCGGGTGATCGAAAGAACGGAAACCCTGAGTCATGAGCGTGCCATGAGGGGGAATCATGTAGTCGCCACCACCATCGAGAAGGTAAGCGCGCAGATCTTGTGGGAAGCTTTCTTCTTCGACGAATTCATCTTCTTCGTCGTAGTACCAGATACCTACAGTTACCTGATCATTCGGTACGGCTTTGCCATCAGGGAAATAGTGAACTTCCCACTCAACTTTGGAGTTGGCTGGTACTCGGCGACATGCACCCTCAGGTACTTTCTCACCGAGTTTACCTATAGCAAATTCAGACAAACGATCACCATTTACCCATTCGCCGTCTTCATTCAGAACTTTGAAGTGCGAGTTGGCATGGTGAGTAGAGCCAATGGCTGCTGCAGAAGGAAGCGTTTCAACGGCTTTGATGCAACGGCTTTCAGTGATGCCGGAATCAACGATCGGCTTCCACCACAGATCCTGACCTTCTGCAGGAACATCCCATGCAGTGGACTTGATAGTGTGGTCGGGTGGACCAAGCTCAGCCGCCAGACGCCATTCACCCATATTCGGGAATTGTTTGGGTGGCGGCAGGTCTTCGGCATTACCGAAAGGCGAGCCAGCATTAACCCACGCTACGATAGTATCGATGTCTTCTTGCGACATACGCCAGTCGTTCTTCAGATCCTGAACGCCGACATGGTTATCGTAGTGATAAGGAGGCATTTCACGGGCTGCAACTCGCATTGAGATGAGCGGTGCCCATGGACGGACCTCTTCATAACTGGTGAATGACATTGGACCGATTTGCCCAGGTTGGTGGCAAATCTGACAATTCTCTTGAATTATCCGGGATACCTCTTTGGCATAGGTAGGGTGTGGGGCGGATTCCTGGGCACTGCTTAGTGCCGGAACCACCGCGGAAACTAGAAATGCACCTAGGACATTCTTATACGACATTTTCCATATCCTCTTCTGGGCCGTGGGGTTTTGAGTCGCTGGGCGTGGGTGCCACAACTGGACTCTTCGAGTATAAATAGCAGGCGCTAATACTGCTGATTTGAGGCGCGGTCTGCAAGTAGGTAAATGTTACGAGTTGTCGACCAGATGTAACAATTTTAGGGGTCTTAGTATCTACTACGACTGCGTAATAGCCTTAGTTTACTGCGTTTCAGTTAAATCCGCACGAAAATCGGGTGGCCTGCACCTGAGGGGTATGGTGGGAGAACTCCGCACCAGAAAACGGCCGGGAATTATCCTGAAATTCGTTAAAAAACCGAAAAAGTGCAAGGTGCACTGCAATTCGAATCGAGAACAGGTAATTCGCTGCAAGTTGTCACAATTTGGCGATAGTCAATTCGCTAGCCCGCCTTGCTGCCTGGATGGCATGCGAATCCAACCGAAGAGACTGACTTCTGCGACAGCTGTAACTGACAAAGGGCCTGTTCCGTCTACAATGGACTATCAGGCACTTCCTGCCATTGAGGTTTCCCGGCTCCATGAAATTGCTTTTAAGCCTAACTTGTTTACCCATCTTGTTTTTCACGCTGACTATCCCGAATGTCAGCGCCCAACTTCCGGATGAGATCGAGACCGAGATCTATGAGGTGGTGGTAACCGGCCGCCAGCCAGGTCCTCCCTTATGGAGAGTGCACAATGGCGAGAATGTGATGTACATCTTTCCTTACATCACGCCGGTTATAAAGAATCTGGATTGGGAGACGGAAAAGGTTCAGACAGCAATCGCCGAGACCCAGGAAGTGTTGGAGCGGCCGGAAATCAATGCCAGCACTTCGCCTCTCACCATGCTCAACCCAATCAATCTTGTGCGTGGCTTTCGACTGGCGCGACGACTGACCCGCAATCCCGATAACGCCACGCTGGAAGAGGTGCTGCCGGCCGATGTTTATGCCCGCTACCAGGCGCTGAAGCAGACTTATTTTCCGCGAGAGAATGACTTCGAAGATCTTCGACCCTTTATTGTCGCCTGGCGCATGGAAAACCGTATTCATGACAAGGAAGGGTTGGAGTCCGCTGACGATATAGAAAGAACGCTGCGCCGCTTGCTGCGTCGCAATCGCAATCTGACGTTCACGCCAATCGAAGTAGAAATGGAGGTGCGCGGCAGCTATCGCGAACTGGCAAACCGTGCTGAGGCGCTGATGGGCAGCCTTGATCCAGCCGACGAACTCGCCTGCTTCGAATACACCCTGCGGCAGATGGAACGCGATATCGAGGAGCGCAAGTATCGCGCTGATTCGTGGGCACGTGGTTACATCGATGAATTTCGCATGATCCCGCTGGATGGCACCATCGAAGATCCGTGTTTTGTCGTGGTGACAGGCAGCTCCGAAAAAGAAACACTCTCGCAAATGCGACAACAACTGGAAGAGTTGTGGTTAACAGAGGCGGAACGCGCTCTGAATGAAAACCGTGGCACGTTTGCGATTCTGGAAATCAGTGATTTGCTACGATCAGATGGTCCTCTCGAGATTCTCAGAGAGAGGGGTTATACGATAGTTGAGCCGTGATCGCGAACGGGTTATATGAGAGGGTTATACGAGAGGGGTATACGAGAGGGGTACACGAGATAGGTATGCGAACCAGGTATTAGAAAGGGAAATTAAAAAGGGAAATCCGAAAGGAAATATCGAAAGGGGCAGATTTGTCTTTCGGTATCAAAAGAAGGTAGACCTGTCCCCTACGATCACTTGTCGAGCAGCTCGACCAAGAGTTCTTGCGACGATCCATCGGGAACGAGCACGAATAACTGTTCAATCTTGTTTGGCTTGCGACGGGCAGACATCTTGAATTCTTTCTCGCCGTGATCATCGCCAAACAGATCATTCGAAAAATTGAGCCGCTCACTCGATTCCCTGTATCTGAACTTGCCTAGCGCAACTACTTGCGACACATGCTCAGGGTCGGAATCGTGATCCACCTCTGGTGAGAGCATCAGGCCTTCAAGCAGTAGTGCTCCCGACTCGTCGCTGAGTTGGACTCTTTGTTTGATCATCTCGCTAACGAGCTGGCGCTGACTGTTGAACTCGGCCAGCGATAGCGCCGAGTTGCCGTCGGTATCCTGCAGCTTGAATGCCGAAGTGGGCAGGGAAAGCACCATGAACACATCGTTGTCTACGAAGTTCAGTGTGCCACCTTGGGCAACCATCATGTGTGCGGATGAACCTGAGAAGGCATACAGCATGAGCACTGCACTAGTGAAGAGCTTCACTGTCGTGCCTAAAGCATTGCCCAACTGAACGCGCTTGTTTCCAGTGTGATTTCTCATAGTTCGAATACCAGCCTGTTGCAATCGCAGAATGGTCATTAATTGCCACCTCCACCGGTGCCGCCTGTACCACCGCCGCCAGTTCCGCCTGATCCACCAGTTCCCCCAGCGCCACCTGTACCGCCCGTACCTCCGGTTCCACCCGTTCCACCAGTGCCGCCTGTACCTCCAGTACCGCCCGTTCCTCCACCAGATCCACCGCCACCTGTTCCGGTGCTGGTTTCAGCCAGTTCGCCGGTTACGCAACGCTGCAGAAATGGATAGGTATCAGTGGCGTAGTAGTGGTAGATGCCGTTGGGGAATTCTGGTGTGACACCGAAGCGGCCGTTACAGGCATCCAGATCGCCCAGGCCCGCCACATACTCCCAGTCTTCTCGAAACACACCCAGTGGATAGATGCTGACCGAGGGACGATTTTCTGGAACGCTTGTAATGTATCGATAACTGCCTGTCATGGCGCGGATGCCCGAACTCGCATCGGTGGCCACGTCGTAACCATAGCGCGCATATATAGGAAAACCATCGGAGGCCCAGCCTATCAAGGTCATTTTGGAGCTGTTGCCGCCGAGCTTTTCTATGAGGCCTTCCGGCATACCGTGATAGTGATAGATGCCGCCGGGCTGCACATGCGCGTTATTGTCATCCGTACCGAAATCGAAGCTGGAATGCCCCAGTGCTTCGATGTTCCAGTCTCCAGTGCCGCCCTTGGCAGAACAACTTTCGCCGCTGTCGTCACAGGTTCCCGCTGTGTTGGCAGCGATCAATACACCATTGAGTGTGTAACCGGTTTCACCCGCACCACCGGCCACACCCGTTTCTGATGCTACGCCGGTCTCAACCGGCGCAAGTGGAAAGCTGACTGACACATCTTGCGCAGTGATCTCGAGGGGATTGCCCGAGTTAGGGAAGAGTCCAACTGTATGATCAGGGATACCATTGGCAACAAGAAAACGCTGGTCCGCACTGCAAGTCCACTCCGATTCGCTGGTGATGGTGAGGGATTCCTGATTGTTTTCTGTCACGTCACTGTACAGGCATAGAACGCCTGCGGTGGAATTGGACAGTGTTTCAACATTGTCCAAAAGGCGCAGTAGCGCTTCAGAGGGGTAGTAGCGAAGCTGCACACTGTAGTTAGTCATGCCGACCCTCACTACGGGAATAGAGAGCACGTTATTTGCGAGGGTAGGCACATTGTCCGGAATGGTTATGCTGGAATCGTATTGCGAATAACTCTTCACTGCAAAATCGTAGGTAGATGCTGTTGAAACAAGCTCCAGCTCCAGGCGATACAGCCCATCTTGATATGCAAGATAAGGCAAGGTGAGTGTGCTGCCCTCGAAACTGGCTGCTGCCCTCGCCAGCGCGGGCAGCAGTAACATCGCGATAACAGCCCAGCGCAGTAAACCAAAACCGGTATTTATCTGTTGCATAGAAACCTCACGTGCAGGAAATTGCGGATCACCTGCAGTATACGACCCGGCCCGCCAAAACCTTTGCACGCCAACCCTCCCCAAAGACAGGAGAGTACCCCGTTCGGGGTATATCGGGAGAAGCAACCTGGGAATACCATGCGTTTGCCCCGAATTCCGGCCAATTTATGTCGATAGAGGTAATTTCGATGTTCGCTCGACTCACTTTCCGACCCCTGATCATTTTCGCATTTCTCACTACCTTCTCGTTTTCAGTGCAATCGCAGGATAGCGCATTGCCAGGCACTGAAGTTGCCGACAGCGAAGTAGGCACCGATGCCAATACCCTGGTAACGCTAGCCAGCCAGCAGTTTCCGGATATTTTTGCTAGCGCCACGTCATGGAGGCTATATAGCGGGATCTACTATAAGTTCTATGCGACAACGGGGGTCTATCTGGGCATCGGTGACGGACAGGTCTATGTGCTAGGTGGGCAATTTGGCAATGAAGTGGTTGGTGTAGGCAGTGTGGCGAGCGTCATCACCGCGTTGGGTGGTACCTCCAGTTCTGCAGGCACTACCAGTTTTACAAATCTCAAGTCAGCCAGCACTGTTAATGCACTGTTGGAGTATTTCACGACCCTGACAGTTAACTACGGCACCATCAGTAGTTTTGGCACGATCACCTCGTCAGTCACGCTTGAGGTGCAAGGCACAGAAACTATCGATGGGGCAGCCACTCAAAAGTTGATTGTCACCATTGCAGGAAGCAATGTGGCCAATCCTTTGACCTATCAGATGTGGGCTAATGGAGAAGGCAAATTTGTTAAGGTTATTCACAATGCAAGCGGTGTCGAGTATCCGGCAACAAGCGCCAATCTGATAGGCACGAGTCTGATCAGCTCCATGCTTCTTGCGCTAGCCGCTGCCGATTCGCCCGCCTACGTTTCTGGTATAAACGCGGCGCTCGCCAGCCCGACTATGGCGAGTCAGATAACCCAAACTACTGTTGGCGGAGTTCCCGCACAAACACTACGCATAGAGACGAATCCTACAGACTCAGCCCGATACGTAATTGAGCTGAGCGATTTCGGTTCATTCTCGATGGTCACCGGCTACGAATCGACTCTGGGTACTACGACCTCGACTATGTCACTGTCGAATATTGTATTGCGTTAATTCAAAGCAGGGGACGGAATAGTTTCTCTTGTAAAATCAGAAAACAATTCCGTCCCTGAATTCCAATCTTTATATTTCGCACCAGAGGGGAAAGTTGGGCCCTTGCCAGGCTGTAAACTCGCAATGATTGTCACGAGGATGGTGACAGTTTATTCTTTCGGCTCCCTCTGAGCACCGAACCGGAAGAAACGGAAAACGAATGAAGATTGGTCGCGGGCTGATTACCCTGATAATGGCTTCGTGCACCGCTTTGGTTTCCTCACTCGGCTATGCTCAGCAGTGCGCCGATGTCAGTGATCTCTCTCCAAGACTCGACCTCATGGCGCATGTTTCCGAATATCTACCTGCAGATTCGGAACGGATTTCCTCCTGGCAAGATCTGTCGCCGAATGCTTTTCGCCCTCTACCGGAAAATAGTGCTACTTTTAATTACACAAACCTGGGGCAGGACCATTGGTTGCGGCTATGCCTCAGTAACTCCACTACAGAAGTAAGTCGTGTAGTGTTGGCATTCGATCCTTTCATTATTCAGGAGCTGGATTTTTATCCAGAGGACTCGAATCAACCGTCATTTCAGACTGGCTTGGCGCGAGAGTTTGGTAGCCGAGATATAGATACTCCCTTCTATGCTTTTTCTGCTGCAGTCGAGCCAGGTGAAACCGAGTATTTTTATCTTCGCATCAATTCCAGAACAAATGTAACTATGTCTGGCCGCTTGTACGATGCTGACGATTATCAAGCCGATCTGCGGTATCAAGCTGGCTTCTACGGAATTCTCGCCGGCATATTTCTCGGTCTTATTCTCTACAACTTGATGCTCTATATTACAGTGCGCCAGAAATCAGCGCTGTTATACGTATGCTTTGCTTCAGTCATTTTTCTGACCTTGAACTTCTTTGATGGCAGAGTTTTCCAGTACGTACTCTCGGACTATCCCCGACTCAATTATCAGTTGATGTTCCTGGTTTACTATCTGGTCAGCTTAACGGGCGGCTTGTTCTCCCGCACTTATCTAAAGTTAGAGAACCACCCGCGCCTTAAGAAAATCAGTTTGGCCATTATCGGCATTTTTACAGTCATGTCTGTACCGGCGTACATGATAAGTATCCCTCTGTACTTGCAGGTCGCGGGTATGTTCGCGATCACCACAATCGTCTTTTACGTCTGCATCGCTGGAGTCGCTTTGCTTGCAAAAGGTTCGATGGAGGCGCGTTACTATTTGTTGGCGCAGAGTCCATTCCTGTTCGTAGCGTTGGACAGAACCTTTGTTAACCTGGGGCTTGCCGAAAGCTATATCTTGACTTACGACCCTCTGGTAGGTCTTGCTGCTTCAATGGTTTTGCTTGCCTATGGGGTAGGGCGTACTTTGCATGCTGACAAAGACAATGCCCAGCAGCAGGCTCTGCAATTGCAGACCAGTTACAACGCGAAGCTTGAGCAGGAAATTGCAGCAGCTACCTCCGAGATCCTCGTCAAGAATGAAATACTCGCTCGTCGTGCCCAGCAGTTGGTTGATATGGAACAGGCGCGCTCAGCATTTTTTGCCAATATCAGCCATGAGTTTCGCACGCCTCTAACTCTGATTCAGGGGCCGCTCGATTCTCTGAAGGACAGCCTGACCCAACACGGCAAAAACACAGTAAAGGCCGTTCTGCGACAGACGCAGCAGTTACAAAATTTGATTGATCAGCTGCTCACACTGAGCAAATTTGACAGCGATTCACTCGAATTACAGGCGCAGAAACAAGACGCTGTCAAACTCATACGATACCTGACCTCGCAATTTACAAGTTACGCCGAGCAGAAAGGAATTAGCCTGAACTTCCACTCCCCCTTTGAGGAGCTCGATGCCTATCTGGATACTGAGAAGCTTCAGATCGTCATCAACAATCTACTCAGTAATGCGATCAAATTTACTGACAAAGGCGGCAAGATTGATGTGGAGCTGGGTGTATTCGGCTTGCCAGCGGATGAGGCCGATAATTTTGACCCGGACAATCTGAGCAAAGATGCCTATCTACAGATCGCGGTAAAAGACACCGGCTGCGGAATTTCGGAACAAAACCTCCCACTAATTTTCGATCGCTATTTCCAGGCGCGTCACCCAAACAAAATTCAACAAGGCACTGGTATCGGCCTGTCGTTGTCAAAGGATTTGGTGGCTCTGCACGTTGGGCAAATCAAGGCCACAAGCATTGAAGGTGTCGGGTCGAGGTTCATCGTGCAGTTGCCTTTGGGGAGTGCGCATCTCAAGGCTGGCGAAATAATCACCACCGATTTACAACAAGAGCTGAGCGAAAAAATCAGCGAAGAGCTGAATTCGGACGAACCAGCAGCTCAACCTTCACCGCCCGCCGTTGTGGAGCCCGCAACCACTGAAGGAGAAAGAGTTACGGTGTTGGTTGTTGATGACAATATGGACATGCGCGAATATCTGGGAGCGTTACTGCAACCTTTTTATCACGTAGTAATGGCCGAAGATGGGGTCCATGCGGAGGAGGTGCTGGCGACAGAGGCTGTTTCCTTGATTATTACTGACCTGATGATGCCACGTCGTGACGGGCTCGCCTTGATTGAGCGTGTCCGACAGGATGCCAGATTTGCCCATACGCCGATCATCATGTTGACAGCCAAGGCGGGTCAGGCCGACAAGCTGACTGGTCTGGAAGCCTGTGCAGATGATTATCTCGCGAAACCTTTTGATGCCAAGGAATTGCTGACGCGTATCAGTAACCTGCTTAAAAAGCAGGAGCAGCTACGCGTGTTCTATGGACAATCGCAGGGGGCCGGTAACTCGGCAACATCGCAGCCGGAACACGAGCTAATCTCGCGCATGCGTCGCATTGTTGAAGCGCGTCTGCATGAGGAGTCCTTCGGGGTCGAGGAGTTGGCCAAAGATCTGTTTATAAGTTCACCGACACTGCGTCGGCGACTGTCAGAGATATCATCGTTCAGCCCCTCGGATTTCATACGTCAGTGCCGGCTGGAAAAAGCTCGCCAATTGGCAGCTACAGGCCAGTTCCGAACGCTCTCTTCATTAGCCAATGCGGTTGGCTTCAACCAGACCAGTTATTTCTCCCGCCTCTATCAGAAAGCCTTCAATCACCCGCCCTTGGCGGCTATCGGTGCGGAAATGGGCGATGCTTCGCTGACAGCTGACACTTTAGAAGACCCCGCACAAATCGATCAATAAGCGCACATACCGATCACCCGCCCCATAAACCGATTAATCTTTGTGACTGCCGCGTCAGTCTCTGTTCCATCTATTTTCCCGGGTTTGCCTGAGGTCTAGTATCGCGTGAATTAATTCACTGTACTAATTCCTGTACTTCCCTGGAGACCTCTCAAAGTGAGTAATGGCAATAAGGAAAAAAACAACGGTAGCAATTCGAATGATTCACTTGTCGGTAGTTCTGCTGATGAAAAAGTAGATGGTAAATCCGGTGATGACGTCGTTTCAGGCGGCTCTGGAGAAGACTGGGTAAAGGGCGGCTCAGGGGATGATAAGCTGGTCTACGTTGTCGGCTTGAACGCTGATACCGAAGACCTTTACGACGGAGGCTCCGGTACGAATATTCTTGAACTGCAAATGACCCGGGCCGAATGGATGCGCGATGACGTGCAAGCAGACATTGCGGGCTATCTTGCATTTCTGGGATCAAATGCACCATCCGCAAAGGGAAAAAATAACAGCTCTGGTTACGAATTTACGTCTCTGGGCTTAACCGCTCGACGGTTGCATGGCCTGGAAGTTGTCGTCGATGGCGTAGCCCAGGACCCGAAAGACTTCGCCGTTCAGGCCAATGATGACTATCAAACTAGCGACCAGGAACATAGCGTTCTGGCTGGCAATGTCCTTGATAATGATGATGTGCCCGACCTGGTGCGCGAGGTTGTGCTCATTGCTGGACCGGCAAAGGGCACATTGACTCTTGCATCAGATGGTCGCTTCACCTACGACCCTGGCATGGAATTCGACTCCCTCGCTCTTGGCGAGAGCGTACAGGTCAGCTTTCGCTATCTGGTTTCAGATGCCGATAGAGACAGCGATACCGCAACGGTATACCTCACCATTACCGGAACCAATGATGGTCCGGTCGCCAACATCGACACGGGATCGACTGATGAGAATGCGGCACTGACAATCGACGTGCTCGCCAATGACACGGATGTTGATACCAGCGACACGCACACTATCAAATCAGCAAGCATTGTTTCTGGCCTCGGCAACGTCACAATCGTGAACAATCAGATTGAATGGAAGCCCGGCACAGATTACGACTATCTGGCAGTTGGCGAATCCGCTTCGATTGCTGTTGCTTACACGATGGCAGACAATAACGGCGCGGAGTCTTCCTCCAACCTCACCATCACCGTTACTGGCAGCAATGATGGGCCAGTGGCCGAAGTGGATGTAGGGACGACTGATGAAAATGCTTCCCTCGTATTGAATGTTCTGGCCAACGACACTGACGTTGACGTCAGCGACACACTTACAATCAAAACTGCCACGCTGAGCTTTGGGCTCGGATCAGTAGCCATAGCCAACAACCAGCTTCGCTGGACGCCAGGGCAAGACTACGACTATTTGGCCGTAGGAGAGTCAGCCACGGTAATCATCGATTACACGATGTCTGATAACCACGGTGCCCAATCTTCTTCTAGTGCCACAATCACAGTAACCGGAAGTAATGACGGGCCAATAGCCAATGTTGATACTGGTAGCACGCAGGAGAATGCAACGCTTCTGGTTGATGTCCTGGCTAATGACACAGATGTTGATATCAGTGATACGAAGTCGGTGATCTCGGCAACTATTGATTCCGGTCTTGGTTCAGTGGCAATCGTTAGCAACCAGATCGAGTGGACTCCCGGAACCGATTACGACTATCTCGCGATAGGAGAGTCAGCCACCGTCTCTATCGACTACACAATGGCTGATAACAATGGTGCGGAGTCCTCTTCTGTGCTGAAAATCACAGTGACTGGCAGCAATGATGCCCCGGTCGCCAAAGTTGATTCTGGCAGTACAGATGAGAACGAAATACTAGTGGTCGATGTCCTGGCCAATGATACAGATGTAGATGCTAGCGACACACATTCAGTGCAGTCCGCGAACGTAGCATCGGGATTGGGTACGGTTGCTATCGTCAGCAATCAAGTGCAGTGGTCGCCCGGTACTGATTATGACTATCTGGCAGTAGGTGAATCTGCCACAGTGTTGATCGACTACCAAATGGCTGATGAGCACGGCGCAGAGTCTTCCTCTCAATTGGCAGTCACTGTTAAAGGTGCCAATGACGGACCGGTGGCGAAGGCGGATACCGATAGCACAGATGAAAATCGTGCTGTGCTGGTTGATGTGCTGGCGAATGACAGCGATGTAGATCTCAGTGATACCAAACAAGTAGTGGCCGCTACAGTACGCTCGGGATTGGGTAGTGTCGCAATCGTCGGTCCACAGCTTGAATGGAATCCCGGTACAGACTATGACTATCTGGCCCTTGGAGAGAGCGCTTCCGTCGTTATCGAATATACGATGAAAGACAACCATGGTGCACAGTCATCTTCTACTCTGACTCTCAGTATTACCGGCAGCAACGATCGACCTGTTGCCAAAGTTGATGCGGCGGCGGCTGAAGAAAATCAGACGGTGCTCGTTAATGTGCTGGCCAATGACAGCGATGTCGATGTCACCGACACATTGACGGTGAACGCTGCGTCGGTTTCCTCAGGCCTTGGTTCTGCAGCTGTAGTTGGCAATCAAGTTCAGTGGTCACCGGGCAGTGACTATGACTATCTTGCGGTCGGTGAAACAGCAACCGCGACAGTTAGCTATTCGATTACCGATAATCACGGCGCAACCGCTACCTCACAACTCGACATCACTATTACTGGCACTAACGATACGCCGGTAGCGAATCAGGATAGCGCCAGTACGGGCGAAAACTCCCGCGTGCTCATTGATGTCCTCGCCAACGATTCAGACCTCGATGTATCGGATACACACACTGTTGAGACGGTAACGATTGCGTCTGGCTTGGGTACGGTTGCCATTGTAAATAATCAGGTTGAATGGATTCCGGGATCGGACTATGACTCGCTAGCCGTTGGAGAAACTGCGAGCGTTGTCATCGACTACACGATGGCAGACCAACACGGGGCTACATCTTCGTCGACAATCAATCTGACCGTAACTGGCAGCAATGATATTCCTGTCGCGGGTCAGCTACTCAGCAAAGCGATTAGTGAGCAAGATCCAGATTTTACGCTCGACCTGTTGGCGGGCGCATCAGACGTTGATAACAACGCGCTGCTCTCGGTCAGTAATTTTGAAGTTGCTGAAGGGAAAGGCGGCTGGACACTTGACGGCAATCAATTGACTATCAATCCGCATTTTTTCGATGCGCTAAGCAATGGCGAACAAGAGACTCTACACTTTACGTACAAGGTGCAGGATGAGCATGGCGCCTCTGTAGAGCAGACCCTATCAGTAAACATCGACGGATTCACAGATGCCCCTTCGCTGGCGGCGATTGCGTCCGCGGGCACTACGGTTAACGAACTGAAAGTTACTATCGCTAGCGAGCCTGCGAACAACGAGCGCGTTGAGCTCGCATTCAGTAATCTGCCTATTGGTGCGAGAGTGCTCAATGCAACTCGCGCTGATGTCACTAGCGGTGTGAACAGCTTTTCGGGAGTGCAGGATTTCTTCGTGGTTCTGCCTGCCGAGACTGATGCCGATTTCGACTTTGGTATCACCGCCTCCGGTATCGACACAGACGGCAATGTCATCGGTTCAGCGTCTGGTAGCATCGATATCGTCTACGACCATTCGCAAACCAACGAACAGGTAACTTTCAGCTCGCAAAACCAGGGCATCTGGGCATCGGGCCCTGCGCCGATGGTGCAATGGCATGAATACGTCCCGATCATTGGCGGCAAAACCCAGGCATGGAATCCTCTCACTGAGCAGTGGGAAGACACCGGCGAAGGTCCATGGACCAGTGGCAGCTTTAGTCTCTTTTCAGCTGAAGTCAGTGCTGAGCAAGCCAAGGGCATTGCGCTGGCAGGTGCACAGGCAACACTGAACACCGCGAGAGATGTGTTTGAATCCACGTCAACAGTCGTAGATCAGGCTGTGACTGACACCTATAACGCCGCCGTCGCTGCATTGCCGATAGCAGTAGCTAAGGCTGATGAAGCATTTAACGCAGCGAGTAGCGCCGCGGAAACCGCTTTTAACGCCGCAATAACAGGGATTAGCAGGGTTGCTGCTGATGCTGCACATGCCGCTTACGATGTTGCGGTTGGGGCAGCTGCTGCGGCGCGTGATGCCTATATTGTCTTCTTCGGATGGTTACCGGGTGAGACAGAAAATGCCTGGAACGTATACTACGGTGCTGTGTCGGCCGCTGCGGCAGTCAGGGATGCAGCACTGGCGACAGCAGAGTGGTCGGAGCAGGCTGTTATCGACGCTGCCCAGTTTACTTACGATGCAGCTATACAAGCCGCGAATGCGGTACGCAAGGCTGCGGGTGTCGTAGCGCACGCGACTTTCAACGCTGCTGAGGCAGTTTATGATGCCGCCAAGCAAGCAGCCTATGACGCAGCCGAGGCTGTCTTTAATACCGCGCAAGACGCGTTTAATGAGGTGGCCTCTGCGCTCGATACACTGCAAGGTAAGACTAGCCTCGACGTCAATGCAGACCTGTTTGCTGAGGTCGGCTTGCAGATCGACTTCGTGTTGGATTCCGGCTCAGTAGACACTGAGGTCAAATACAACGTTGCTTCAACCCTGCAACACAACAAATCCAGCGACACCTTGGTCATCACGCCCCATCTGGTGAATCAGACAACTGGGGATGCTGTGGCATTCGAAACGATCAGCCCTAATGCATCGCTGCAGGCGATCCTGCTCTACGACGTGGGTGTAAACCTGAATATTCTGCTGGATAGCAATCTGTTTGTAGGCAATACGGTAATCTGGGATCTCACGCCGGGTTCTGGCCCCGTAAATCTGGGCACTACAGTGACAACAGGAGGTTGGGCCGAGGATTTTGAGAAATTCAAAGACGATATTGCTGCACTGCCGGGCGCTGTGAATCTGGATGGCATCTCAGTCGGTGAACTGGTCCTCATTGATATCAATACTGCGAATCTCGATCAGTTCGAAGTTCCTTTCATAGGCACACTGACAGAAGACATCGTCTCGATTGAGCTAGGTCTGCCCACAGTGCAAGCGCAGGGCAAAGCAGCGAACTATACGCCTGACTACTACACTGAAGGCGGATTCATCGCGGTGGACTTCGGTGAAATTGTTGGCTCGGTCATGAATCTGGTTAACGCACGCCTGGACTTTAGCCCAGAGCTGAGACAGCAGCTAGGTCTCGGCAGCCTTCAGGAAACCGAGTCATTCGGTGCCGCAATTCAATTGTTGGGCGAAGCGTTCATGGGCACATTGTTCTCAGCGCTGAGTGGTCAGGCTGACGGCACACCCGTGTTCCTGCTAGATGCCAAGGACGAATCTGGCAGCTCGTTCCTGCATTTGAACGCGTTCCCTGACTCGGTCATGACAGACAGCGTGAATGCCAACACTGGAAAGTTCGGTTTCTTCACAGGATACGACGAAAGCAATGATCTGGTGAAAGTGACCATCGACGTCGACCAGGCAGTCGCAGTGATAGTCAACAAGATCGTCGAGGCGGCGGCTGCTGCTGCGAGTTCTGGCTCTACCGTATCGTTCCTGCAGGCGCTTCCCGACATTAACCCACTGGACCTGTCGTTTGGTCTGGAGGAGATGCTTGAGGTAATTGAAGCGCCAAAAGAAACGATTGATCAGCTGACCAAATACTTTGATCTGAGTGTTGGCTTCGAAGCAGCAGATCTCGATGTCTATACTTCGATCAATTTCTCTCAAGAGTTCTCACTCTCCCTCGATGACATGGCCTACCACATCACGATGGAAGACGGAGTTCAATATCTCTTCGCGGCCAATGCCGAAGGCAGTGTAAAGATCGAGAACGCCAGCAAGCATGACGCTGATGGTGATGGGGTGGTCGACTATGAGCTCTCCATGGTACCCAAAGCTTTGTTTTCCAATGACACAGAGATAGGTTTGTCAGTCGGTTATGTTCTCGATTTTCTTGAAGCAGCATTCGAGGCAAATCTCATATTACCACTCGATGAGCTTCTGGATATCGAGGGTCTGCCAGGCATTCCACTGAATCTGGCTGACCTCGAACTCGGCCCATTGCTGCGCATTCAAGGCGATCTGGATTTGGCCAGCGCGGATATCTTCGAGGCGCGTTTCGACTTCGATCTCGGTTCTGCAGAAGTGAATGGTAACTTCGAGACGACAAACGAGGAGTTGGTTACTTTGATTGGTGTGATGCCTGTGTAAACAGCGACCCTGGAAGTCTGGGAAGGGGGCGGATTGATTTCTTCGCAAGCCTCCCCCTTTATTTACTAGCAGGCCGTTGATAGCCGGGTAAAGACCAATTGAATGTCATTGCCAGCGCACGAACAATAAACGTAACGAAGAAGCCTGCCAGGGCGGGATGTAACCAGTCGAGATTCCAACCTTCGACCAGCACATAAGTGCTGGCTCCCAAGGCTGCAGCGGTGACATAAATTTCCTGCTTCAGAACGATCGAGGGTTCGTGGCCAATAAGATCCCGGATAATGCCTCCGACAGATGCAGTAGTGACGCCCATGATAATTGCCACCAACGCACCGACTTCGTAGTCCAGTGCCTTGGCGGTTCCGGCCACAGTGACGAAGGCAAGACCGAGAGCATCAAACCAAAGAACCAGCGTATATCTCGATTCGATCCGGGGGGCTGCAAAATACACGATACTCGCAGTGATCAGGCAAATTGTCAGGTACTGGGAATTCACAACCCAGAAAACCGGTGCATCCAGCACCAGGTCACGCACTGTCCCGCCTCCAACCCCAGTCAATACCCCGAGCCACATAAAACCAAGAATATCGAGCCCCTTCCGGGAGGCTACCAGTGCGCCAGTTGCGGCGAATGAGACCGCAGCAAAGATATCGAGAAAGGCTATAAGGTTTTGAAATTCCACTGGAATCACTTAATCCTAATATCTACTTTATGTAGATTATAGAGCAATAAAATCGCTGCTCATCAATTTTGTGGCATGGTGATTGAGCGTCCTCAATAGCTTCTATTGCACAGCGATTCCTGCATGGGTATAGAAAACTGGTTTCGCTTGAATGGATCGAACGCAGAGCAGTGGAGTAATGAGGCGACACTCATTTTGGCCGCTATTCGGTGAATAGCTCTAAAAACTTGATTAGGGACAAGGGAGCGTACTAGTTTTCCTCATTTGAATAAAAATCTGTCTCCTTTTCTCGGAATATAAACCCGTCCCTTTTTCTTACTTTTCCTGAGGCATTTGATTTTGGAGCAATTCCAAATCACACTCTCTTATCAATAGCTTCATTGATACAAAACTACAATAAAGGCAGCAACCATGAACTACTCCAGATTTCGATTGATCGTCCTCTCGCTTCTCGTACTTATTGCCACTCAT
>JASBUV010000010.1 GCA_030147705.1 Gammaproteobacteria bacterium
CTTCTGTGAATCGTTTGACAGATCCACGGCTATCAGAATTTTCTTGTACATGACAATCCTCCTCGCTACAGGCTTGTTACCTGAGGCTTTCGAACTGCTTTACACCCCCATCCTGAGCCACTCGGTTTGCTTCTGTCAACATCGGGGAGCTATTTGTTTCCTGATTTGATTTTCTCGTTAAGAGCACTGCTAAAGCATCTACAGGTATGGAGAAAACAGCCAGGCTATTGCATTTCGCACTTTCATCCATCGCGGTAGCGATTTCAGGCGCTTTTCATCCAGCGCGACTGCGGCGCTGAGGCAGCGATTGAAGTACGCCTCGATCTTGTTGGCAAATGTACGGTTAAAAACTTCGACAACGAGTTCAAAATTGAGGCGCAGGCTCCGCGGGTCGAGATTTGCTGATCCGATCAGTGCATAGTCGTCATCAATCAGTATCGCCTTGGTATGGATGAACGGGGCAGGTTGCAGGTAGACCTTGAGATCGCGATCGAGTATGTAGCGCAGGTTATGCAATGCCGCCCAGTGTGCGAGATGGATATTGGTTTTTTCAGGCAGCAGTATTTTTACGTCTACGCCCCGTAATTCAGCGGCAATAAGCGCGCCGATAAGATCCAGGCTAGGCAAGAAATACGGCGTCATTATCCAGATGCGATCTCTCGCCGTCGACATGACACCTACCAGCAGTTTGGTCAGTTTGTCGAGATCGTCGTTTGGCCCGTCCGGAATCAGGCGCGTCCAGATATCGGCCTCTTGAACGTTGCGATTGCTTGGAACGAATGGTGCGGGTTCAGTAATGCCAGCCGCATGGTTCCAGTCCTTCAGAAATGCACGTTCCAACTCGTCCACGATCTTTCCGGTCAGCAAGAAGTGCAAATCTCGTGCACATTTGGGATTGTTTGCCTCCTTGACCAGATGGCGCGCGCTGATGTTTTGACCACCGGTGAATGCGTACTTTCCATCGGTAACTAACATCTTGCGGTGGTTCCGCATGTTAATGTGCAAAGACGGCGGCAAGATTGAAATTGGATTGAACCGAAGGAAAGGGAGTCCCGCCTTGCGCAGTGTGCGTACGATTGAAGGCGGGTAGGCGATGCTACCCAAGCCATCCAGCAGAATCCGCACATCGACTCCGCGATCCTGTGCCTCAACAAACGCTTTGACCAGCGCACGACCAGCACTGTCATTCTGAAAGATGTAACTGCAGCAATAGACTCTTTTTTCGGCCTTGGCAATTGTTTCCAGCATGGCAGGGTAGGAGGCTTCACCATTCTCGAGAATCTCTATTGACTCACAGGAACGTAACCCGATACCGGTTACAGAATGGCCAACAATTGCTCGCGGTTGTCGTGAGTATTCTTCAGGTTCTGAGTCTGTTTCAGTCTCGTCGGTAGGCAGGTTTGCACGATAGCTTTCGCGCGCCAGAGGGCCAACTCGGTTAATGCCAAACACGAGATAGATAATGGGCCCGGCAATGGGCATCACGATACTGACTGCAATCCAGGCCAGAGCTGATTTGGAATCACGTTTGGACAGCAAGGCATGCAATGCCGCCGTACCCGCCATCAGAAGCGCCCCGAACGAGATGAGCAAGCCCAATTGATAGTAAAGATTTGCTGTCAATTGCCACTCCAGCTGTCTGGTACAAACGCAAAAAACCGTCGGGTTGAGTTGAGTCTGAGCAGCACTGCGCTCATGCGTTGTTCTCCACGGTAATTTCGCACACCATGGCGCAGTGGTCAGAAAGCTGTCGCCAGTTAGAATCGGTGAGTACCTCATGATGTTGTACTGCGAATCCGCGTAAATAGATTCTGTCCATGGGGAGCAATGGCAGCAAAGCAGGGTAAGTTAAAGACAGTTTCTTGTTGATCAATTGCCCTGCTTCTCTGAGCCCGCAGTGCCTGACCAGGAGCTTATGGCCGCTGCGTCGCCAGTCATTGAAGTCGCCAGCGAGGATCAATGGAGCATCATGCGGAAGCTCATTGCAGATATATTGAATCAGCTTTCGGAATTGCTGTTTTCGCTCACTCTCCAACAAGCCGAGATGTACACAAAGCAGGTGAATTCCGTTCTCAAGTCTGCCGTGCAATAGTCCGCGCTGAGAAATACTCATTGTGGATAAATCAATATTGTCAAACGACTCAATGGGTAGCTCACTCAGAATGGCATTGCCGTGGTGGCCATGTTGGTATATCGCATTTTTTCCGTACGCATAGTGTTCCCAGACTGTGTCTGCCAGGTATTCAAACTGGTTCGTTTCTGGCCATCCTTCAATAACTTCCCGGTGCTTTTCATTCTCACCGATAACTTCCTGCAAAAACACCAGATTGCTCCCGGTCTCTCTCAGGTTGGCGCGAATGCTTTCGAGCGTAAAACGACGATTACCGGCAGAGAACCCCTTGTGAATGTTCAGGGTCAGGACTTTAAAGCTTTGCATTGACTATTCGTCCCTGACACGCGAGGTCTTTATTTTAACTGGATTCGATCGCCACAAAATTTGCAAAACCGCGCATCGATGTCGTGACCATCCGCCTGGCAGTTAACGCATCTGCGGTCATCTTTATTTTTGAGCTCTGTTCGATTCTGATATTCATTGATCAGTTCAGCACCAATAATACCAGTGGGCACTGCGATAATGGCGTAGCCACAAATCATTGCCACGGCAGCAACCATTTGTCCCAGAGGGGTTTGCGGTGAGATATCGCCATAGCCAACGGTTGTGATGGTGACAATAGCCCAGTAGATCGATTCCGGGATACTGTGAAATCCGTGTTCCGGTCCCTCTATGATGAACATCATGGCACCAAAAATTACGATCAGGGTCAGGACGGAAAAAAGAAAGACAAAAATCTTGCGCCTGGCCTGAAGCAGGGCAGTGTAGAGCAGGTTAGCTTCGCCCATATACCGGAACAGTTTGAGCACGCGAAATATGCGTAGTACCCGCATAATTCTAATGACGATCAAATACTGAATCGTAGGGAAGAAAAAGGCGATATAGGTTGGCAGGATCGAGAAAAGGTCTATCAGTCCATAAAAGCTGAACACGTAAACTCGTCTGTTCTGAGCGCTGTAAATGCGAAGAAAATACTCAATGGTGAAGAGAATGGTGAAGAACCATTCCAACTGGAGCAATAGTGCTCCATAGCGCTCGTGATAGCTGGCAACTGAATCCAGCAGAACAGCGGTGACGGACGAAATTATCAGGACAATGAGTATGAGATCAAACCATCTCCCGGCCTTTGATTCATAACCAAAGATTACGTCATACAGGGTTTTCCTGAGAGAATTGATCTCCGTATCTGCAGGATGCTCATTCATTAGGTCAATATCCTGATTCCTGGTCACTTTGTTGTCGATCTGGAAAATCAGTCCGGGTTAGCAATCAGGATTTCAATACCAGTACATCACAGGGACTTCCTTCGAGGATGCGTTCTGCGGTATTTCCTACAATAGCACGCTCAAGTACGTTTCTGGACAGCGCGCCAATGATCAGCAAGTTGGCCTGCTTGCGCTTCAGAAACTGCACGAGAGAGGCTGAGAGGTCGCCTGCACTGAGCTCGACGTCTTGAGGGTCAATATCATAGCCGCTCAGCAGCTCCATCAAAGCATCCCTGTGATGCGACTTGATTCGTTCCAGATGTTCGGATGTTTCGGTTTCCAGTGGAAAAAGAGTGCTGACGAAAGGGAAGTAGGAATGGAAAACGCTGGGTTTCAGTTTTAGCTGAGTCGAAATTTGAATAGTTGCATCCAAGAGTACCCTGTCCAGCTTGGCTTGCTCGGATTTACTATGGAGAGGATCTACTGCGGTGACAACGACGCCGCCTTCCTGCCACTCTCCTGGCTTGACGAGCAATAGCGGGGCAGGGCATTTCCGTATCAATCGCCAATCGGTATTGCTGATTAGTGAGCGCTCAAGTCGATTGTGATGATGGGTTGACTTGATAACCAGATCAGGCTGACAGGTGCTGGTTTCAGAAATAATAGCTTCTGCCAAATGGTGTTGTTCGGCAAAATGCACGCTGACCTGAACTCCTTCTGCAAGAAAATGACTCTCTGTGTTAGCCAGGATTTTGCGGTAGTGCTCTTCAAAGAGGCGTCGTTGATTTTCGAAAAAAGAACCGTCAACGCCCTCGTACACATAGGAATGGGAAGTCAGCGTATTCTCATTGTTGATGAACAAGCGAACTGATGCCCCGGTCTTCTTGGCAATGAAAAGTGCTCGATCGCAGGCCGGGTCGTGTTCCACAGTCGGGTCGATGACGAGTAATACAGAACGGATGGCGTTCATATAATCCCCCTTATTCATTAATCCCATCATAGCGGGATGAGGCGTTTTGAGTCCAACCAAACGCATCCGCGCGAGAGTGCGT
>JASBUV010000012.1 GCA_030147705.1 Gammaproteobacteria bacterium
TATGCGCCAGCGGTGAGAGTGGGTTCAAATCCCCCCGGCCCAAAATCACAGATTTTGGTCGTTCGCTACGGATTGGAAGCTGCGCTTCCAAAACATCCGCGCTCACCCATCCCAACCAAATTCCTTAACTTTTAACCATAGCTTCGGATTGGAAGCTGCGCTTCCAAAACATCCGCGCTCAAGCCAGCCCAAAATCATAGATTTTGGTCGTTCGCTGCGGATTGGAAGCTGCGCTTCCAAAACATCCGCGCTCAAGCCAGCCCAAAATCACAGATTTTGGTCGTTCGCTGCGGATTGGAAGCTACGCTTCCAAAACATCCGCGCTCACCCATCCCGACCAAATTGCTTAATTTTTCGTTACGAATCGGAAGCTACGCTTCCAAAACTCTCACACTCACTTCTCCAGCGAATCCTGCCGTCTCTCCAACAGCTCATGCCGCTCCTCGACCTCATGCAGGTATTCGAGCAGCGCTTCCATAACGTAGAACTGGCGCGTGTGGCCGCTGCCCAGTGAAAGAATATCGAGGCGGTTTTCGATGTCTTCGGGTAAATCCAGTGCAAGCATATGGTCTCCTTCAATTTAATCGCAGCACCACAGATGCTGTGTTTGCGCTGCGTGCAAAATGCATGAATGGCTGGCGAAGAAGGGTGGTGATACATCCATGTATCGAGAGCGTTCCCTGCCAGGTTGCACGATAGACAATCCTCTCGTGCTCGCATAGGTGACAGAGGCGCAATCGTTGGGCCGAGTGGTTGACTGTCGCATGACAATTGGTGCTGCTGGTATGGCAGTGCTTGGCGAGGTTGTCAGCCCGTGAAGACAAAAGAGGAAGCAAGAGGAAAGAGGTGAAGAGAACAGGCTGATGTAGGGAGAAAGTCCTGAGAAAGAAAACTCAGCAAGTCTCTCAACCCAGCACGCGATAGCCTCTGCCTTGCAAGCAGCGCTGTACGATTCGCTCTTTGCGATCAACAGTGCGCAAGCCGCCTTTAGCGCCACCCAGAATTGCGCCAACACCAGCGCTGCGCTGTGCCGTTGTGCTATTGCCGACCGCGGCACCTACCGCGCCGCCAATGACCGCGCCTGTTGCCGAACCGACTATGACGGCCCGAGCGCTGTCGACCTCTTCGGCATAGTGTCGGCATTCCAGCAGATCCTGTTCATACTGCGCTTGATTGACACCGCGCTTGTCGATCACGGGATCTTCGCGCAAAGCACTGCAATTGAGCAGGCTGACAGTGATCAGGGCAAGACAGGCAAGTTGACAGTAGTGGTGCATAGAGCATTCCTCTTCAGTAGCGGTAATCAGGCAACAGTTTTAAGACTGCAGCGCCACACAGCAGCGAGCAGAGCATAAAGAGTAGAACGTCGCAGGCCTGCAACGGTTGACAGCACGGAAAGGTTTCTCGTCGACCTATCCGTCTTAACGAGCCTTGTGCGCAGGGTCAGCGAAGCAGAAATTTCATGCCTCATCGGCGAGGCCACGCGGTATAGGTTTTGTTGTTTGGCCGGTATTGCTGGCTGAAATGCAGGATGCATTCGGCAGCTGAAAAAAGCCCGCATCACAGCCTGTTTTCATGGCCTGATTGACGACTCAATGAGTGACACACAGGGGCCGAATCGGATAGACTTCTGCCTTTACCAGACAGCTAAAAATAATCGAACAACTGAGCCACCAAACGTCTGTGCCCAAGCTTGAAATTTCCATTCCTGGTCTAGGTACATTGTCAGCGCCAGTCATCAGAAAGAGTGTTGTATGCGCCTGAAGTGTATAAAGTTAGCCGGCTTTAAATCCTTTGTAGACCCAACCACGATCGACTTTCCGTCCAACCTCTGTTCAGTGGTCGGGCCGAATGGCTGTGGCAAGTCCAATGTGATTGATGCGGTGCGCTGGGTGATGGGCGAGAGTTCTGCCAAGAATTTGCGCGGCGAACACATGACCGACGTTATTTTCAACGGCTCCGGTGCGCGCAAGCCCGTAGGGCAGGCCACCGTCGAGCTGGTCTTCGATAATGACGACCATCGCCTAACTGGTGAATATGCCAATTTCACGGAAGTTTCAATCAAGCGCAAAGTCGATCGCGATGCACAGTCGACGTATTTCCTGAACGGCAGCAAATGTCGTCGCAAAGACATCACCGATATTTTCCTGGGCACCGGTCTGGGAGCGCGTAGCTATTCCATTATCGAGCAAGGCATGGTCTCCAGACTGATCGAGTCCAAGCCAGAGGAGCTGCGTGTCTTTATTGAAGAAGCTGCCGGTATTTCCAAATACAAGGAGCGCCGCAAAGAGACCGAGAGTCGTATCAAGCGTACCCAGGAAAACCTGGAGCGACTGACAGATATTCGCGATGAGCTGGAGCGCCAGCTATCGCATCTCAAACGCCAGTCTGTGGCTGCCGAGAAATACGGCGAACTGAAAGCGGAGGAGCGGCAAACCACCGCGAATCTCAATGCGCTCAAGTATCAGACGCTGGATCGCGAGATCAAGGCCAATCAGGATGCCATCAACCAGTTGGAGATCAAGATTGAAGCCTGCAATGCCGATCAGCGGGCGATCGATGCAGAAATCGAAAAGCATCTTGCAGACAATGCGGAATTGAATGACGCGCTGGGCGAAGTGCAGGCGCGTTTCTACAGCCTCGGTAATGACATCGCGCGTATCGAGCAATCTATCGAGCACCACATTGAGCGCGTTGACCAGATGCGCCTCGACTTGTCCGAGACGGAAGAAGGCTGGGAACAGACCCGCGAAGAACTCGATGTGGATTTAAAGCGCATCACCCAGCTTGAAGCGGAACTGGTTGATCTCACGCCAAGGCTCGAAGAGGCGCGCGAGAGCGAAGCCTTGTCTTCCGAAGCTTTGGCCGAAGCTGAGCATGCATTGCATGGCTGGCAGGAAGAGTGGGACGCCTTCAATCAGAAGGCAGAAGAGCCAAGACAGATTGCAGAAGTCGAGCAATCACGTATTCAACAGCTTGAGCAGATCGTGGCGCGCGGCGTGGAGCGCAAACGCAAGCTGGAAGCGGAGCAAACCGAACTCAATCAAGCGCCAAAAGACAGCAGCATTGACGAAGTCGCTACCCAGATCAGCGACATGGAGCGCCAGATTCAGGTCAAGCGCCAGCAGGCGAGTGATCTCGGTGGCCAGATAGAGCAGAAGCGCCAGCAGCTGAACAGCTGTGGGGAAGAGCTCGATCAAACCCGCGGCGAGCTACAAGCCGCCAAGGGCAAGCAGTCTTCTCTGGAACAACTGCAGGCCGCTGCATTGGGGCAGGACAACGAGACCCTCAATGAATGGCTCAAGACCAAGGGATTGAATAACCAGATTCGCCTCGGCGAGAGCCTCAAAATCGAGGCTGGCTGGGAACTGGCCGTTGAGGCCGTGCTCGGAGATACCTTGCAGGGCATCTGTGTGGAAGGGCTCGAAGATGTCGAGCGCATGCTGGCTGACTTGCCGCAGGGCAAGCTCGCCTTCATCGATGTAAATGCCAGCCAGGGACAGCAAACTTCAAGCGCGGAATTGATCCCGCTCACAAGCAAGGTCTCCAGTGATTGGGATATTACCGAATTGCTCGGCGGGATTTATGTTGCACAGAATCTCGACGAAGCCATTTCGCTGCGCAGCAAACTGGGGCGCCAGGAATCGATCATCACCGCTGATGGCATCTGGTTGGGCGCAACCTGGTTGCAGGTACGCAGCACCTCAACTCGCGACAGTATTCTGGAGCGACGCGGTCTTATCTCTGAACTTTTCAAGAAAATCAAACAGCTGGAAGAAAAATCTCAGGTTCTGCACGAACAAAGAAACACGCTGCGCACAGAATTGGCTGACTGCGAACAGCAACGCGATCAGCTGCAGGCCTCTATTGCCTCAATTACTTCTGACCTCGGTGATCTGAAATCACGCATGAGCGGTCAATTGGCCAAGGAAGAAGAGGCCAAGGCCAGAAAGCTCCGTGTCGAACATGAACTCGAGGACTTGCGCACCCAACTGGCCGTTGAGGAAGAAAACACCGCGATGGCGCGTGCTCGCTTGCAGGATGCTCTGGACAGCATGGAGCAGGACGTGGGCAATCGCGAAGCGTTGGAAGCGCAGCGCGAAAGTGCCCAGCAAGCCCTGGCGCAATGTCGCGAGAAAGCCCGATCAGACAAGGATCTGGCCCATGAATTGGCCCTGAAACAACAGTCAGTTCAATCCCAATTGCAGTCGACGCGGGAAACCATGGATCGCATGGCGAGTCAGGTGCAGCGTTCCAAAGAGCGGATGGAATCCCTGCGCAATCAGATCGCCGCCTCCGAAGAGCCCCTGCAAACCATGCGCAGAGATCTTGAGGCACTCCTGCAGAAACGCCTGGAAGTTGAGAAAGAGCTGGGTGAGGCGAAGGCCAAAGTCGACGCGAACGAACATGAAATGCGCGGGCTGGAGAAGCAGCGCAATCAGCTGCAGGAACAGCTCAATAGCGTGCGCGAAGAGCTGATGCAGAAACGCCTGCGCAGCGAAGGCTCCACCGTCAAGCGCGATGGGCATCTGGAAGCCTTGCAGGAAGCCAAATTCGATCTCGAGACCGTGCTACGCAATCTGCCTGAAGAATTGGACGTGGCGACCTGCGAGCAGGAACTCGAAAAGCTCGGCAATCGCATTCAGCGCCTCGGCCCGATTAACCTCGCGGCAATCGACGAATATCAGCAGCAATCAGAGCGCAAGATCTACCTCGACAAGCAGAACGATGATCTGGAAAGGGCGCTCAACACGCTGCGCAATGCGATCCGCAAGATCGACAAGGAAACCCGAACCCGCTTTAAAGAAACCTTCGACAAGGTCAATCACGGCCTGCAACAGCTCTTCCCGCGGGTGTTTGGCGGCGGCCACGCCTATCTGGATATGACTGGCGAAGACCTTCTCGATACCGGTATCGCGATCATGGCGCGCCCGCCAGGCAAGCGGAACAGTACGATCCACTTGCTCTCTGGCGGAGAGAAAGCCATGACTGCGATCGCGCTGGTTTTTTCCATCTTCCAGCTCAATCCTTCCCCATTCTGTATGCTCGACGAGGTCGATGCGCCACTGGATGACGCCAACGTTGGGCGTTACGCTAATCTGGTTGCCGAGATGTCGAAGAACGTGCAGTTCATCTTCATTACCCACAACAAGATCACCATGGAAATGGCTAATCAGCTGCTGGGTGTCACCATGCACGAGCCAGGTGTTTCGCGCATTGTGGCGGTCGACATCGAAGAGGCTGCCGAACTGGCCGCGATGTAATGCTCCAGGTCTGCATCAGGACCATATTTGTGCTAAAGAATTGCGGTTAACTGTAAGATAACCTTAAAAATTTTCAATTTTTGTTGTCCTTACTTCAAGAACTGCCCATGAACCCGAGAGAACTCGTCATTTTGCTGCTGGGATTAGCCATCGTGGCCGTGGTCCTGCGCGGCCTCTATGTCGCCTTGCAAGCACGCCGCGGACAGATCCGTCTGGCTATCGATAAGAATATTCCCAAGGATGTCGATCTGGATGCGCTGGAAATGGCCGAGTTGCCTTCAGGCGGTGCGCGGGTCCGGCGTCGGGATGAGACTGCGCCTACGGATAACGATAGCCTGGAGAAAGCCGCTGTCAGGGCTGCCCGGATGAATCTCGGCCAGGCGACCGCTGAGCCTGTGCCGGTATTAATGGACGCCGTACAAATTAATCAGGCACGCAACACTGTGCAGGACGAATTCGAAGGAGACAGCGAAGACGACAACTCGCTCCACTATGACTCGGGTGATGAAGACGAACATCACTCTGATGAAGAATTCGAACAGCCGCTGCCAGGTGATGTGGCTGACGAAGTCGTGCCCGATTACTCCGACGATGTAATGGACGAAGACGATCGTGATGACGATGCCGATGATCGTGAACGTGAGCGTGGAGAATACGAGAACGACTCCGATTTAATCAGCAGTGAATCGAGCGTACCGCATGCTCCACCAATCGTAGATGAGGATGATTGGGAGGATGAGGACGAGGATGAAAGCGATGCGCGTGACGACGACAGACTCTACGCGCGTGCTGACGATGACTATCAAGACGATCGCGAGGAAGACGATCTTGATGAGCGTTATGACGATGATTATGACGACGACTATTCAGACGACGAAGACGATCAGGACGACTACGAAGAACGCCCGATAGACGATGCTGACGAAGACGACGCGGAGCAATATCGTGCTCGTCATCAAGCGTATGGTGAAGAATCTGCAGCTGAGACGCAGCACGATGATCGTGAAGAGGATGACTATGCGGATTCTGCAGATGCTGATGACTTCGATGATTACGATGACGAAGAGGCATTCGCGGAAGATGAAGTCGAAGAGCGTGCAGAACCCACACTGGGCAGCCTGGATGACGAACTCGATGAGTTCTCAATGACCGCCGGCGAGCGAATCGGCTATCAGGATTCTTCCAGTAGCAGAGCTGCGGCCAACAAGCAGGTTGCCGATGAGCAGGACGATGACAGTGCGAGCAACAAACGCTCACTGTTTTCTGCCTTCGCACAATGGCGCCAGTCGTCGGCCGAGCGCAAAGCGGCTGCCAGAGAGGAGAAGGCCGCCCTCAAAGAGGAAGCCAGGAGAGAGGCTGAGAGAATACAAGCGGCGAAACGAGAGGCTACAGAAAGAGAGGCTAGTGAGAAACAAGCCCGTGAAAATGCGAAGCGGCTAGCCAGAGAACAACAAGAGGTAGAAGCGGCCCAGCAGCGACAAGCCCCCGAAATGCAGGAACGAGCCGTGCCGGTGCAGGATCCATTACTGGATTACTCTGTTGATGATGACGAGCCGTCAGTACAACCGCCAGCATCGCAGAAAGCCAGTAGAGAGCGCGCGCCCGAGCGTGTTCCACAGCAATTGCCTATTGATTCGTTCGCCGACGACAACCTTGCAGATGAGCAGTATGAGACAGATGACTATTCTGACGATCCGGATGATTCAATAGCTGCTCACAACGAATCCCAGGCTACGGGTTCACAACCATCAGAAGTTCTGGTGATCAATGTCATGGCGAAGAAAGGCTATGCCTTCGCTGGTGATGACCTGATGCACACGCTCATCACGTCAGGTCTGAAATTCGGTGATATGAAAATTTTCCATCAGCGATTGGGCAATCAGCCCAAAGGTCCGGTGATCTTCAGCGTGGCGAACATTTTGAATCCCGGCACCTTCGATCTGAACAGCATGGATACATTTACGACGGTCGGCGTCAGTTTGTTTCTCGCGCTGCCCAGTCCAATCAACAATCTCGACGGTTTCGAGAAGATGCTTTCTCTTGCACAACAGTTATGCGCCTCACTCGGTGGTGAGCTACGCGATGACAGTCGCAATCTGATGACCAAGCAAACAATCGAGCACTATCGCCAGCGAGTACGGGATTTCGAACTGCGGCAACTCAAAGCTGCTGGCAGTAGAGGCTGATTGCGCACTACAATTGCGACCCATGGCTGTCCCGCAAAAAATCAGGCAGGAAGTTGACGATCTGCGCCGTCAGATCGAGCATCACAATCGCCTGTACTATACCTTCGATACTCCTGAAATACCGGATGCGGATTATGATGCGCTGCTCACTCGACTGGAGCAGCTCGAGTCCGAGTATGATCTCGTCACTCCCGACTCTCCCACCCAGCGAGTAGGAGCCGAGCCCCTTGCTCAGTTTGTTCAGGTTCAGCACGAACAGCCCATGCTTTCTCTGGGCAAGGTCAATACCGAAAACGAACTGCGCGATTTCGAAGCACGTATCAGCAAAAGGCTGGATACTGTCGAAGCACTCGCATTCAGCTGCGAACCCAAGATCGATGGCGTCGCTGTCAGCTTGCTCTATCAGGATGGCTTACTCGTCCGTGCAGCGACCCGTGGGGATGGGGTGACGGGCGAGGATATTACTCACAATGTCCGTACCATCAGCAATATCCCGCTGCGACTTGAACTGGCAAAACCTCCGCAACAGCTGGAAGTACGGGGTGAGATTTTCCTCGGCAAGAAAGGGTTTGCGAGACTTAATGAGCGAGCCGTTAGCGAAGGCAGTAAGCAATTTGTAAACCCGCGTAACACGGCGGCGGGTGCCGTGCGCCAACTCGATGCGCGCAATACTGCGCGTATTCCCCTGCAAATGTTTTGTTATAGCGTGGGCATCGTCCAAGGGCTCACTTTGCCAGAGACTTTGAGCGAGGTTTTCGAACTTCTGGATCAATGGGGGCTGCCGGTCAATCCGGAACGGAAAACGGTGCAGGGTATCGATGCCTGTCATGCGTACTGCCTCGACTTGCTTGAGAAGCGCAATGGTCTCGAATATGAAATCGATGGCGCGGTACTGAAAGTGGATCGCTTCGATTTGCAGGAAGAACTGGGTACCAACGCACGCAGCCCGCGATGGGCGGTAGCCTACAAATTTCCGGCAGAGGAAAAATCCACCAAGGTTCTCGATGTAGAGTTTCAGGTTGGACGTACCGGCACGATCACACCGGTGGCCAGGCTCGAGCCCGTGTTCGTTGGCGGCGTGACGGTGAGCAATACCACACTGCACAACATGGATGAGAT
>JASBUV010000049.1 GCA_030147705.1 Gammaproteobacteria bacterium
AGCCCAGCAGGCGCTGACTTCTATTGCTGCTGTACCCAACCATGCTCGCATGGTGCTGGTCTGGGGTCGCAACTTCGAGAACAAGCTGTGGAACATCTGGGCCGATCAGTCCACTTCGCTGGATGCCAAGCGCCAGGCCACCGCAGCAGCTGTCGAGGAGTACCACACTGGCGATGAACGCCATGCGGTCTCTCCACTGCCCAAAGACGCCGATCTGTATCTGGACCATGAGTATGCCGATGCCATGACCATGGGCTTTCCACGTATCAGCGGTTTGATCTGGGCGAACCAGTGGTTCCAGCTCGCGTCTCTGGAGGCGTTGATTCTGGGCGAGGTTGATCCGCAGTTTGCGGGTAACGTGCCGACCACTCTGGAGCGCTACTGGAACAAGGTCGGTTCTGAAACCGGCATGACTATGTTCCCGGCGCCAACCGAGATGCCAAGCGCGCCAGCGATCTCGCCACAGCTCTACACTCAGGCTCCGGAAGCGTCTCGCATCATCGACAACCTGAACATGCTGGAAGCCGCTATCTTCGACATAGTTGCTTACCCCAACCTGACAGAAGAAGCACGCAACGAAGCCATCATGACGACAGTGAACTACTTCACTTCAGACGACGAGTTCAGCACAGACGAGATGAGCTACCTGCTGTCTGCACTGCGCGGCGGTATCTACAACCAGGGCGGTCCTGCCATTGGTGAGCTGATGGGTTCCGAGCGCAATCGCTCTCGTGAAGCCATGGGCATGCAACACAACATGATCATGTCAGGACCTTCCAACTAGGCGCTCTGATTTGGCAATGAGCCAAATGAAAAAGGCCAACAAAAAGGCGATCAAAAAGGCGATCAAAAAAAGGCGAGTGGATACTCGCCTTTTTTGTGCCTGTCAGAAAACTCAGAGAATAAGCTAGTGCGGTTTCTGGTCCGTTACCGTCAGCAACTCGCTCACCACTGAGCGCAATTGCTCTGCCGCATAGGGTTTGGCGAGGAAGCGGTGATTGATGTCTTCAACCAGTTGCGGGCCCAGCGTCTTCAATCCCTCGCCTGAAGTGTAGAGTATCTGTAGATTGGGGCGATAACGCCGCGCTTCCTCGGCGAGTGCCGGGCCAGGCATGTCGGCCAGCGCCACGTCGGTAATCAGCAGATCAACGCTATGCTGCTGATCCCTGAGAAACTGCAAGGCTTCTTCGCTACTGGTTGCTGACTCGGCGGTAAAACCGTGCAGCTGCAAGAGTTGTTTGGTTGCTGCGGCGAGTTCCGGTGTGTCTTCGACAATCAGAATATTTCTCGATCGGGTGTGAACCGCGTGGCTCTCATTGTTGCTAACTTCGTTCGGCAACTCGTAGCTGGCAGGAAAGGCCATGGAAAAGATTGCGCCGCGGCCAGGCTCGCTTTCGACAAGCAGATGACCGTTGCTCTGTTTCACAATGCCATACACAGTCGAGAGCCCCAGCCCGGTACCCTTGCCGACCGCCTTGGTGGTGTAGAACGGATCGAAAATCGATTCCAGATCCTCATCATCAATGCCCTGGCCAGTATCACTGATGCTCAGAATCACATAGGGGCATGATTCGATGCTGCCTGTCTTGCCGCTGCCGAATCGCACCGGGAGAGAATCGGTCTTGCGTGTTGAAATCGTCAACTTGCCGCCGTCGGGCATCGCATCTCGCGCATTGGCCGCGAGATTGAGAACGACTTGTTGCAATTGGGTACTATCCAGATTCACGGGGGTAAGATCACGCTCCAGTAGCAGCTCAACCTCTATGCTTTCGCCGATCAGGCGCCTGACCAGATCCTCGAATTCCCGCAGTTTGGAATTCAAATCGATCACTTCGGGCTGCAGCACTTGTTGACGGCTGAACGCCAGCAGCTGACGGGTTAGCTGGCTTGCCTGCAGGCCCGCATTGCGAATCGTTTCCACACCTTTCACCAACTCTGGTTGCAATTGGGAATTGAGCAGCGCGAGCTCTGCTGACGAAATGATTACCGTCAGCAGATTATTGAAATCATGGGCGATGCCACCGGCAAGAAGGCCGATGGTTTCCATCTTCTTGGATTGCCGAAGCTCTTCCTCCAGCTCAACCCGATCGCTCACATCCCGCAGTGAGAGTGCGCGCAGCGTTCCCTCTGGCAGGGTAATCACGTTCTGGCTTACTTCTACGTAACGTTTTTCGCCGTTTTCGCCGTGAATCACAATGGGCGTGCTGACGGAGTCGTTAGCGGGCTCATTTGCCGCGTCCCCAAGCCAGGAGTCGGGCTGAATGTCAGCCAGATAGCGGTCGACGATAGCGGGCGGCAAGACCTCTCTGGCCAACAGGCCCGCGATCGTTGAGATCGATGTATTGAATAACTCACAAAACTGCCTGTTGGCCAAGCGGATGCGGCCTTCTGGGTCAATGAGTAATTGTGCGTCGGGCACGAAATCGAAGTAGTCGCGAAACTGTTGTTCGTGCTGCACCGCGATTTTTTGTGCGCGCACACGCTCGATGGTGTCCCAGCAGCGTTCGGTGACTTCTTCGAGCAGCGCTATCTCATGTGCCTGCCATTGGCGTTTCTCCACCTGATGCACCGCCATCATGGCGACCAAACGGCCTTGTTTAACCAGAGCGCAGCAAATGATTGCCTGAATTCCAATCGAACGAAAAGTCATCGCTCCTGGTGTGTTTCCCATCTCCTCATCTACATGATGGATCACCAGGGTGGTTCCGCGGCGCAGCAGCTCCACCGCTTGTTGGCCAAACATGGTGAGTTCGTAGGTGCCGGCGGTGCTTTCACAGCCGTCTGTGTAGTCCCGGTGGATGGTGAATCGATTGCTGTCGCTTTCCACGTCAGCATAGGCACAGCGAGAAGTTCGCAGATAGCGACCGAGGGAAGTCGACACTGCCGCCATGATGTCCTCAGGCTCCAGTAGAGTTCGGGTCTGGTCGCCCAGATGTGAGAGATACTCCGCGTGCTGTGAACGATGCATGAATGCCACGACTGTTGATTACGTGTTTATTAAAAGAAAGTATCTACGGGGTTTGCGTTTGTCCAGAAATGACCAGACTAATTCGCAGGTTTTAATCCCCCGCAATCAAGAACCTGTGGAAGCTTGCAGGGTTTGCCTGAAAGCGATTCTCATTTACGCACAAACCTCGTGAATTCCAATGCCTGAGTCGATTATCGTCGACGCTGTGCGAAAAAATACGCATGTCTTTGAACTGGTGTGAGACTTTTTCTCTATGTCGTTCTAAATCAGTTGCACTGCGTGTTTTGGGTTCTACGCCAGTCAGCTTTTTCTGGATTACTCGCATTCGTAAACACGCCGAACCCGGCCCTGTGCGGTGCCGCGTTGCTGATGTACGATACCGCCACTCTTGAGGGAATGATTACGGATGGTCCAAAACCGGACTTGAGTGTTAGAGAGAATCAGTTTCGAATGATTGCGATACTGGCGAAGATGCAGCTGGACCTGATCGCGTCTCAGCGACCAAACCGGGATTCACTCTTGAATCCCATGATGGCTTCATAGGTGCCATTCTCTACCATTTCGCGATACGCCCGGCTCAGTCTCGCTTTAAGCTGCTCGTCTGAGACAAGGCTGAGGACGAAATGACTCTCGGTAGAGATTGCTTCCAGGGGAACCATAGGCACGACGAGATCGGGGCTGAGGTTGTTTTGCTGTAGTATGCGCTGGATGCCAACCGCCTCGAAAGGGAACAGATCAAAGCGTTCGCGTTGCAGCATGTCCAGCGAGTTTTCCAGATTGCTGAAGCGAACGAGATTTTCGAACCCTTGGCTAATGAGATAGCGATCGATGGCGTCATCACGCAATACTCCAATCTGAAAACTTCTGGCCTCATCAAGTGTCGTGGGCAAATGATGCTGGTTTTTTGCCAAGCCGTACAGGCTGAGTTTGATCGGCCGCATCATGCCGATCCAGTAATACAGTTCTTCGCGATCGGGAAGGCGAGCCACAGGATAAGCGAGTACATTCGGTCTGGATTCGAGCAGCTGAATGATGCGCGTCCAGGGGCTGAGGTTGAATTCGTACTCGAGACCAGCGTGATCCAGTAAGGCAGTAATCAGCCGGGTCGATTCACTATCAATGACTCGCCTTTCCTCATCGAGCGGATCGGCGAGGCTTGCCATGCGCACTTGCGCATGCAGCTCAATGACAGGGCCGGAATCGGCTGCGTCAACGAAAGCACTGAACAGCATCCCGCTCGTTAAAGCTAGGGAATACAATAGTATTCGTTGCTTCATGGGCATCATTACTCAAAGATTTCTACTATAGAAAACCAGTTGAGCTAACACTGTCAAGCTGGTGATCAGCATAGTCGAAACTTCGATCGATACATTCCCATCGTATTCTCGGGTGTTTGATTCCAGGTGCTCACCAATCATCAAACTGGCTGCTATAAGGTTTGCCGGTTAACTTTGTGTAAGTGCCATCTTCTACCAGAACCTGAAACGCCTGGCGCATGCGCGAGATGATTGCTTCGTCTGTCGGCAAACTCATCGCATAGAACAGCTCAGTGGCAGTGCCTTCCAAAGGAAAGAGAGCGACAGCAAAATCTCGAGAGTATCCTGCGAGTTCTGCATAGTTTCCTACCGCGTCTGCTTCGAAGGGGAACAGATCGAAGCGACGACGTTCGAGCATGGCGAAGGTGCTCGCAATGTCAGAGTAGTAGACTATATCGTTGATGTTGTTTGCTCTGAGAAAGGCTTCGATATAACTACCGCGAAACACACCAATTGAAAATCCACTCGTTTCGGAAAGTGAAGTCGGGAGTTCGTCACGCCGACTGTTCAGGCCAATCAAACTCAACTGCATGGGCCTTACCATGCCCAGCCAATGCATTTTTGATTCTCTTTCGGTCGTGCGTGATATCGGATAGACAAGTACGTTCTCCCGGGTTTGCAGAAGCTGCAAACTGCGCGTCATGGTAGTGGCGTGGTAACGATACTCAATGCCAGCCTGATCGAGTAAGGCAATGGCAAATTCGGAGGAACCACTATCCACTCCGGGAGGCGAATTATCGGCATTGAGCATTTGCACGTGCACATCGATAACAGGAATGTTATCTGATGCGCTGTGAACAACACCTGGCCAAAAACAGGCTACTGGCACAAACAACAGAGTGCGATGACGAACGATAAAGCTGCGCAATTCCCGAATGGGAGCGAATGGCTGCATGTGATCTCACGATGAGAAATTGAATCAGGATTATAGAATTATCAGATTCTGAAAGAAACGAAACCTGGCAACGGGCAGTGGGATGTAGGCGCGGCGACCGTGAGTGTTCGCCCGAGGTAGATGTTGGTGAGCAATTGGCTCAATAATGCCAGTACTTATCTTACACAAATTACGCTGCCGGGGCAGGCGAATGCCCGGGCAGCGCAATGACCGTTCTGCAATATGGCATCGCTCTAGCGGCGCGCCGGTGGTGGCGGACGTGAGAAATCTGGCGCTACTTCGTCACTCAGTGCAAAGCGAAACAGATACTGCACCCCTGGCACATCGACAGCCAGCCCGTTCACGATGCGTGGTTCAAACTCAAACTGCAATGCTGCTCTTCGGGAATTGTTCTCGAAATAACCCGCAGGTTCAGCGTCGATAATCTGCAGGCTATTGGCATCGACCGTGCCGTCGGCTTTCACTGTGAAGCCTAGCAACAGCCAACCTTCGATGCCTTCTTCAGCAGCGCGTGTTGGATACATGGGGCTGACAGCGCGAACAGGTAAATAATCCTGATCGTTCAATCCGGAGTCTGCAGCAAACAGCTGCACGCCGCTAAAGCCAGCGGAGAGGATCAGAACAGTAATCGCGGCAACTGTTTTGGTAGCACGGCTGATTCGTGCCAGCAGTTTCCCTTCCAGGATGTTGGTAATGCGCACCGCCAGTGGATGTTTTCCGTACATGGGTTGTGCCAGTGCAGTTTGCCAGTGATTTCCGGTATTGCGTTTGTGGTGTTTCGCAAGCATAAGCAGGTTCTCCGCGTATTGAGTACGATTATTGTTCAGGGCAGCAACGATGGTGTCACAGGCCTGTTCCGATTCATCATGCAGGTTTTTGCTGGCCAGCCAGACGAGTGGGTTGGCCCAGAGCAATGCACAGAGGCCTTTCGAGAAGAGCAGTGTTAGCCAGTCAGCGCGAGCGATGTGGGCCAGTTCGTGTGTCAGCACCTGTTCGACAATCGCTTCTGGCCAGTGTGAGGCAGCTGCTGGCAAGAGAATGACGGGCTGGCTGATGCCATATGACACAGGTGAGGAGATCAAGGCGCTGCTTTTGAGCGTGACCTGCTTTGCTGTGCCAAGCTGCTTGCAAAGTGCGCGGCAAACCGAGGTAAGCTCGCTGTTGTCCAGTGTTGTTGAGCTTGCATCAAGCTCACGGAGTCGCCAGTAGGCGTAGGCCAGGCTCGCCAATCCAGCGAGCACAATAGCGACGTAGATGAGCAACAACGTGTTGCCGAGCATTTCACCTGCCGCATAGGATTGTTTCAGGTTCTCAGGGTTTACGGTAATCAGCGTGATCCGACTCAAGCCCGAAGCGCTCTGTGCCGCGATGCCGCTCAGCAGCTCAAACAAGGGCAGACTGGCTGTGATTACCAGGCCGCACAGCCAAATAAGATGTGCGATAGCACTTGGGAGAAAACGCCGTAAAGAAACGGCCAGCAAAGCGGTTACCGACAGAACAAACAGGGATTTAAAGAGCAGAGTCAGCAGCCAGGTCAAGGCCGGGTCTGCATACAGAAACTGGAGCAGAGCTTCCATCACAGACACCTCATTGCTTGCGAAGCGACTTCTTCTTGTCGCGAATCAGTTTTTCAAGCTGTTTGATTTCGTCTTCCGAAATGTCATCCATCGACATGTCCAACAAGGAGTTCACCGCGCGAAGCGGTG
>JASBUV010000053.1 GCA_030147705.1 Gammaproteobacteria bacterium
TTAGACATGCGTGCCCGGATAGGCAAAGGGGCTTAGAAAGAGAAAAAGTAGCCAAAGAAAACTTTGATGCCCCGGTTATCACTGAACAAGCGGATGTGGGGAGGCAGGGTTTACGACCCGCCAATAAAGGCCGGCGCTGAGCGGAGGAAAAAGACCGCTTTTCAGGGCTTTTTCTGGAGTGAAGGCACCCAGGATGGGCGCCGAGCCGGCGGGACGGAAACTCTGCCTTCCCGCAGTCGCGATCGAAGCCACCGACCAACCGACCACCAGTCCAGCAGACCCAAACCCCCGATGATGAATGCTCACCCCAAGCTGACCGGAAGATACCGGCCAGCAAAAGAGTAAGAAATGTCTGCTTACTGAGTCAGTTGCAACAAGAGTTTGTTGAGGTGTGCCGAGAATTCACCCGGGTCGTCCAGTTGGCCGCCTTCTGCCAGTTCGGCTTGCCCAAACATAACGCTGACCAGATCGGCAAAGCGGTCTTCGTCGGCTTCCTTGTCCAGGCGTTGCACCAGTGGGTGGTCTGGATTGATTTCGAAGATTGGCTTGGTCTCAGGTAATGCCTGACCCGAAGCCTCCATTATCTTGCGCATTTGCAGACCGATGTCGTGATCGTCGATGGCCAGACATGCAGGTGAATCTGTCAGACGATGGGTCAGGCGTACTTCTTTAACGCGATCCTTGAGTTGGTCCTTGATGCGTTCAACCAGGGCCTTGAATTCCTTCTCTGATTCCTCTTTCTTCTCTTTCTCTTCCTCTTTTTCGAGATCACCCAGATCCAGTTCGCCGCGCGCGATGTCCTGAAATTGCTTGCCATCGAATTCCTGCAGATGGCTCATGAGCCACTCATCGATACGGTCATGCATCAGTATGACTTCGATGCCTTTCTTGCGGAAGATTTCCAGGTGCGGGCTGATTCTTGCTGACTTGAGCGACTCGGAAGTCAGGTAGTAGATTTTCTTTTGGCCTTCCTGCATGCGGCCAACATAGTCCGCCAGTGACTGATCCTGCTCGTCACCCTCTGAGGCAGTCGTGGTGAACTGCAACAAGCCAGCGATCTTGTCCTTGTTGGCAAAGTCTTCTCCGGGGCCCTCTTTCAATACCTGGCCGAACTGTTTCCAGAATTTGTTGTAAGCCGCCTTGTCCTTCTTGTGCAGCTTCTCCAGCATGTCCAGCGCGCGTTTGGTGAGCGCTGAACGCATGGAATCGACAACGGGATCTTTCTGCAGGATTTCGCGTGAGACATTCAGGGAGATGTCGTTTGAATCTACAACACCCTTGATGAAGCGTAGGTACAGCGGCAGGAATTGCTCGGCGTCATCCATGATGAAGACACGCTGGACATAGAGCTTGAGCCCACGTGCTGCATCCCGGTTCCACAGATCGAAGGGTGCGCGTGCCGGTATGTAGAGCAAGCTGGTGTATTCCAGTTTCCCTTCTACCTTGTTGTGGCTCCACTGGAGTGGATCCTCAAAATCGTGGCTGACGTATTTGTAAAACTCTTTGTATTCCTCATCTTTGACATCGCTTCGCGGGCGTGTCCAGAGAGCTTTGGCATCGTTGACTGGCTCGAACTCTTTCTCGTGAGTAGCTGCGTCTTTTTCCTCCGCATCATCATCAGCGCCGGGTGCTTGCTGCTTCTCCATGAGCACCGGGATGGCGATATGGTCGGCGTATTTTTTGACGATGCTGCGCAGACGCCACTGGTCTGCGAACTCGGCCTCGTCTTTCTTCAGATGCAGAGTGATGGTGGTACCGACTTCTGCTTTTTCTGCAGGAGCGATGCTGTACTCGGCCTCTCCTTTTGAACGCCAGACTGTCGCCTCATCGGCATTGGTTCCTGCTCTTCTGGTTAATACTTCCACTTCATCGGCGACAATAAAAGCCGAATAGAAACCAACTCCGAACTGCCCTATCAGCTTGCTGTCTTTTTTCTGATCGCCAGTCAGGGATTCCAGAAACTGGGCCGTGCCTGATTTGGCGATGGTGCCCAGGTTGGTGATGACTTCGTCCCGTGACATACCGATGCCATTGTCTGAAATGGATATGGTCTTGTTCTCGGAGTCGACTTCGATGCGCACTTCAAGCGGATTGTCTTCGCTCAGGAGTTCGGGTTTTGACAGCGCTTCAAAACGGAGTTTGTCTGCTGCGTCCGAGGCGTTGGAAATGAGTTCCCTGAGAAAGATCTCCTTGTTGCTGTACAAGGAGTGGATCATCAGGTGGAGTAGTTGTTTGGCTTCGGTTTCAAAGCCGCGAGTTTCAGTCTTTGTTTCTGTAGTCATTACCAGATACCTGCCAGTGTCTGAAAGTGTATGTCTGTGAGAGTAAATTGGCTGATTTTCAAGCGGGCAAAAAAAATACCCGACCATGATGTCATGATCGGGTATTTGGGGTCGTAACTTGGTTTTTCAAGTTTCTGTCAGACTTATCTCCTGACTGAATTAACCGACTTTTCAGTGTGTTAAATCAGCGGCGGATAAGACTCGTAGAAGTCGATAGACTCCTGCTTGCGTTGCTCAATGATATTGTAGCGCTGCTGCGTGCTGTTGATGAACTGGATATAGCTATTAGCAGCTTCACGGTCGTTCTCGTCGCCTACATCAGCAGAGCGGCGAGCAGCGTCCAGTGCTTCCTGAAAGTTGTCCAGTTCAATGTGGGCACGTGACAGGAACAACCAGGTATCAGCCGGATTGCTCAGGTTCCCAACGTCAATCGCTCGCTCGAAGGCCTCCACGGCGTCCTCGTAGTTGTGCGTGACGTAATGGATATACCCTACCGTATCCCAGCCGTCGCCGCTGTCAGACATCTCGGCTACCGCAAGTGCGGGAGTGAGTGCCTCTTCATAAGCACTGGCGATCAGATACATCTGCGAGAGGATTTCCAGGTTGTCCTGGTTGTCCTCGATGTAACCTTGCTCCCGTCCGACCTGCATGATGTCAGCGCCGCTCCAGGGAGCGTCGATGCCTGCCATGGATTGGCCGAGGTTCAGGAAACGGTTTTCATCGTCAACATAACCCTTCAGATAGGCGAGATTGAGTGACTGCACACGACGCTCTTCATTGTCGAGCGAGGCATAGACAGCACTCAGGTTCATCCAGTCTGTTGGGTGGTCGAAGAGCATGATCATCGTTTTGGTTAGCTCTAACGCGCTGTCGAAGTCCTCGAGCGTGAAGTAAATACCATTGAGATAGGCATAATCATCACGTCCGAGTTCTTCACCAGTTTCCAGCGACAGATTCATGTAATCCAGCCAGAACGGTAGCGCGGATTCGAAGTCTTCCATCTGATAATAGGAATAGGAAAGACCACGGTAGACGATGACATCTTCTACCAGAGACAACTCACGCCAGCGCTCATAAGCGCCGATTGCTTCCTGCCAACGCTCTTCGGCCATATACAACTGGCCAAGTGAGCGCAGTGTGCGCAACCGGGTGTCTTCACGCAGTTCTTCGATGGTTAACATTTCCTCGAAGATCAGCAGTGCGTTAGCGTAGTCTTCTGTAGACAGATAGTAGTTGGTATAGAAATTCAGAACCGTAGACTTCTCGAAGTCGTTCATGCGATCCCAGCGACGGTTTCGCAAGTCATCCAGCGCCAGCTTGGCACCTTCCATATCCGGTTCGTCACCTTCATCTTCAGGTGACATCATCTCCTGAATTTCGGAAACAGCTCGCATTACCTGCGGGCTGAGCGTTCCTGCTGTGCGCGCTTCGGGTGGTGCTCGTTGTTCTTCGCCAGCCAGTACAAGCTGGGAAGTCACGGGAACCGAGAGAAGCGCTATCAGGAACGACAGTGACAGTTTATTGATCAATCGTGTCATTGTTATTCCTCTAGCTGATAGCGGAACAGATACTGAACGCCAGGCACTTCCACGCCCTGTCCATCAACCACGCGGGGCTGGAACTTGAAGCGTGCAGCTGCTCGGATCGATGAACGATCAAAGATACTGGCTGGTTCAGCATCGACGACAGTAATCGTGTCTTCGATAACATTACCCTGTCCGTCCACTGTGAAGCTCACCAGACACCAGCCCTGAATGCCACGTTGAGCGGCACGGGTTGGATACTGTGGGGCAATCGCAACGAGCGGCAGGTAATCGCCGTCGGTAGCAGAGATCTGAGCGCCACCGATATCGAGGCCGGTATCGACCTGCACACTGGCGCGCTCAATGTTCAGCGCTGGCCCCGAGTCCAGATTGACTTGACGGTCAGGAGTATCCAATTGCTGCTCCTGAACTTCCTCAATAACGTCTGGCTTGTCGATTTCTTCGATGACCTCCATTTCAATGTCGGGCATCGTGGCATCAACAATCTTTACGACATTGACACGTTCATCGAACTGCTCACCGGTCGCAATCAGGAACTGCATGAAATAAAACAGTCCCAGAGTGATACCAGCGGCCATTGCCATGGATATTACCCATCTGACAAATATCATCGTCTATGCCTCCGCTGAAATTGATACGTTTGTAATGTTGGCTTCGCGCGCTGCGCCAAGGATCAACATGACCTGTTCATTGTTCGCGTTTGCATCAGCCTGAATAATGACCGAAGAATTCGGTGCATCAGCCAGTCGAAGCTCGAAACGCGAACGAATGAAGCGCGGGTCGATCTGCTCACCATCGATCCAGATATCTCCGGACGGTCCAACGGCGATCAGTATCAAGTCACCCGCAGTGTCATCTGCAGTCGAAGCTTGCGGTTTCGCTACTTCGATACCTGCCTCGGTTACGAATACAGATGTCACGATGAAGAAAATCAGCAGGATGAAGACTACGTCCAGCATGGGGGTGAGATCGATCTCACCCGCCTCTTCCTGCGCTTTCTTTTTCATTAATCCTGATTTCATGTATTAGCCTTTACGTTAGCCTGGTCGCTTAGTGCTGCAGCGGCAAGTGGTCTTCCAGCAATTCCAAGTCACGGTCGATCTTCGATTTCAGATAATTGAAAGCGAAGATGCCGGAGATGGCACCTACCATTCCGGCCATAGTCGGAATGGTTGCTTTGGACACGCCGCCGGCCATGGACTTGGCGTCACCGCCACCACTAACAGCCATCACGAAGAAGACTTCGATCATGCCTGTTACTGTTCCAATCAGCCCCAACAATGGACAGATAGTTACCAGCACCTCGATGATGGGCATGGTGTTGCGCACATCGAGAGAGATCTTTGAAATCATCATGGTGCGAATCTGATGTGCGCTCCAGGATGACTGATCCGAACGGGCATTCCATGCGGCCAGGGTGTTTTTAACGTTTTGTTTGTGTGTGGTATTCAAATACCAGATTCGTTCGAACACCAGTGACCATTTGATCAGCAGGAGCCAGGCTATGATCCATAGCACTGGCCCACCGCGGGTCATAAAGGTGTTTACTGCATCCAGTATGTCAAGAACTGTAAAATACATCGCTATGCCTTCCTTTTAGGAGCGGCTGCTCGCCAGTCTTTCTGCCTTCTCGGCAATCATACCTGTGGCTTGTTCTTCCAGGATGTGAATGATGTTGTCGCTACGGCTCTTCACCACGGTGTGCATGAAGATAGTCGGAATCGCGACCACAATACCCAGTACGGTTGTCATCAATGCTGAGGAGATACCACCAGCCATGATGGTCGGGTCACCAGCACCGTAAACAGTAATCTGCTGGAACACCACGATCATACCTGTCACCGTACCCAACAGTCCGCCCAGCGGAGCGATAGTGGCGATCATCTTGATGATCGTCAGCATGCTTTCCAGCGCTGGAGTTTCCTGCAGGATGGCCTCGCCGAGCTTCAGCTCGAGAGTCTCGGTGTCGGCATTCGGGTTGTTTTCTGCTACCAGCAGAACACGGCCCAGAGGGTTGTTCTTGGTAGGTTTGTCGCTCTTCAGCTGTGCACGAACCTTCAGTGAGGTCAGAGTCAGCATCAGCAGTCGGAAGAAGCCCAGCAGGATACCGACAATACCAACACCGATGATGATAAAGCCGATGGTGCCGGAGTTGTTGCGGACTTGCTCCTCAACAGTCGGGAAATTGACCAGGTTAGCCATAACCTGTCCACCTACACCACCTGTTGGGTCAATACCTGTCTTGGTGAAACCGGAAGTCGCGTTTTGCAGTGCGATGGCACTGTTCACAATGCTCGCTTCTGGCTGACGTGGCAGCACCTGGAGATGACCAATTGCGCCGGTGTAGCTCAGGTAGTCGCCTTCTGATACGGAGTTGAACGCACCAATACGTACGATTTCGCGATTCACTGAATCGCCGTTTGGCAGTGAAACGTTGCCGTTGTATTTAACAACGCGACCAGACTCGGTCAGTTCCTGATGCATGAAGAACCAGAAACGCTCCATTTCGGAGATGTTCAACTGTTCAACAGTAGAACCTGCACGGTCGATGATCGCTTCAAGTTCCGCAGAGCGACCAGGATACTGGGCGCTGATCAGGGAGTTCTGGAAGTTGGACAGAAAGTCACCGGCCACACCTTGCAGGGTACCGAACAGTTCGTTCAGGTCACCGCGACGGTCGCGCAACAAGGCGCGCTGGTTGGCGATTTCGATTTCGTTCGCGTCGAACTCTGCACTCAACTCTGACTGCAGGTTTTCCTGTTCAACGATACGCGCTTCAGTCGTATCCAGAATCTCTTGCTGACGATTGGCGTTTTGCTCGAATTCTCGCAAACGCTCACGGTAACCTTGTGATTCCGCAACGCGATCCTGTTCAACAAGATTGAGCAGCTCACGCAGAGAACCTGCTTCTTGCGCAGAGACTTGTGTGCTCGCTACGAACAGAACTGTAGTGGCCAGCAGGCCAGCTTTCTTCATTAAATCTTTCACTGTGCTACCTCCGGCGCTGCAACTGGCAACTCGAGAATTCTTGGTGCATCCAACTGCGAAGCAACGCGAATTGCTTGTTGTACTGCGGCAC
>JASBUV010000055.1 GCA_030147705.1 Gammaproteobacteria bacterium
TGTGCCGTCATGATGGCGTTGTATGTCAGTCATGAGCTGAGTTATGACAGACACTGGGCGAAAGCTGATCGTATTGTGAAGATCATGACAACCTTCGAACCGACGCCCAACTACGCGGGTCTGGATCTCGCGATGAGTGCATCGATCATCGCACCGCTTTTCGAGCAGGATTTCGAGCAAGTAGAAACCACAACCCGCATCGTTGCTTCCAGATCCATGGTGCTCGGGCATCCAGACAGTGATGTGGTGTACAACGAGACAGGTGTTTATTTCGCAGATTCAACACTGCCCGAAGTCTTCGATATTCCATTGGTAGCAGGTTCCTGGGAACAGGCACTGGCAGGCCCCGCACAGATTGTGATTAATGAAAATCTCGCGCAAAAGTATTTCGGCGATAGCGATCCGATTGGTCGCACGCTCGTTATGGGTGGCCGAGCCCCGGTTCGAATTACCGCAGTGATACGTAATCTTGAAGATAACACCCATCTGGAAGCGGATGCTTTCATGTCGATGGCGACCGCCGAAGCGTTTATGGGCCCGGACTATACCCGCAGTTGGATTCGCCAGGATTTTCACACCTACGCCGTATTGCAGGAAGGTGTGTCGATAGACTATCTGCGCAATCAGATACCCGCCTTTCTCCAACGCCATGCAGGCGACGACCCGAACGACAATACCAATCTTGAGCTGATGCACGTGACCGACATTCACCTGCAATCCCATCGAGAGTATGAGCTTAGCGAGAACAATACGGTGGCCAATGTCGCGACTTCTGCGGCACTTGCGGTGTTCGTACTGATTATCGCCAGCTTCAATTTTATGAATCTTGCTACCGCTCGCTCGACAACCCGAGCCTGCGAGGTAGGCATGCGCAAGACGCTGGGTGCCCGCCGCGTGCAGATTATTCGTCAGTTTCTTGGCGAGTCGCTATTGATCGCGTTGATCGCCATCGTTGTTGCGATTGGCTTGCTGGAGATATTCCTGCCCGCGTTCAGTGCGCTGCTTAACCTCGACTTTGAGTTCGATTATTTTTCCGATCCGGAACTACTGGCCGGACTGCTGATGCTGGCTGTTGTAGTCGGGCTACTGGCAGGCAGCTATCCAGCCTTCGTGCTCTCTTCCTATTCGCCTCTTGCCATGTTCAAGGGCGAGGTGACACGCGGCAAGGCGGGTGCTTTGCTTCGTCAGTTACTGGTGGTCTTGCAGTTTTCTATCTCTATCGCGTTGATCATCGCGACACTGGTGGTGATCTGGCAACTGCGCTATGTCAACAATGCCGATCTTGGCATAGACACAGAGCAGGTCGTCATCTTTCAGGGCAGCACCGCGACGGGTATGGGGACGGAATGGGAGGCTTTTCGTCAGGAAGTGGAGCGCCATCCAGACATTGCCAGTGTGACCGCCGCCGATCTGGTACCGGGCGAGATTCTGGTGAACTCGAGCGGATTACAGGTCGAGGGTGCCACATCGTCCTATGTCATACCGGCATTGAATGTGGACTATGACTATTTTCGCACGTTCGATATCGAGTTTCTGGCCGGGCGTGCTTTTGCGCGTGACAGGAATGACCTGTACATCGAGCCTTCGGCTGAAGCGCCTTCAAGCACGGCAAGTTTTGTTATCAACGCAACTGCAGCACGCCGTCTGGGACTCACACCCGAGACTGCGGTTGGAGTGACGATTGTGGAAGACCGTGTGCAAACCGAGTTTCCGGCCAGAGTCAGCGGACAGATTATCGGTGTCGTTGAGGACGTGCATTTCTCTTCAATGCGCGAAGAGCTGCAGCCTATGTACTTTCGATTAACGGAACCCGCTGGTCGACTGACTCCAGTGGCTAACTTTCGCAAGATGGCTATCAAGATCGCTGCTGCTGATCCGGATGCTGCGTTGACACATGTTGAATCGCTCTGGCGACAATTCATGCCGAGCGTACCTCTACAGTATGCGTTCCTGGATCAACAACTCGCCTTGCAGTACGACACGCAACAGCGCGAAGGAACGGTATTCGTCTGGTTCTCGCTGATCGCGATTTCGATTGCTGCAATTGGTTTGTATGGCTTGGCCGCGTTCATAACCGAGCAGAAAAAACGCGAGATTGGCATTCGCAAAACATTGGGCAGCACCGCATTGGGTATTGTGACCTTGCTCTCCAGAGACTTCGGAAAACTGGTGTTGATTGCCAACGTCATCGCCTGGCCGGTAGCGTTTTATTTCATGCGCGATTGGTTACAGCAGTTTGCTTATCGCGTTGATCTCTCGCTGTGGTTTTTCCTGGCCTCAGGCGCGTTCGCATTGCTGCTGGCCATT
>JASBUV010000056.1 GCA_030147705.1 Gammaproteobacteria bacterium
TCGCGCCGGCGCGAATAACTGTCTTGTCTGCTCGGTCGCCCAGACTGAGTCCGAGCGCGCCGAGAATGATGGATTTGCCGGCTCCGGTTTCGCCGGTAATTACCGACATGCCCGACTCAAACTCGATTTCCAGGGTATCGACTGTGGCGTAATTGCTAATGGAGAGATGTTGCAGCATGGCTCCAGAGTATAGTGGTTCATTTGCCAATCTCACACTAGATATTCTGCTTGCCAGAAAAATTTTTGGATGCTCTACCGGTGGAGACACGGAGAGCAGATTAAATAGCGGATTTGTCTTGAAAAATTCATCAACGCCCCCATATCCGCGGTGAGTTTACGGAGATTGCTGAACCGCCCATGCGCGGGGCTGGCGTCTCACTCAGCGATCGATCGGATTTACCGGACAGCAGGAGAGGGCATGACACAGCAAGGTTCGGATACCAGCGCCAACGAGAATAGCGCACAGGAAGATGTCACACAGGAACAACTCGACGCCCAGGCGGCTCAGGCAGCCCAGGCCAAGAGTGCCAGTGCTGAGTACGAAGCCAACGCAGAACAAGCTGACCAAGCTGACAACGGCGAGCAGGAGATGACTCTCGAGTCAGCGCTGGCGCGGCTTGAAGCTGCAGAGCTTGAGACGGCCAGAGCGAAGGACGATTTGTTGCGGGTTCAGGCGGAGATGCAGAATCTGCGACGCCGCAATGAGCAGGATGTCGAGAAGGCACACAAGTACGGACAGGAGAAGTTCGCCAGCGAATTACTCACCGTGGTGGACAATCTCGAGCGCGCTCTGGATGCCGCGAAGGACAATGAGGATGAGCACGTCAAAGCCATCTACGACGGTGTAGATCTGACGCTCAAGAGCTTCGTTGACCTGTTTGCCAAGTTCAATATCACCGCCATCGACCCACTGGGTGAGCCCTTTGATCCGCTCCGCCATCAGGCGATGACCATGCAGGAAAACGGTGAAGTTGAGCCCAATACGGTGATAGCTGTGATGCAGAAAGGCTACAGCCTGCATGACCGGGTGATCCGGCCAGCGATGGTAATGGTCTCGAAAGCGCCATCCGGAAGTTAAAATAAGTAATTAAATCAACAGCTTGTCGGACTCTCTGGTCGCCGAAGCAAGTGAGGATTTTTTTAGTGAAATCCTTGAAATTCAGACCTTAGGGCCAATATTGAAGGCATACGCATTAATCAGTCGCTATTTCCGGCACAGCGAAAGCAACCAGCGCGGTGAAGGCCGCTGTAAGAAGAGAAGCGAGAAATTCGGAGAATACAATGGGAAAGATCATCGGAATCGATTTGGGTACGACCAACTCCTGTGTCGCCGTACTTGATGGCGGCAAGCCCAAAGTCATCGAAAACGCGGAAGGAGACCGCACCACCCCTTCCATCATTGCCTATACCAATGATGGCGAGACACTGGTGGGTCAGCCAGCCAAACGTCAGGCGGTTACCAATCCGGACAACACGCTGTTCGCTATCAAGCGCCTGATCGGTCGCCAGTTTGATGACAGCGTCGTGCAGAAAGACATAAAGATGGTGCCTTACAAGATCATCAAGGCAGACAATGGTGATGCCTGGGTTGAGGTGAACGGCAAGAAAATGTCACCTCCACAGATCTCTGCGCAAGTGCTGAAGAAGATGAAAAAGACTGCGGAAGATTTCCTCGGCGAGGAAGTCACCGAAGCGGTTGTTACCGTGCCAGCCTATTTCAACGACTCCCAGCGTCAGGCCACCAAAGACGCCGGCAAGATTGCCGGATTGGACGTCAAGCGCATTATCAATGAGCCGACTGCTGCTGCCCTTGCTTATGGCATGGACAAGAAGAGTGGCGATCGCACCATTGCGGTTTATGACCTCGGTGGTGGTACGTTTGATATCTCCATTATCGAGATTGCCGAAACAGACGGCGAGCACACTTTTGAAGTGCTCTCTACCAACGGTGACACCTTCCTGGGTGGTGAAGACTTTGACCTGCGCCTGATCGACTATCTGGCTGCGGAATTCAAGAAAGAATCCGGTATGGATCTGCATAACGATCCACTGGCTCTGCAGCGTCTGAAAGAAGCTGCCGAGAAGGCCAAGATCGAGCTGTCTTCGTCACAGCAGACCGAAGTGAACCTGCCTTACATCACGGCAGATTCCAGCGGACCGAAGCACCTTGTGCAGAAGCTGACTCGCGCGAAATTTGAATCGCTTGTTGAGGATCTGGTACAGCGCACACTGGAGCCACTGAAGATTGCGATTCAGGATGCCGATCTGGATGTGTCCAAGATTGACGATGTGATTCTGGTCGGTGGTCAAACCCGTATGCCGCTGGTACAGAAGAAAGTTGCTGAATACTTCGGCAAAGAAGCGCGCAAGGACGTTAACCCTGATGAGGCGGTTGCAGTTGGTGCTGCCATTCAGGCTGCCGTACTGGCAGGTGATGTGAACGACGTGTTGCTGCTCGACGTAACGCCTCTGTCTCTGGGTATCGAAACTCTGGGTGGCGTGGCCAGCACATTGATCGAGAAGAACACCACGATTCCGACCAAGAAAACCCAGGTTTTCTCTACAGCGGATGACAACCAGACTGCGGTAACGATTCACGTAGTGCAGGGTGAGCGCAAGCAAGCCAAAGAGAACAAATCTCTGGGCCGCTTCGATCTCACAGACATTCCGCCTGCGCCACGCGGTATGCCGCAAATCGAAGTCGCCTTCGATCTGGATGCCAACGGTATTTTGAATGTCTCGGCCAAAGACAAGGCAACTGGCAAGGAACAGTCCATCGTGATCAAGGCATCGAGTGGTCTCTCCGATGAAGAGATCGAAGCCATGATCAAGGATGCAGAAGCACATTCTGCTGATGACAAGAAGTTTGAAGAGCTGATCACTGCGCGTAATACTGCTGATGGTCTGGTGCATGCCACCAAGAAAACTCTCGACGAGGCCGGCGATAAAGCCACCGAGGAAGAGAAGGAAGCCATTAACAAGGCGATTGAAGAGCTGGAAGCAGCGATCAAGTCAGACGATCTTGCTGAGATCGAAGCTAAGACCAAGGCTTTGACCGAAGCGTCTGGCAGCCTGGCGCAGAAGATGTACGCTGACGCACAAAGTGCTGCAGACGATGCAGCATCAGCAGCAGATGATGCCTCTGACTCGAAAGGCAACGACGATGCAGTCGACGCCGAATTCGAAGAAGTGAAGGAAGAAGACAAGTAAGTCGTAAGCCAGAAAACGATCCGGTTCAGTATCACTGGGCCGGTTCGGAACAAGAATTGAGATTTCGATCGATTGGAAAAAACCGAGTCTGGCTAGCCAGCTTGGTTTTTTTCATGTTTGCACGATGCAGTTCAAACGAACTCGCTGTGTAGAAAATTTTTAAAGAATACTGGAATACCAATGTCCAAACGAGATTACTACGAAGTACTGGGTGTGGAGCGTGGCGCTTCCGAGGCCGACATCAAAAAGGCCTACCGCCGCGTTGCGATGAAACATCACCCTGACCGTAATCCGGATAACAAGGAATCGGAAGACAAATTCAAGGAAGCCAACGAAGCTTTCGAAGTGCTCTCGGACAAAGAAAAGCGCGCCCGCTATGATCAGTTCGGTCACTCGGGAGTTGAGGGCCAAACCAGTCACGGGCAGGCCGATTTCAGCGATATTTTTGGCGATATCTTCGGTGACATTTTCGGCGGTGGGCGCGGTGGTGCTCGCAGTCATGTCCGTCAGGGAGCCGACCTTCGCTATAGCATGGAACTCAATCTGGAAGATGCCGTGCAAGGCAAAACTGTTCAGATTCGCGTCCCTACTACTGTTACCTGTAAGACCTGTGATGGTAGCGGCGCCAAGCGCGGTACAACCCCTGTCGATTGTTCGACTTGTGGTGGCCATGGTCAGGTTCGTATGCAGCAGGGATTCTTTTCTGTGCAGCAGACCTGTCCGCGCTGTAAAGGCGCTGGCAAACAGATCAAAGATCCTTGCGGTACTTGTCATGGACGCGGCAATGTCGAAGAAACCAAGACGCTTTCTGTCAAAGTGCCAGCCGGTGTAAACACTGGCGATCGCATTCGATTGACAGGAGAAGGGCAGGCAGGCGTACACGGTGGCCCGTCGGGAGACCTGTATGTTGAGATCGCCGTGCGCCCGCACAAGATTTTCCAACGCGATGGCAGCAATCTTTATTGTGAGATTCCTATTAGCCTCACTGATGCTGCGTTGGGTGGTGAGCTCGAAGTTCCGACTCTCGATGGCAGGGTTAAACTGAAGATTCCTGCCGAGACGCAAACGGGCAAACTGTTCCGTCTGCGCGGCAAGGGAGTAACCCCGATCAGAGGTGGAGGTCCGGGGGACTTGCTGTGCCGTGTGATTGTTGAGACACCGGTCAACCTCACCAAGCGCCAGAAAGAATTACTGGAAGAATTCGCCGAGATTCACGACAGTGAAGGCGATCGCCAGTCACCCAAGAAATCGTCCTGGTTTGATGGCGTCAAAAAATTTGTAGACGAATTGCGCGCCTGATCTGCTCAGGCGCGAGAATTCAGTGTTACTAACGCTCTCAGGAATTTCCCAACACCTGAGCCAGCAATTCCTCATGCCGCTCCGGCGCCAGGCGCGGCCCATAAACCGAAACGACTTCCGACGCCGCTAGGCTGGCAAGCTTGCCTGCTGTTGCTGCGCTATGCCCCTGGGTAATGCCGTACAGATAGGCACCTGCAAATAAATCTCCAGCGCCATTGGTATCGACCGCCTGTACCGGGTTGCCTTCGATCTCTACGTATTGCGTGCCGTCCCATGCCAGGGCGCCCTTTGGTCCGCGGGTAATGACGAAGCTCTTCGCTTTGGTTTTCATCGCTGCACAAGCGGCGTCAAAGTCATCGGTTCCTGCCCAGAGTTTCGCTTCACGCTCGTTACAGAACAACAGGTCAACGCCATCGCCAAGCACGTCGTTCACATCGCTCTTGAAGTACTCCAGCATGGCCGGGTCTGAAAAAGTCATCGCGGTCTTCACGCCATTGTCTTCTGCGAACTTCTTGAGTTCGGTGATCGCGGCTTTGGCAGGAGGCGATGTGACCAGATAGCCCTCGATATAAATATACTCGGAGTCTTTGGCTGAATCGAAATCCAGATCGGCGCGCGAAAATTCGGCAGACACACCGAGAAACGTGTGCATGGTGCGCTCGGCATCCGGGCTTACCATGACCACGCAGCGACCAGAGATACCATCTTCGCGACGCGAGATATTGGTGTCGATGTTGTGGTGGCCGAGCTGTTCGAGGAAGAAATCGCCTGTGTCATCACTGGCGACCTTGCACGCATAGTAAGCCTCGCCACCGAAGTTGCTGAATGCATACAAGGTATTGCCGGCAGATCCGCCGCCAGACTGCTTGCGCAGCTCGTATTTCGCTTCCAACGCCTTGAGAAGAGTCATTTGTTGCTCTTCGTCTACCAGCGTCATCAATCCTTTTTCAATATTGTGTTCTGTAAAGAATGAATCCTCTACTTCAAATTCCTTGTCGACCAGCGCGTTGCCGATCCCGAAGACTTGGTACTTCGCCATAGTGTGTTCCCGTAAAGTCGGTGTATTTCAGGACTGCTTATTTTTTTACTGCCGCGAATGCGATTTCAGCAGCAGCGAGTGTCCTGTCGATTTCTGCGTCGCCGTGAGCGGCAGAGATAAAGCCTGCCTCAAAGGCAGAAGGAGCCAGATAGACTCCATTGTCGAGCATGCCATGGAAGAATTTTTGGAAGTGCTCAGTGTTGCACGCCATCACCTGGTCAAACTGCGTGACTTCACTTTGATCAGTAAAAAAACAGCCGAACATGGCTCCCTGATGGTTGGTGGTGAAAGGGACTTTCGCAGCTTTCGCTCGTTGTTCCAGCCCTGTCATCAGAAGCTCTGTTTTCGCGCTCAGGGTGTCATAGAAGCCTGGTGCACTCACTGCTTCGAGCATAGCCAGACCGGCGGCAGTCGCAAGCGGACTGCCAGAAAGTGTGCCGGCCTGATAGACCGGGCCGATGGGAGCGATATGATCCATCACATCAGCACGCCCACCGAATGCGCCGACAGGCAAGCCGCCGCCGATCACCTTGCCGAGCGTGGTGAGGTCGGGCTTCACATCAAACACGGACTGCGCGCCACCGAGGGCAACCCTGAATCCCGTCATTACCTCGTCGAAGATGAGCAGGGTGCCGTGCTTGTCACATTCCTCGCGTAAGGTTTCCAGAAATCCTGGTACCGGTGGTACAAAGTTCATGTTGCCCGCGATGGGCTCGATGATAACGCAGGCGATGTCATCACCTTGCGCATCGAAGAATGCCTTAACGCCGTTGATGTCGTTGTAAGTGAGTACGTGCGTCAGTTTGGTATAGGCCTTGGGCACGCCGAGCGAATCGGGCTCGCCCAATGTGAGTGCTCCGGATCCTGCTTTGACGAGCAATCCATCGACATGGCCATGATAGCAGCCTTCGAATTTGATGATCTTGTCTCGTCCGGTAAAGCCACGCGCCAATCGAATGGCGCTCATCGTCGCTTCTGTGCCTGAGGTAACGAGTCTGACTTTCTCGATAGAAGGGACCAGTTCGGTGATTTTCTGGGCGATGCGAACCTCAGCCTCAGTAGACGCACCGTAGCCGATGCCTGATTCGAGCTGAGTGCGTAGCGCATCGATGACCTGTTCGTTGCAATGTCCCAGAATGAGAGGACCCCAGGCGCCAACATAGTCAACATAGCGATTGTCATCAGAGTCGATCAGGTAGGCACCTTCGCCTGCTTTGAAGAACAGCGGATTTCCTCCGACTCCCTTGAATGCGCGCACAGGCGAATTGACGCCTCCGGGTATCAGATTAAGTGCCAGGTCGTACAGATTCCTGGAGTTGTCGTGTTTCATAGTGCTTCCTGTCGAGAAGAAAAAAGTTTCCTGAGAGCAGTGACATTGCCCTCGATATCATCGCTACCGAAAATTCCGCCGACCACGGCGAGCATATCGGCTCCGGCCGTAATCAGTGAGCCGCCATTTTCCGCATTGACGCCACCAATCGCAACCATGGGTATTGTTAGCTGCTTGTTCGCTTCCGTGAGAATCTCCGGCCTTGCTGCCGGTGCCCCCGGTTTGGTGCTTGAGGGGTAGAAGCGCCCGAAAGCCACGTAGTTTGCGCCTTCTGACTCGGCGCTCAGGGCCAGATCCAGTGACTGGTGACAGGTAATTCCGATCAGGGCATTGCTACCCAGAAGCTTACGGGCTGCGCTCAGGCTGCCATCCTGTTGGCCCAAATGAACGCCATCCGCGCCGATGTCAGCACACAACTCGATATCGTCGTTGATGATCAGAGGCACCGAATACCTGCGACAGATGTCGAGCAGCTCGACTGCCTGTCTGCGACGAGTCGCACTGTCGCCGAGCTTGTTGCGGTACTGCAACAGTGTAATGCCAGCAGCAAGGGCTCGCTCTGCCGCTGGCACAAGAACCGGATCCGGTAGCAGGTGCTCATCGGTGAGGGCGTAGATTCCATGCAGATTCATTGCAGTGTCTAGTGTCCGGACTGGTTCCAGAAGCTGCGATTGGGAAGGTGTTGACCAAATCCCATTCGCGTACCGTGACTCAATGACTCCCATGTGAAGCGCTGTGCCTGCTGAACGGCATCGCGAACCGTCAGATGATGGGACAGATAGCCTGCGATCGCTGCCGCCAGGGTGCAGCCTGAGCCGTGATAGCTGTGCTCCAGACGTGGCCAGTTATAAAGCGTTACCTGTTGATGCTGGGAGTAGAGTCGATTAACGACATTGTCCGACTCCAGGTGAGTGCCTGTTACCAGCACCTGTGGACAACCAAGGTCGAGAATTTCATTGGCGCAGGCATCCAGCGTGTCAGCGGTGGGTGCCAGTTGTCTGGCTTCGTTGGCATTTGGCGTGAGTACGGTTGTCAGAGGAATGAGCAGGTTTCGCATGGCTTCAAGCACTTCGTTACCGGCCAGCTCATATCCGCCCCCGGCAACGATGATGGGATCCAGAACAACCGGGATTTCCGGGTAGTCTTTCAGCAAGGTGTGCACAACTTCGACGGTTTCCACACTGCCGAGCAGACCCAGCTTGATGCACTGAATCGTCATGTCTTCGAGAACGGCTCGCGATTGTTGAATTAGCAAGCCAGGGTCTACGGGCATTGAGCTGAGGACGTTCTGGGTATTTTGTGCGGTCAGTGCGGTGACGACCGGCGCACAGTGGCAGCCGATACTGAACAGGGTTTCGATGTCAGCCTGAATGCCGGCTCCCCCGGTAGGGTCGAGACCGGAGAAGCAGAGTACTTTCGGTTTGTCGCTCAATTCAGGCATGGTGGCCGCCAGATTATGCGAAGCTAGGTTTAACGACGATCAGGATTACCACCCCGATCAGAATCGGAGTAGGCAGCTCATTGAAGAGTCTGAAAAATTTGTGGCCGTGGGTGCAGGTGCCGTTGCGGAGTTGCATCATGTAGTGCCAGCAGAAATAGTGGTAAACCAGTAATAGCACGACCAGCGTCAGCTTCGCATGCATCCACCACCAGGCCATGAAATATCCCCAGTTGCTGATCAGTAGCCAACTGCCCAGGGCTACCGTTACCACAGCAGATGGTGTGGTAATCGCCCAGAACAATTTGCGCTCCATGATCACCAAGCGTTGATGCAGCGTCTCGTTGCAATCCATCGTGTGATTGACGAACAGGCGCGGCAGATAGAATAGTCCGCTGAACCAGGTGACTACAGCAATGATATGAAATGCCTTGATCCAGAGCATTGTCGGGCTTCATTTCTCTCTTGCAAATGGAACTGAGAAGCTATCACAGGCGCGGATTCAAGTCTTGCAGAACCGCGTGGAATGCGGCCTGTAGAGGAGTTCTGCAGAGTGCATCAGCCGATGATTGGCGGCCTGATTTATTGCAATCCCGACCGGGGCGTGTAAGATACGGAGCCCCCCACTGCAGCTGATCTGGCAAGCAGCTCAGTCCGTTAGACCCATTCCAGAATATCCGGGAGTTTCAGGTGATAAAAGTAGGAATTGTAGGTGCCACAGGATATACCGGCGTAGAGCTGCTGCGTATTCTTGCAGGCCACCCCGAGGCAGAAGTCACAGTTGTGACATCCAGAGAATTGGCAGGAACACCTGTTCATGCACGTTTTCCGAATCTGCGCGGCCATATCGACCTGCAATACTCCAGCGCTGACACGCCCCTTCTTAAAGAATGTGACGTGGTGTTCTACGCTACGCCCCACGCTGTGGCCATGAATACGGTGTCGAATCTGCTCGCTGCGGGTGTCAAGGTTATCGATCTTTCCGCGGATTTTCGCATAAAGGATATTGCCCTGTGGGAGCAGTGGTACAACACACCGCATGCGAGCCCTGAACTGGTGGAAGAAGCTGTCTATGGGCTGCCGGAAGTGAATCGCGAGCAGATCAAGACAGCTCGCCTGATTGCTGTGCCGGGTTGTTATCCGACTGCAGTGCAGCTGGGGTTTCTCCCCTTGCTGGAAGCTGGTCTGATCGAGACCCGAGGCCTTATCGCCGATGCCAAGTCTGGCGTTTCCGGGGCAGGCCGCAAAGCTGTCGAAGACTTTTTGCTATGCGAAGCGTCCGACTCGATCAAGGCATACGGAGTGCGCGGACATCGACATCACCCGGAAATCAGCCAGGGCCTCTCGCTCGCGGCGGGTGAATCTGTGGGGCTGGTTTTCGTCCCGCATCTGACACCCATGATTCGCGGCATTTTGGCGACACTCTATGCACCGGTTAAAAACGGGACCCAGGTCACGCAAGCGCAGTTGCAGAAAGTTTTCGAGGACCGCTATGCTGATGAGCCATTCGTACACGTGTTGGGAGCCGATGAACTACCGGCTACTCGGGATGTCAAAGGTTCTAATTTCTGCGAAATTTCAGTAGCGTATAACGAAGCCAGCAACACGATTATTGTTCTGTCGGCGGAAGATAACCTGGTCAAAGGTGCTGCCGGGCAGGCGGTTCAGAATATGAATATTGTCTTCGGATTGCCTGAAACTACCGGTCTGAACATCGTGGCGCTATTGCCCTGAGGTTTGATTCTCAAGCGCGAGGCGAACCGGAGAGTTTGAATGCCAAATGTAGTCAAAGGCAGTAAGCAAGAGAAAATGGTTGTAGTGCCGTACCGGCCACGGCAACGCATTTTATTTTTGCTGTTTTTGTTTACTGGCGTCGGTGTTGCGGCGGCGGCCGGCTTTTCCTATGGCTATTACACGACTATGCTGACTCAGGAAGTTGAGCAGGCCGATCGTGCAGGGCTGCAGGATGAACTGAACGTGCTACGACTCGATAATTCCGAGTTGCGTCGTCAGATCGCCATTCTCGAGCGCTCCAGTCAGATGGATCAGCGAGCCACCGTCGAGGTGCAATCAACAATCACAGGCTTGCGTCAGCGCATAGCCCAGCTCGAAGAAGACATCGTGTATTACCGCGGGGTTGTAGCTGAAGAGACTGAACACACAGGGCTGGTGATCGGACAATTCGATATCAGTGCGACAGGTGTTCCAGGGCGTTACCGCTACAAACTTGTTATGCGGCAGCAGGACGCTGATGGTGATACCTTCCTCACCGGGCACGCCAATATTAATCTGATTGGTACCGGTAGCAATGGCCAGGTCGTTTATCCCTTGAGGGAGCTATCCGACGATGAAGACGAACTCGATATTAGGCTCCGATTCAAGTATTTTCAGAATATAGAGGGTGAGCTGGCGCTTCCAGAAGGCTTTGAGCCGGACCGGGTACAAATAGCCGCGTTATCGGTTGAACCCGTTGAAAAAAATATTAATCAGAATTTCAGTTGGGTAGTTGAAGGCGAATAGGGCTTCGATCCCGATCCAGAGGAAGGTTTCATGTTTGGCAAAACAAATGAACCCAGCACTACAGCTGGTCCAGCCCATACGCTCATCTCCCGTAGCACGGAAATAGTGGGTGACATCCATTTCAGCGGTGAGCTAATCATCGAAGGGCGTGTGAAGGGCAATATCTACGCTGAAGACGATTCCAAAGCCCTGATTCGGGTCGCAGAAAAGGGCGCCGTCGAAGGCGAGATCTGTGTGCCGTCAGCGATCATTAATGGCTTGGTGCAGGGCGATGTTCGCTCAACCAGTCATATTGAACTGGCCGCCAAGGCCACCGTGGTAGGCAATGTTTACTACAATCTTATCGAGATGGTCATGGGCTCGGAGGTTAACGGCAATCTCATGCATATAAGCGGTAATGCCAGCGAAACCAAGCGCCTTGGCAACGACAAGAACAAGCTCACCTACGACAACGCGTCACTTGAGAATAATTGACTGTTTTACTCAGTTATTGCGATAATGCCCCTTCCTGGCGGGGCCACGCATTTTTGATTTTCTTCAACTAACCTTCCCGTCACATTCTCAAAGCTATGTCCGTTGTACAGTCTGCAGAACCTACCATCATGTCCCTGACCGATAACGCTGCCAACAAGGTGCAGAGTCTGGTCGCGGAGGAAGGGAATACCAATCTGAAACTGCGCGTGTTCGTCACGGGCGGTGGATGTTCCGGTTTCCAATATGGTTTCAGTTTCGATGAGGCCGTCAATGACGATGATACGGTGATAGAAAACAAGGGTGCGGCACTACTCGTAGACCCGCTCAGCTATCAGTATCTGGTCGGTGCCAAGATCGACTATGTCGAAGGGCTTGAAGGCTCGCGCTTTGTCGTAAACAATCCGATGGCCACCACGACTTGTGGTTGCGGTTCATCGTTTTCTATCTAGCGCTACGCTGAGTTACTTCTGTAGATTCCGCCCAGTATGACTGGTGACTTCGCGCCAGTGAAAGCACGCGTGTCGATAGGGCGGTTGTTCAGAGTCTCTTGAGCCATCCAGGCAAATGCCATCGCTTCCACCCAATCAGGGTCGACACCCAGTTCCGCGGTAGAGGCTACTGAGATATCACTGGCCACCTTACCCAACTCACTCATCAGCGTCGCGTTATGCGCGCCACCACCGCACACATAAATTTCCTGTGGAGTGCAGATTGCATCCAGTGCGCTCACAATAGTCGTTACTGTAAATGTGAGCAGTGTGGCCTGAACGTCTTCTGGAGCAATGCTGGCACCGCAGGCGCTTATCTTGCGTTCCAGCCAGGCGCCGTTGAACAGTTCTCTGCCGGTACTCTTTGGAATGGGTTCTCTGAAATAGGGCTCGTCCAGAAGTGCATTGAGCAACGCGAGGTTGAACTGCCCGCTTGCCGCCCACTCGCCATTCTTGTCGAATTCCCTGGCGTGATGCTTGTTGATCCAATAGTCCATCAGCACATTGCCAGGCCCTGTGTCGAAGGCGAGGAACTCCTTGTTTCTTGGCAGCGAAGTGACATTGCTAATGCCGCCGATATTAATGACTGTGCGGTCTACATTTTGGGAATGGAATATGGAGCAATGTAATAACGGTGCCAGAGGAGCACCCTGTCCACCGGCTGCCATGTCGCGGCCGCGCAGGTCGGCGACGGTGGTAATCCCTGTCTGCTGAGCAATCGTGTTGGGGTCGCCTATCTGCAGCGTAAAAGGATGGGGGGTCCCGGGTTCGTGCCAGATGGTTTGCCCGTGGCTACCAATGGCTGCAATTTGCTCTGCTGAAGTGCCGGTGTTTGCCAACAGTTCGAGGGCGGCACGAGCGAAACAGCGGCCTATTTCAATATGCGCTTTGCCATATTGTGACAGAGTCAGATTCTCCCCCTCGCAGAGTCTGAGAATGTCATGGCGCAGTGCGGAAGGGTAAGGCTCGCAATGGGCAGCCAGTAATTTCGGATGGTTGGCGCTGAAATCGACCAGTGCACAGTCGATCCCATCTACACTCGTGCCGGAAATCATTCCGATGTATAGATGAGAATCACTCATAGTCAGGGCTAGTCCGCACTGGGTTGATTGAGAGTCAGTATCCAGTTGCTGTTCAGTTCAGAGAAGTGTTGCAACAAGCCTGCTGTCTGATCTTTGAAACGACCCATTTCCTCGGCTTCAATAGCGCGAGCTTTCGGGAGTTTGTTGTGCACGGTGCGCGGGTTTTGATGCACACCATTCATGAGAAACTCGTAGTGCAGGTGAGGTCCGGTTGCACCGCCGGTTGCTCCTACATAGCCGATCACCTGACCCTGTCGTACTCGATCGCCTTTCTTGACCGCATAGCGAGAGAGATGTGCGTACTTGGTTTCGAAGCTGCCCTGATGTTGCAGTACCACCAGGTTTCCAAACGAGCCATTGCGTGCTGCCCAGGTAACACGGCCATCGCTTGTTGCGCGAATGGGTGTACCAGTCGGTGCGGCATAGTCTGTGCCTTTGTGCGCACGAATGGTGTTCAGGATCGGATGTCTTCTATTGGGGTTGAAGTTGGATGTAATCTGAAATACGTCGAGAGGGTTGCGCAGGAATGCCTTACGCATGCTTTCGCCTTCCGGGCTGTAGTAACCCGCCTCGCCTTCGTCGTCCACGTAGCGAACCGCCGTATATACGGTGCCTTCGTTAATATATTGGGTGGCGAGAATGTCACCGTAGCCGATGAATTCGCCATCGAGAAACTTCTCTTCATAGAGAATGCTGAATTGATCTCCTTTGCGTGGATCGAGAATAAAATCGATTACACCGCCAAAGATATTGGCCATCTCCATGATGTGCACAGCAGGGATATTTTCCTGTTGTCCCGCCATGAACAAGCTGTCAGCAATGGTGCCCACTTTGAATGCTTGTGAGAGTTCGGCCTGCTTGAGGATGCGTTCCGGCCGATAGCCATCGTCGCTGCGGGTAAATAAATAACCTTCCAGTGGAGAGCTCATCACACGGAGCTGCTCAAGCTCACCTTGCTGAGGCACCATGAAATCGAGTTGGTAACCCGGATAGAGTCTGTCCAGGACTTTGGCTTCGTCGCTGCTGTTCAGAACCTGAAACAGATGACGGTCTGTCAAACCGACCTTGCTGAAGATGGTGGAGAGGGTGTCGCCTTGTTGAACTTCGAAGTTCTTCCAGACCGTGATGTCTGCGAGCTGGGTTTCTTCTTCTACGACGTAATCGGACAGTTGGATATTCTGGCCTTGGCGATTGCTGGTGTTTGCTAGTTGGGAAGTGCTTACTTGCGGGGCGCCCTGTTCGGCTGTGATTGTTGCTGTTTGTGTGCCTGATCGCGAACCTACAGGAACCGCAATGCGGGTTGAGTCAGCCGCAGTAGACGAATCCTGGTCGTTCGTCCCATCGGGCCACATCACACTTATTACGAACAACAGGCATAACCCCCCAGCGAGATACACATGATCTCTGGGGTAATACTTCTCAATAAAACGTCTGACGATTTCCAGTTTATCCATCTTTATCTAATTCAATTCCCGTTGGCGGTGACACAATGCTCTGCTTAGACAACGAAAAGCGCTGGATTATAGCAGTGGATTGCAAATTTCCCAGCTAGCCAGCGTGACTTATGCCGCACTTCGCCGCTTTCTGGTGTAAAATCACCGCCCTTTTATCACGACCTTTTTCGCGATTTCTTCTGCATGGGTCGGCAAAATCGGTTTTTTTCTTAGTTTTGTGAATCGGATTAAGGGTTTAACGGTGTCTGTAGACCGCAAAGATATTATTACGGACCTGGAAAGCAGGGGCTTGATCGCCCAGCTTGCAGGTGGGGACGATCTGAAAGCGCATCTCGCGAGTGGTAGCCGCACGCTTTATTGTGGCTTTGACCCCACAGCGGAAAGTCTGCACATCGGTAATATGGTGCCCTTGTTAGGGCTCAAACGCTTCCAGGAGGCAGGCCACAAGCCTATTGCATTGGTCGGCGGCGCCACTGGCCTTATTGGGGACCCCAGCTTCAAGGATTCAGAACGGGCATTGAACTCTACAGAAGTAGTCGAGGCGTGGGTCGAACGGCTCAAACCGCAGTTGAGTCAGTTTCTGGATTTCGACTCCGGGGATAACAAAGCCATTCTGGTGAACAATCTGGACTGGACCAAAAATTATGATGTACTGAGTTTCTTGCGCGACATCGGCAAGCATTTTTCGGTCAATGCCATGATCCAGAAGGAGTCGGTAAAGCAACGTATCAATCGTGAAGGTGATGGTATTTCCTATACCGAGTTCAGCTACATGATCCTGCAATCTTTCGACTTCTCAGAGCTAAATAAGCGCTATGGCTGCACATTGCAGATCGGAGGCAGTGATCAGTGGGGCAATATTACCGGTGGCATTGATCTGACGCGCAGGCGCTTTCAGGAGCAGGTCTTCGGTGCAACCTTTCCTCTTATTACCAAGGCGGACGGTACCAAGTTCGGGAAAACAGAAAGTGGCACGATTTGGATGGATGCAGCGAAGACATCGCCCTATGCGTTCTACCAGTTCTGGTTGAACACCGCGGATGCCGATGTCTATCGCTTCCTGAAATTTTTCACCTTTCTGGATGTGGCCCAGATCGACGAGATCGAGCGTGCGGACAAGGAATCCCAGCGCAAACCCGAAGCTCAGGGCATTCTGGCCAGGGAAGTGACCGAGTTGCTGCACGGCCCGGAAGGCCTGGCCGCCGCACAGCGTATCAGTGAGGCATTATTCTCTGGTGATATTGGCAGCCTCTCGGAAAGTGATCTTGCGCAATTGGCGCTGGATGGCCTGCCGAGCAGTGAATTCGCACCGGGAACCGGCATTGTCGAGGCGCTGGTGGGGTCGGAATTGGCCAAGTCCAACAAGATGGCCCGTGAGTTCATCGGTAACGGCGCGGTGAGTAGTAACGGGCAACCCGTCAATTCGCCGGATTTTGAGCTCTCTACTCAGCAGGCGCTTTATGGTAAATTCTACGTACTGAAACGGGGTAAAAAGCTGTTTCATCTGGTCAAACTCGCGTAATTTCAGCGTTCCAGAATCCCCTGTAATCCGTGGGGGAGGGGCCGCGTCCAAGGGCGCTAAAATTTCTTTACAATTTTGACGTAAAAGCCCTTGCCAACGGCCGCCGTAGACGTATAATACGCGCCCTCTGTGTCGAACGAGACACCGGGGTTTTATGCTCTTTAATAATTTGGATCAAGCAATAGAGGTGGGTGCTTGCCGGGTGGTAGATGGACTGAAAAAATCAGGTCCATCTGTTTCAGGGCGCTGGACTTAGGTCTGGTTAACTGAAGCTGTTTTGAGACCATCAAGGTAAGCAACTGCGTTAATTTATTTAATTAAGCTTTGTTTGAAGGTTGTCGGCTTTGGCTGATGATCTTTGAGCGAATCAGTAGTTGTGACTTTGAGCTTTATTCAGTGGCTGTTGTGCTAGTCAGATTAAGTAGTACTGACTGTAGTAGGACGATGGCCACTTCTTGAGATTAAACTGAAGAGTTTGATCATGGCTCAGATTGAACGCTGGCGGCAGGCTTAAGACATGCAAGTCGAGCGGAAACGATGGAAGCTTGCTTCCAGGCGTCGAGCGGCGGACGGGTGAGTAACGCGTAG